>WHTW01000026.1:5553-62060 GCA_009377525.1 Rhodospirillales bacterium
CCACGCCCTGCTGGTCGGCGCGATCCTGCATGTCCTGTATGCCGGGCAGGACAAGACGCTGGCCGGCGTCGCGGCCTTCCTGTCCGATCCGAAGCGGCCGATCGAGACGACGCTCCGCGCGATGATGACGACGCCGCACCTCGGCCAGGCGGGTGTTCATCCAGTGATCGCCTCGGCGGCACGGGAACTGTTGAACAAGAGCGAGAACGAACGCTCCGGCGTGCTGTCGACCGCAATGTCCTTCCTCGGCCTGTACCGGGATCCCGTGGTGGCGAGGGTGACCCGCCGTTGCGACTGGCGCATCCGTGATCTCGTCGAAAACGAGCGGCCGACGACGCTCTACCTCGTGGTGCCGCCCTCCGACATCAGCCGGACCAAGCCGCTGGTGCGGCTCATGCTGAATCAGATCGGCCGCCGGCTGACCGAGGAACTCCATGCCGAGGGCCGCCGCCACAGGCTGCTGCTCATGCTCGACGAGTTTCCAGCCCTGGGCCGCCTCGACTTCTTCGAATCCGCGCTCGCCTTCATGGCGGGCTATGGGCTGAAGAGCTTCCTCATCGCCCAGTCGCTCAATCAAATCGAGAAGGCGTACGGCCCGAACAATGCCATCCTCGACAACTGCCATGTGCGTGTGTCCTTCGCTACCAACGACGAGCGCACCGCCAAGCGCGTCTCGGATGCACTCGGCACCGCGACCGAGATTCGCGACGCCAGGAACTACGCCGGCCACAGGCTGAGCCCCTGGCTTGGTCATCTCATGGTCTCGCGGCAGGAGACGGCGCGACCGCTGCTGACGCCTGGCGAGGTCATGCAACTGCCAGCCACCGACGAATTGGTGCTGGTCTCCGGCTGCCCGCCGATTCGGGCCAGGAAGGCACGGTATTACGAGGATCGGCGACTGACGGAGCGTCTGTTTCCAGCACCAAGGTCGGAAAAGCCCAGGGTTGCCGGCACGGCGGCGGATGACTGGAGCGGCACGCCCGCTCCGGCGAGTCGGAGCGGGAGCGAGGGAGTGGCAAGCTTCCATGCGGTGCATCCCGTCGATGATCCCGCTAACGGCGGCATCCGCCGAGAGCCGGAGCTTGCCGAGCATGAAGACATCGCACCCGAGCCTCCTACACCCTCACCGGAGTTTGCGTTTGGCGAGGATGAGCCCGACGAGGACGCCGTGCGCGCTCGAGCGTTGCGCGCCGCCGCCCGAGGTCTCGCCCGCCAGGCCGCATTGGATCCCGGCGACGGTATCGACCTCTGAGCCGCCGGATGCGGACCAAGCATACGTTCCGCTTGCCGCCTGATCTGGCGATCAAGCTCGCCGACTATGCACAGCGCAAGCGCGTACCGCAGGCCCTCATCGTGGAAACCGCCCTCGCATCCTTTCTGTCTCCGGACGGGTCAGAGAGGCTGGAGGGCGCGCTCGGCCGCCGACTGGACCGGCTCATCCGACAGGTCGAGCGGCTGGAGCGCCACGTCACCATCTCCAACGAAGCGTTGGCGCTCTTCGTACGCTTCTGGCTGACGGCGACTCCACCTCTGACGGATACAGCGCAGCCGGGCGCGCAGGCCAAGGGCCGGGAGCGTTACGAAGGCTATGTCGAGGCGCTCGGCCGGCGCCTGGCCAAAGGCCGGACCCTGGCCGACGAGATCTCCCAGGATATCGCGCCTGCAGATCAAACAACGGATGAGGGAAGCCATCGGTCCTGAGGCCCGACCGCCGTCCACCTGCCTTTGTACGCCAGTGTACTACGACCTCCTCGACCTTGTTGCGCCGACCCAGTTCCTCCTCTTTCTAATCGACCCCATTCCACGACCGCTGCTCGGACGGTCCTGCAATCGGGGTAACGATGACGGTACATTCCTTCCAAGCTGAGGTGATCTCCCGCGGCGCTCGCATGCTGCGCACCGCCTTGGGTCCCGCTATCGCTGCGTGGCTCGAGGATCCGTCTGTCGTCGAGGTCATGTTGAACCCCGATGGGCGACTCTGGGTAGACCGGCTGTCGAGTGGGTTGGTCGAGACGGAGGAGCGCCTGGCCGCCGCCGAGGGCGAGCGCATCGTGCGGCTCGTGGCCCATCATGTCGGCGCCGAGGTCCATCCTGGCAGCCCGCGCGTGTCGGCGGAGCTGCCCGAGACGGGAGAGCGCTTCGAAGGACTTCTCCCTCCTGTCGTGGCGGCACCGACCTTCGCGATCCGCAAGCCTGCGGTCGCCGTCTTCACCCTCGAGGACTACGCCGCGGCTGGCATCATGACGGTTGGCCAGGCCGACGTACTCCGGCAGGCCGTCGCGGACCGTCGAAACATCCTCGTCGCGGGCGGCACCTCGACGGGCAAGACGACCCTTGCCAATGCGCTCCTGGCCGAGGTGGCCAAGACTTCCGACCGGGTGGTGCTGATCGAGGATACGCGCGAGCTCCAGTGCCGCGCCGCCAATCTGGTCGCTTTGCGGACCAAGGATGGCGTGGCATCGCTTGCCGATCTCGTGCGCTCGTCGCTCCGGCTGCGGCCCGACCGCATCCCGATCGGCGAAGTGCGCGGCGCCGAGGCCCTCGATCTCCTGAAAGCCTGGGGCACTGGTCATCCTGGCGGCATCGGCACCATCCACGCCGGCACGGCCATCGGTGCGCTGCGGCGCTTAGAACAGCTCATCCAGGAAGCCGTCGTCACCGTGCCGCGGGCTCTCATCGCCGAGACCATCGACCTGATCGCCGTGCTATCGGGCCGCGGCGCCGCGCGCCGGCTGACCGAACTCGCCCGCGTGGACGGTCTTGGCACCGACTTGGATTACGCACTCTCACCTGCAGGAGAACGTCAATGATGCGCTTCGCGATACGGCGCGCGGTCACGGCGACCGCCATTCTGTCCTCGATACTGCTGGCCTTCTCGTCGGCGGCCTACGCGGCGGGTTCCAGCATGCCGTGGGAGCAGCCGCTGCAGCAGGTCCTGCAATCGGTCGAAGGCCCGGTGGCCAAGATCGTTGCTGTGATCATCATCATCGTCACCGGCCTCACCCTGGCCTTCGGCGACACGTCCGGCGGATTCCGGCGCCTGATCCAGATCGTGTTCGGCATCTCGATCGCCTTTGCCGCCTCGAGTTTCTTCCTGTCGTTCTTCTCTTTCGGCGGCGGGGTACTCGTCTGATGACCGAGCCCGTTCCTGGCTTCGTCGTGCCGCTTCACCGCGCCTTGACCGAGCCGATCCTGCTCGGTGGTGCCCCGCGGTCTGTGGCGATCCTCAACGGCACACTGGCGGGCGCTGTCGGCCTCGGCCTGCGCCTGTGGATCGCCGGTTTGCTGCTCTGGCTGATCGGTCATGGGCTGGCCGTCTGGGCGGCCAAGCGCGACCCGCTGTTCGTCGACGTGGTGCGCCGCCACCTGCGCATCCCCGGTCGGCTCGGCGTGTGAGGACCGTGGCATGATGAACCTCGCGGAATACCGCAGCTCGGCGACGCGTCTCGCAGATTTTCTGCCGTGGGCGGTGCTCGTTGCTTCAGGGGTCGTCCTCAACAAGGACGGATCCTTTCAGCGGACGGCGCATTTCCGGGGACCCGATCTCGACTCGGCGGTGCCCGCCGAACTCGTTGGCGTCGCCGGGCGCCTCAACAATGCGCTGCGCCGGCTCGGCTCCGGCTGGGCGATCTTCGTCGAGGCGCAGCGCCAGCCGTCCAGCACCTATCCGGAGAGCAGCTTCTCCGATGCAGCCTCCGCGCTGGTCGATGCCGAGCGAAAGGCCACTTTCGAAGAGGAGGGGGCTCATTACGAGTCGGCCTGCTTCCTCACCTTTCTCTATTTGCCGCCGGCCTGGGAGTCCGCCGGCGCCGAGCGCTTCCTCTACGAGGGACGCGCCCGCGCCGAGGGCGCCGACGCGCACGAGATCCTGGCGGGCTTTATCGATCGGACGGACCGCGTCCTAAAACTCCTCGAAGGTTTTATGCCCGAAAGCCGCTGGCTCGACGATGGCGAGACGCTGACCTACCTGCATTCCTGCATCTCGACCCGGCGCCAGCGCGTGCGCGTGCCGGAAGTGCCGATGTATCTCGATGCCCTGCTGGCCGATCAGTCCCTGGCGGCTGGTCTGGAGCCGAAGCTCGGTGGCTCTCACCTGCGCGTGCTCACGATCGTGGGCTTCCCGGCGGCGACCACCCCCGGGATCCTGGACGAGCTCAATCGCCTGGCCTTTGCCTATCGCTGGTCCACCCGTGCGATCATGCTCGACAAGACCGACGCTACGAAGCTGCTGACCCGGATCCGCCGGCAGTGGTTCGCCAAGAGGAAGTCGATCGCCGCGATCCTCAAGGAGGTGATGACCAACGAGGCGTCGATGCTCCTCGACACGGACGCCCACAACAAGGCGATCGATGCCGATGCCGCCCTGCAGGAGCTGGGCTCCGACGCGGTCGGCGCGGCCTTCTGCACTGTGACGGTCACGGTATGGGACGACGATCCACGCATCGCTGATGAGAGGCTGCGCCTCGTCGAGAAGGTGATCCAGGGCCGCGACTTCACCTGCATGATCGAAACCGTCAATGCCGTCGATGCGTGGTTCGGCTCCCTGCCGGGCCACGCCTACGCCAATGTGCGCCAGCCGCCGGTCTCCACGCTCAATCTGGCGCACATGATCCCGCTCTCCGCCGTCTGGGCGGGGCCGGCACGGGACGACCACCTGGACGCCCCGCCGCTGTTCTTCGGCAGGACCGAGGGAGCGACGCCGTTCCGCTTTGCCCTTCATGTGGGCGATGTCGGCCACACGCTCGTGGTCGGCCCGACCGGCGCCGGCAAATCCGTGCTGCTGGCGCTGATGGCGTTGCAGTTTCGGCGCTATGCCAAGGCACAGGTCTTCGCCTTCGACTTCGGCGGCTCGATCCGCGCGGCTGCGCTCGCGATGGGCGGTGATTGGCACGATCTGGGTGGCGCGCTCACCGACGATGCCGACGCGCCCGTCGCCCTCCAGCCGCTCGCGCTCATCGACGACATCGCCGAACGCGGCTGGGCAGCGGCGTGGATCTCGGCCCTCCTGGCGCGCGAGAAGATCGCCATAACCCCGGAGGTGAAGGATCATCTCTGGTCGGCGCTGGGTTCGCTGGCTTCGGCTCCGCTCGGTGAGCGCACGCTGACAGGCCTGTCGGTGCTGCTGCAGTCGACGGCGCTCAAGCGGGCGCTGCAGCCGTATTGTCTGGGCGGTTCCTTTGGACGCCTGCTCGATGCCGAGGCCGAGCGACTGGGTGATGGTGCCGTCCAGGTATTCGAGACCGAAGGCCTGATCGGCACCGGTGCAGCCTCCGCAGTCCTTGCCTATCTCTTCCACCGCATCGAGGCTCGGCTCGACGGGCGGGCGACTCTCCTCATCGTCGACGAAGGCTGGCTTGCCCTCGACGACGAGGGCTTCGCGGGCCAGCTCCGCGAATGGCTGAAGACGTTGCGCAAGAAGAATGCGTCAGTCGTCTTTGCCACGCAGTCGCTCTCCGACATTGATGGATCCCCGATCGCGCCGGCCATCATCGAGAGCTGCCCGACCCGTCTTTTCCTGCCGAACGAGCGGGCGATCGAGCCGCAGATCACGGCGATCTATCGCCGCTTCGGCCTCAACGACCGCCAGATCGATATCCTCGCGCGGGCGACGCCGAAGCGCGACTACTACTGCCAGTCCCGCCGCGGCAACCGCCTGTTCGAACTTGGCCTCGGCGAGGTGGCTCTTGCCCTGACGGCGGCCTCGTCGAAGTCCGATCAGGCCCTGATCGAACGCATCCTCGCCGAGCACGGTCGCGAGGGCTTTCTCGGCGGCTGGCTTGTCGCCCGCGGCGCGGCCTGGGCTGCCGACCTTATCCCCGATCTCAGCACTGGAGAATCGTCATGATCTCTATTCGTCGTTTCGGCGCCGCCCTTGCGACCGCCCTTGTCATTGCAGGGAGCGCGTTGCCGGTTTCCGCCCAGATGACCGTGTTCGATCCCAGCAACTATTCGCAGAACCTGCTGACGGCGGCGCGCACCTTGCAGCAGGTCAACAACCAGATCCTGTCGCTGCAGAACGAAGCGCAAATGCTGATCAACCAGGCGCGTCATCTCACGAGCCTGCCGTACTCCTCCCTGCAGCAGTTGCAGCAGTCCATAGGACGAACCCGGCAATTGCTCGGTCAGGCCCAGAACATCGCCTACGACGTCCAGCAGATCGATCAGGCATTCTCGACGACCTATGCGCCGGCGTCGGCGAACCAGTCGGATTACGCGCTGATCGCCAATGCGCAAGTGCGCTGGCAGAACTCGGTCGCGGGCCTGCAGGATGCGCTACGCATCCAGGCGACGGTGGTCGGCAATCTCGACACCAACCGGACCGAGATGTCCGCCCTCGTCGATGCGAGCCAAAGCGCTGTAGGGGCACTGGAGGCAGCGCAGGCCGGCAACCAGCTTCTCGCACTTCAGGCACAGCAGCTCGCCGACCTGACGGCGACTGTCGCCTCACAGAGCCGCGCCCAGAGCCTCGAGGCAGCGGCGCGGGTTGCTGCGCAGGATCAGGCCAGGGAGCAGCTTCGGCGTTTCCTCACGCCCAAACAGGGCTATCAGCCCTCGACCGTCCGGATGTTCCATGAGTGAGCCTGCCGTCACGTGGGCAAAGAGCACGGAGTAAAAGCCGATGGGCGGCACAGGCGTCATCGACCGGTTCCTAGAAGTCTTCACTAGCTACATAGATAGCGGTTTCGGGTTGTTGGGCAGCGAAGTCGGCTTCCTCGCTGCCACGCTGGCCGCGATCGATCTGACCTTGGCCGCGCTGTTCTGGGCGTGGAGCAGGGACGAGGATGTCGTCGCGCGCCTCGTCAAGAAGACCTTGTTCATCGGCGTCTTCGCCTACCTCATCGGCAACTGGAACAGCCTCGCCCGCATCGTTTTCGAAAGCTTTGCGGGGCTGGGCCTAAAAGCCTCCGGCACCGGCCTGTCGGCCGCGGATTTCCTGCGCCCGGGACGGGTCGCCCAGGTCGGTCTCGATGCGGGGAGGCCGATCCTCGATTCGATCTCGGGTCTCATGGGCTTTGTCAGCTTCTTCGAGAACTTCATCCAGATCGCCGTACTGCTGTTCGCTTGGGTGGTGGTGCTGCTCGCCTTCTTCATCCTCGCTGTCCAGCTCTTCATTACCCTGATCGAGTTCAAGCTGACCACGCTCGCAGGCTTCGTGCTGATCCCATTCGGGCTCTTCAGCAAGACCGCCTTCCTTGCCGAGCGCGTCCTGGGCAACGTCGTTTCCTCTGGCGTGAAGGTCCTGGTGCTGGCCGTCATCGTCGGCATCGGCTCGACCTTGTTCTCGCAGTTCACCGCGGGATCGGGCGGCGCTCAGCCCTCCATCGAGGACGCCATGGCGCTGGTGCTGGCCTCCTTGGCGCTCCTGGGCCTCGGCATCTTTGGGCCTGGCATCGCCAACGGCATCGTCTCGGGCGGGCCGCAACTCGGGGCCGGCGCAGCGGTGGGGACCGGCCTGGCTGCCGGCGGCCTCGGCGTCGCGGCAGGCGCCATTGCCGCAGGCGGCGCGAGCGCCCTAGCCGGGGCGGCACGTGGCTCCGCGGCGCTCGCCGGCGGGGCGGCGGCAGCCTACCGCGGTGGTGGCCTGTCCGGCGTGACCGTGTCGGGAATGTCCGGCGCGGCGAGCCCGCTCCGCCGGGCGGGTTCTAGTCTCGCGAGCAGCTTCGAAGCGGGTGGTCGCGCCGCTGCCGGTGGTGCAGAGGGTGGCACCGCGCCTGAACCACGCGACGCGCCGCCAGCCTGGGCGCGCCGCATGCGGCGGAGCCAGGCCGCGAGTCATGGCGCCTCGGCCGCCGCTCATGCCGTCCGCTCCGGCGATCATGGCGGCGGCGGCGGCTCCATCAATCTCTCCGAAGGGACCCGGTGATGTTCAAGCGTTCATCCGTGCGCTACGGCCATTCGCCGGTAGCGGAGACGCCTTATCAGAAGGCCGCGCAGGTCTGGGATGACCGGATCGGCTCGGCGCGGGTGCAGGCGAGGAACTGGCGGTTGATGGCATTCGGTTGCCTGGTCCTGGCGGCCGGCTTGGCCGGCGGTCTCGTCTGGCAGGCGGCACGCGGCACGATCACGCCCTGGGTCGTTCAAGTCGACAGGTTCGGCCAGGCCCAGGCTGTTGCTCCGGCCGACGCCTCTTACCGGCCGACAGATCCGCAGATCGCCTTCCACCTGGGACGCTTCATCGAGGATGTGCGCGGCCTGCCGGCCGACGCCGTCGTGCTGCGCCAGGGCTGGCTGCGCGCCTACGAGTTCACCACCGATCGCGGCGCCGCGGCGCTGAACGACTATGCCCGCCGCAACGATCCCTTCGCCAAGCTCGGCAAGTTGCAGATCTCCGTCGAAGTCTCGAGCGTCATTCGAGCATCGCCCGACAGTTTCCGCGTGGCGTGGACCGAGCGCCGCTTCGAGAGCGGCCAGCTCGCCGCCACCGAGCGCTGGACCGCCATCCTCACCATCGTGATCGAGACGCCGCGCGATGCCGATCGCCTGCGCAAGAATCCGCTGGGGGTGTTCGTCAACGCCATCAACTGGTCGAAGGAGCTCGCACAATGAACCAGGCAAGAGACAAACGACCCATGCGGCCGGCCGTCCTCATCTCGCTGTTGGCGATCGGCGGCTGCGCGTCGACCAAGCCGCCACAGATCAGCTACGACGAGAGCGTACCGCCGCTTCCCGTGTCGTCGGCGCCCGCCGAGGATCGACCGCGGCCGTTGCACGTTCCGCCGTCCTGGACGCCTGCGCGTGGTGGCATGGTGGAAGCGAAGGAGCCGATCGCGCGCGTCGAGGCAGCCAATGGCGCCGCGCGCATCGAGCCGCGCCGCGAAGGTTACTTCAACGCCGTGCAGGTGTTCCCCTACAGCCCGGGCGCCCTCTATCAGGTTTACGTCGCGCCAGGACAGGTCACCGACATCGCCCTCGAGCCGGGCGAGCAGCTCACCGGGTCCGGGCCGGTGGCGGCTGGCGACACCGTGCGCTGGATCATCGGCGACACCGAAAGCGGCAACGGCGACACGAGGCGCATCCACATCCTGGTCAAGCCGACCCGGCCCGCCATCGAGACCAACCTCGTGGTCAACACCGACCGGCGTACCTATCTGATTGAGCTGCGCGCCCACGAGCGGCCCTACATGCCGTCGGTCGCCTGGTTCTATCCCGAAAGCCGAGGCAAGAGCCTTCGCGCTGTGCCGCCGGCGCCGGTCGTTCCCGAGATGGCGCAGCGCCGTTACCGGTACGCAATCGATGGCGACAGACCGCCCTGGCGACCCGTCAACGCCTATGACGATGGACGCAAGGTCTACATCGAGTTCTCGCCGGGCATCGTGCAGGGCGAGATGCCGCCGCTCTTCATCGTCGGTCCCGATGGCAAGCCGGAGATCGTCAACTCCCGCACCTACGGAAACGTGCTGATTGTCGACCGGTTGTTCGCCGCGGCCGAGCTGCGGCTGGGCGGTGAGAGCCAGCAGAAAGTCCGGATCGTCCGCGCAGACGGCAGGCCGCAGCGATGACGGATCAGTCGCTGTCCGAGTCCCCAAACGCCAGCGTCGCACGTCCCTTCAGGCTGCGGCCGGACGGGCCACGCGTGATGCGTCTTTCGCGCAATGTCCTGGTCGGCGGCACGGCATTGGCCTCGATCCTGATCTGTGGCGCCGTGCTGTGGGCCTTGCAGGGCGATCGGCTGCGCGGGTCCGCACCCCAGGAACTCTACACCACCGATCGGCCGCGCATGGCCGACGGCCTTGCCGCGTTGCCGCGCGATTACGCCGGAGTCCCTCGCGACGTCCCGCCGCTCGGGCCGCCGCTGCCCGGCGATCTCGGCCGGCCGATCGTGGCAGCCCAGGCCCAGTCCGGTCTGTCCGCACCCGATGCGGAGCAGCAGCGCCGGGCGCAGGAGACGGAATCAGCTCGCGTCAGCCGCTTGTTTGCTCCAGGCAATCGCCAGCAACAGCCGGTAAGTGCAGGTCCGACTGCTTCTCAGGGATCGATATCCGGGGCGGATGAGGCATCGATCCAGAACGGGCAGGATCGAAAACTCGCCTTCATGAATGCGCCCGTCGATCGGCGTACGACGAGTCCCGATCGCCTGGCGCGGCCCGCATCGCCCTATGTCCTGCAGGCAGGCACGATCATTCCTGCGGCGCTTATCACCGGCCTCCGGTCCGATCTTCCCGGTCAGATCACGGCGCAGGTGACGGAGAACGTGTACGACACGCCCACCGGCGGATCGCTTCTGATTCCCCAAGGTGCCAAGCTGATCGGAGTCTATGACAGCCAGGTTTCGTTTGGGCAATCGCGTCTCCTTCTGGTCTGGACGCGCCTCATCCTGCCCAATGGCTATTCGGTTGTACTCGAGCGCCAACCTGGTGCCGATGCCACTGGCCAGGCCGGCCTGGAGGACGGTGTCGACCATCACTGGGGCGCCCTGTTCAAGGCCGCGCTGCTTTCGACCATCCTCGCCGTCGGCACCGAGCTGGGATCCGATCAGAACGACAGCGACATCGTCCGCGCCTTGCGTCGCGGCACCGGCGACACCCTGAACCAGGCCGGACAGCAGATCGTGCGGCGCAATCTCGACATCCAGCCGACGCTGACCATTCGTCCCGGTTATCCCGTGCGAGTGATCGTGACCCGCGATCTCGTGCTTCAGCCTTATCGCGGGTAGGAGGCAGGCGATGTCCAAGCTGCGACTGGACGGCATCCTGGACGAGAAGCCGGTGAAATTGACGGTCGACCTGCCGGCGGCGATCCATCGCGATCTGTTGGCCTATGCCGATGTGCTTGGCCGCGAAACTGGAAAGACGATCGATCCGGCAAAGCTCGTGGCGCCGATGCTGGGACGGTTCATGGCGACGGATCGGGCTTTTGCCAAGGCACGCAAGGCTGCTCGCGGTGCTGGAGCGACCGGCCCTGGCCGAGAAGCTAAGTAACCAAGGTCGGTTGGTGATGCTTGCGCAGCAGGTCGACGAAGCGCGCGAGAGCGGGACTCTTGTTGGCGTCATCCCAGCACGCGGTGAAAGAGACGTAGCTTGGACCGGATGCGTCGCGCACCTCGCGATAGACAACGCCAGGGTAAATCAGCCTAGCACACGACTCGCAGTGAACGCTGATCCTGTGACCTATTTCCAGCATGGACAGGACGCTCTCGCCGCTGACGTCCCAGATCGCGATCTTGGGCGCATCGCCGGGTGCCGACAGCTTCTGGACGATGAGGTTGCACAAGTCCGGACCCGGGTCGCGTCGGCTCAGCAGGAAGGATTCCCCCTTGAGGTCGGTCCAATAGATCATTTCGTTGCTTGTCAGGCGATGCCCTGTGGGCAAGGCAACGATGATCCGTTCGGACCACAGCAACATCGACGGTCCGTTATGGTCCCTGACCTCGCCCGCGATGATGGCAATGTCCAGGCCGCCTATTCGAAGTCCGTCGAGCAGCCGGGCGCGAGATTGTTCGACGATATTGATCTCGATACGCGGTGACGTCTGCACATAGCCGGCAAGGACGGTGCGCAGTTTGCTGGCGGACAGCGACGTGCAGACGCCTATCGTAAGGTCCCCGGCTTCGCCGCGGCCGGCGGAGCGCGCAGTCGAGACCATCCGTTCCATCTGCTCGATCAGACGCCGGGCCGTGCGTACGACATCGCCACCGGCCGCCGTGACGTGCACGCCACCGCTGGAGCGCTCAAACAACTTGACGCCAAGAAACTCCTCGAACCGGCGAACCCGGCGGCTGAGCGTCGATTGTTTGACGTCAAGAGCCGCCGCCGCCCGCCTGAAGCTGCCATGCTCGGCTGCCGCGATGACGGTGCGGAGAGGCGCCGGCTCGATGGTCATCGGATGAGCTCCATGGAGCGACTTCGTGACGGTCGGCCGCTGCCGCCGACCTCTTCGGCCGGCGGCGCAGCGCTGGGCGTGTGGCTGTGGCCAGGTGACTACGCCGCCAGCGACATCACCGGGCTCCAGAGCGCGGGGCCCTTGAGCTGACCCGCGGCACGGATCTGGCCCAGACTGTCGGCCGAGACGGCCAGGTAGCCCGCCACGGCGAGCGAGCGGCCGAACGCCTTGGGCTGGCCGAGCCGGCGCAACGGCCACGAGGCGCGGCGCAGAATGCGCTCCATGCGCACGTCGGTGACGGTGACGATGTCGCTCAGCCGTCGGGACAGGCCGAACTCGATCATGCCGGCGAAGAGTTCGTAGGTCGCCTTGGCGATCCCCTGGCTCGCCACCGGGCCCGCATGATCGGGATCGAGGCCGAACCGGCTGCTTTCCCAGATGAGCGGGCTGGTGGGCGCCGCAGCGCCATCGAGCAGCGCACCGAACGTGTCGCGCAGCATGGTAGGCCCTATGGTTGGCAACAGGCGGACGCAACCGGTGACGCTGCCGTCGGCGCTCCGCTGCAGCAGGTAGCAGGGGCCAAGCGCGTCGAATTCGTCGACCTCCATGTCGCTGCTGACCTGGACGTCCCAATCGAGCCGCTGCTTGAACACGCGGTAGCGCAGTCGGTGCATGTCGGCTAGTTCGTCGAGACAGGTGCCGTAGCTGTCGCTCGTGATGAGCTGCATCATCGTCGCCTCCTGGAAGAAGATGTCTGTCGATGTAGAGGCGAATGACCATTCTGGGACCCTGTAAAGTTGAACAGGGGCACGAAGTTCTACCTGTCCTTGGAGCCGGCGTGGCGTGCAATCGCCTGATGCAGTGAGAAGACCCAGAGCTTTGACTTTGCATTCTCGAGGTGAAACGTGGCCGTACGCTGGGTGATACCTAGAATGCGACCGATCTCCCACGCCGACTTCCCCGCCGCCGACCATTCCAGGCACTCGTATTCACGCGGCGACAACGCCACGCCGTCTACAACCCGGTTCGATTGGAGCTTGCGGCGGGCGCTGGCGTGAAAATACAGAGCCATAAGCTGGAGGACATGGCGATGCGCTTCGACGCAACGCCTGAACGTCGGCCCCTGTTCGTCCGAGGCGAACGTCACGGCCGCCACGGGGCCGCGCCCGTCGTGGATGGGGATGGTGAAGCCGTAACGGATGCCGAATCTTGCGGCTTCCTCAAAGAGCTGGCGCTGGGCGTCCGACAGTTCTCCCGACTCGATGCCGTTCCCCCATTCGAACGGTTCGGTCACTTGCAGGGCCCGGCGGATCACGGGATCTAGGCGCTCGTAATGATTTTTCAGGTAGTGGGCGCTCCAGGGCAGCGGATAGGTCGAGATCAGGCGGGCTTCGTCGTTCCTGCGATGCGGCAGACAAAGATATGCAAAGCAGGACAAGTCGAGCGCTGCCGCTGCCCTCGCCATGGCAGCGCTGAAAGCGGGCTCGTCAGCTCCCTCTGCCAAACTATCGATGAAGGTCTGGAAAATGCCATGCATAGGCACATGACCCCTAGTCGAATAGCGCCCGCTGCACGAACTTCACATAGGTTCTCACCACCGCCTCGGGCGGATCGCTGACGGAGCCATGCGAATAGGCGTATCGCTGAGCAAGATATAAGCGCGTCGCCATCAGGATGTACGCGACGCATTCGAGTTCGGTGCGGTCGAACGCCTTGATCTCGTTGCGCGCGATGCTGCGTGTGAGGCCTCGTACATATCCCGAGGCAAGGCGCTCAAAATACGCCTTGTGCGCCTTGGGTGCCATTACCTCCGAGTCGTTGACCAGCCGCTGGAACCACGGATTGCGTACGAGAAACTTGATATAGGCGCGAAGGCGCTGTTCCTCGCGATGGGCGCCGGCGGCATGGCGATCGACGTTGGCTTGAATGAATTCGAGGAGCCGATCGCCCATCTCGGGCAACACACGGTCGAACAGATCCTGGCGCGAGCCGAAGTGCTTGTAGAACGTGCCGTGGGCGATCCTTGCCCGCGCGGCAATCCGGGCGATCGAGGCATTCTCGTAGCCGTAACGACCGATGATCCGCGCCGCCGCTTCGACGATCGCGCGACGGGTCTTCTCGGATTTCTCTGCCCGCGTCTTGCGCCGCGATGACGTGCGCGGTTCCTCGGGAGGGTGGCGAACGGGCTGTGCCACGTCAGGCCTCGCGCAGCTCGCGGCGGAGGATCTTTCCCGTCGGACCCTTGGGCAGGCTGCCCACGAACTGGATCACACTGGGAATTTTGTATTTGGCGACATTGCGCCAGCAATGCTCCACGATCTCCGGGGCCGTCGCCGTCTTTCCGTCTTTGAGTACCACGAATGCCTTGACCACTTCGCCGTAGGTGGCATCTGGAATGCCGATCACGGCGCACTCGCCGATGGCGGGATGCCTATAGAGGACTTCCTCGATGTCGATGGGGTAGATGTTGGCGCCGCCGCGGATGATCAAGTCCTTGATGCGCCCGACGACGTGGAGAAAACCGTCGGCGTCGAGCCTGCCGAGGTCGCCGCTGCGCACCCAGCCGTCGACGATCGTTTCGGCCGTCGCCTGTGGGTTGTTGTAGTAGCCCTGCATCATCGCCGGACTGGTTAGCAGAACCTCGCCAACTTCGCCCTGTGAAAGATCCTTCAGATCCTTGTCCACGATGCGGACAGCGCAGCCGGGAAGCGGCCTGCCGCACGAGTCAGGGCGGCCTTCCCTGTCCCTGGCGGGATCGTAGGAGGTCGTGGGCGTGCACTCGGTCATTCCCCAGAGGTCGAATACTGGGAACCCGAGAATCTGGTGAACGCGTCGGGACAAAGCGTCGGGAAAATTGGCGCCTGCGGTGATCGCCAGGCGCACCGACGAAAAATCACACACCTTCCCGTCCGACCAGTTCAGCATCATGACGTACGCCGTAGGTACCGCCATGACGACGCTGATGCGGTGTCGCTCGATGGCGCGGCAGGCGATCTCGGGGTGAAACCGCTCGAGGAGGACGAGACTGGCGCCGTGGTTGAGCACCGTCAGCGCATGCAGCACCAAGTGATAAATGAAGGCCAACGAGCCGGTGATCAAGGAGGTGTCGCCCCAAGTGATGCCGAGGTGGCGCGAGAACATCTCGATGGCAAACAGCTCGGCACCATGGCTGAGCACTACCCCCTTGGGCCGTCCGGTCGTTCCCGAGGTGTAGAAGATGAGGGCGGGATCGTCGCTCTGCATGTCGGCGTATGGCTGCGCCGGCCTGGGGACGTTGGCCGGCCGATCCAGCAGGCAGCGGATTGGGGATGCCTCGGCGCCGTCGAGCAGGCTGGCGAGATTGGATTGGACGATGGCGATGGTAGGCTCGCAGTGCTCCACGATGGTGCGGACCTCCGGTGCGGCAAGGCCGGGATTGACGGGCACCGCTACGGCACCGATCGCCACGATCGCGAAGAAGGCGGCGAGCCACTCCGGCCGGTTGTGCGCCAACAGGATGATCCGGGTGCCCTTGCGCGCACCCAATTCAGTTAGGGCCGCGGTTAGCCGCTGCACGTGGCCGGTGAATTCGCCGTACGACACCACCCTGTCGTCGAAATGAGCGATCGGCTTGGCGGCAAAATGGGGCGCGCAGCGCGTGAGAACGTCAGCGATGTTCATCGGGCATGCTCCGCCGGTACTCGTGTCCGGCTCGGTCTCGAAGGTGGCAGCGTCAAGTGAGACGGACGCCGATCAATTGCCTTTGGCCAGCTCACGGGCGATCAACATCTTCTGGATTTCGCTCGGGCCGTCGTAGATCTGGAAGACACGCATGTCGCGATAGTACTTCTCGACCGGATAGTCGTTGAGGAAACCGTAGCCGCCGTGAATTTGAATGGCGGCCGACGTAACCTCTTCGGCCATTTCCGACGCGAAGAGCTTGGCCATCGAGGCTTCCTTGGGGGAAGACCGCCCGAGATCCTTGAGAAGCGCGGCGTGGAGATAGAGCTGACGCGCGGCCTCGATCTTGGTCGACATCTCGGCCAGCTGGAAAGCGATGGCCTGATGCTCGATCAGGGGTTTACCGAATGTCACGCGCACGCGCGCATAGGCCAGCGCGGCATCGAACGCCGCCCGGGCGACCCCGACGGATTGCGCCGCCACGCCGATCCGTCCGCTGTCGAGCGACGACAGCGCCACCTTGAGCCCGGCGCCGGGTGCGCCCAGCATGTCCGAGGCTGGAACTTTTAGCCTGTCCAAAACGATCTGGCAGGTGTCGCAGGTCCTATGACCCAGCTTCTTCTCGAGGCGCGCAACGCGGTAGCCAGGCGTGTCAGTTCGCGCGAGGAAGCAGGAGATGCCGTTCTTGCCCGCGTCGGGATCGGTGACGGCGAAGATCATCGCTAATTTGCCCGTCTGGCCCGACGTGATGAAATTCTTGGCACCGTCGATCACGTAGCGGTCGCCCGCGCGGACGGCGCGCGTCTGCAGATTGGCGGCGTCGGATCCGACCTGCGGCTCGCTCAGCAGGAAGGCCGCAAGTTCGCGGCCCTCGGCGGCGGGACGCAGGAACTTTTCCTTCTGTGCGTCGGTGCCGTGGGCGAGAACCGCGGCATTGTAGGGGAAGTTGGTCGCCGCCATCATGTTGGCGATGCCGGCGTCGCCATAAGCGATTTCTTCCATGGCCACGACGTAGGAGACAAAATCTGCGCCCGAGCCACCCCATTCAGTAGGAACGCAGACGCCCATCAACCCCAGCGCCCCCATCTTCGATAGCGTCTCGACCGGCACGTATTCGCGGCGATCCCAATCGGCGGCGAAGGGGCAAATCTCATGGCGGGCGAAGTCGCGCGCCATGTCGCGGATCGCCGCCTGTTGGTCGCTCAGCAACATGTCTCTCTTTCGGGGAGTCCAAAGGGCTCCACCGAGATGAGGCCACCGAGCCCGCCCTCGTCAAGGGAAAAGAGAATGGTGAATCACCAGTCACAATATGCTTGTGCCGGTCGCCACCCAGGGTCAATCTTTCCACCTGTGGCAGGAGAACTGCCGTGGCCGGCAAGACCAGCCGGACCAACGGATATCGGCAATAGGGTTACCGTCGTTGCGGGGGCTACGCGAAAGGCCGCTCGGGACTGCCGGGCCAGTTGACCGTGCAACGCCGGACCAGGTGGAGGAAGACATGACGGCGCTTACCCGCGCACAGGTGGAGAGCTACCACCACAACGGCTATCTGTTTCCGTTTCCGGCGCTCAGCGAAGAGGAGAGGCTTGCCTGCCTTGCCGGCCTCGAGCGCTACGAGCGGTGGCTGGGCAAGCCGGTGCCGCAAGCCGACCTGCGCTGGCGGACCCAACCGCACGCCTTGCTGCCGTGGTACGCGGACCTGGTGCGCCATCCGCGCATCCTCGACGTGGTTGAGCAACTGATCGGCCCGGACATCCTGGTGTGGACTGGGACCTTCTTCATCAAGGAGCCGTCGTCGCCGACGTTTGCCGCCTGGCATCAGGACTCGACCTATTTTGGCCTTGAGCCCTACGACCAGGTCACGGCATGGGTCGCGCTGACCGATGCCAGCGCGGAAGCCGGCTGCATGGAAGTTCTCTCCGCACACGGCGCGCCCCGACAGATGTATCACGCGCCGCTCCGGCTCGAGAACAGCATCAACCGCGCCGGACAGACGATCACCGAGCCACTCGACGAGGCAGGCGCCACGGCGATGCAGCTCAAGGCCGGCTCCTTTTCGCTTCACCATACTTTGTGCGTGCACCGCTCCGCACCTAACCGTGCCGCGCATCGGCGTGTCGGTCTCGGCATCAACTACATCCCCGCCCATGTGCGGCCGACAGCACCGTTTCGGATGTCGGCGTTCCTAGCGCGCGGTACCGACAAGTACGGGCACTTCGATCTCTACGACGCGCCCACCGTGGAGTTCGATGCGACCGCGCTGGCAACCCATGAAAAGATCTACAGCCGCTACGCCGAGAACTATCGCGAGCAGGTCAAGCGGCACGAACGCCAGTTCGCGACGGAACGGGTTTAGGCGACAGATGACGAGCGAGGCAGCAATCTCCGCCCATCTGGAGCGGTATCGGCGCGACGGCTTCACGGTGATCGAGTCGGCGATCGAGCCCGATCTGATTGCTGAATTGAAGGAGGCTTTGCAACGCCTGGAGACCGACAAGGGCTTCGGCTATCGCGACACCGGCTTCGAAGGCAAGCGCACCGTGCGCATTTACAACCTGTTGACCCACGGGCCAGTCTTCGCCCGGGTGCCGACCCATGAGCGCGTCCTGCCCGTGGTCGAGGCGCTGCTGGACCGGGGGCTGCTGCTGTCGGTGCTGTCGGCGATCACGCTGGCACCGGGGCAGACGGCGCAGCCGATCCATGCCGACACCCAACTCATTCCCATCGCCCGGCCGCATCCGACCATCGCGGTCAACGCGATGTGGGCGCTGTCGGACTTCACCGAGGCCAACGGCGCGACGCGGATCATCCCCGGCAGCCACCTGCGCGATCATAATCCGGACTACGACGGCCACTATGACAGCGTACCGGCGGAGATGCCCGCCGGCAGCGTGATGCTGTTTGACAGCCAGCTCTGGCATGGCGGCGGTGAAACCGGACCGCGGAGCGGCGCTGGGGCATGATCTGCCTGTATTGCGCCGGCTGGCTGCGCCAGCAGGAGAACCAGCAGCTGGGAGTGCCGCAGGATCTGGCGCGGACGTTTCCGCGGCGGTTGCAGGAACTGCTGGGCTACAGCGTCTACCGCGGGCTCTACGGCCATGTCGACAACCGCGACCCGATCGAGCTGCTGGGCCAGCCCGGCCGCGGCAAGATGGTCTGGCAGGCGAGCGAGCAGGTCGCGCAGCGACGCGAGGCGCAAGCGGAGCAGATGTGGTCGAGAGAATCCTACCATAGTCGATCCGGCGAATGACGTCGTCGATGGCAGTGTCACGTTAACGGCAGCAAATCACGGCGAGGTCCTGGAGGTTAGACTTTCTCGGTCTTTCGGAATTTTGAGCAAGCACAGGTAGAGGTGTGCTGCCGTTGATCGGCGTAGGCGTTTTTCTGCGAACTTCCAGGAGATACCCTCATGGCTCCAGTTAAGAATCGCATTCTCGTCGTTGACGATAATCCGGAAATTCTTTCCGAAGTGACTAGTTACCTACGTCGGCGAGGCCATGACATTATTCCGGCGTCGTCATTCGGCGAAGCGGTACGCGCCTACGAAGACAACTCCGACTTCATTTGCCTCCTCCTCACCGACAATTCCATGCCCGACGGCAATGGGAAAGATCTCGCGCGTTTGGTGATTGATCGTTCCCAAGGCACCTGTCCATGCTTGCTCATGAGCGGTAATTTTGACTGGACTGAACTCACGCTCGATGTCGCGTTTGCGGGCGTCCGGGGCATCCAAAAGCCGTTCAGGTTGTCAATGCTGTATGCATCGGTACTCGCTGCGCTGGCGACGAACGATAGAGCAGAAACCCACGAATGGCCGTCGCTTTGACAATACCCTGTCCAGATGGCCCACACATATAATGATCGAGCCGCGCAGTCTGCAATGCGTAAGCAAGAGCCCCGCCCGGTGGTTCGGACGAGGCCTAGGAGATCCGGCTTACTCGCAGTTCTGCTTACGGCTTCGCGACCAAATGAGCGTTCGGCAGGATCGTCAACTTGTTGCCGATCTACGGCCTGCGCAGCACGGTGAACTGGGTGGCTTACGTGACGACCAAGACGGCGCTGATCGGCTTTACCCGAGCCGTGGCGCTCGAGGTCGCCGGCCAGAACATAACCTGCCGCGCCATCTACCCAGGGACGTCGCCAATGCCGGCTATCGAGGAGCGCCTCGCTGGCATCATGGCGAAGGAGGGCTTGTTGCTCGAGCGCGCGCGGTCGAGGCCTTAGTGGCCTCGTGCCAGCCCTCACGGCGGTTCGTATCGATGGATGGCGTGCCGGCGCTCGCCGTCTTCCTGTGCGGGCCGGGCGGCAAGGATGTCACGGGGGCGGACCTGCCGGTCGATGGTGGCTGGAGCCCGAGTTAGAGGGGGAGAAGTCCAATGGTCGCTATGAAAAGGCGTACTGCCTTGGGTCTGGCGCTTGCAGCGCTGTGGCCGGCGCGCAGATTGCTGGCCGCTGATTATCCGTCGCGGCCCATTCGGCTGATCGTTCCCTACGCGCCGGGAGGCGGCGCCGATGCCGTGGCGCGCATCCTCGCGCGTCACGTCGGCGACAGCATGGGCCAGTCCGTCGTGATCGAGAACAAGGGCGGCGCGGGGTCGATCATCGGTACCGACCTGGTCGCCAAGGCCGAAGCCGACGGCTACACGCTGCTGCTCGGTCAATCCGGGCCGATCTCCATCAATCCGGCCGTCTACAAGAGTCTGCCATACGACCCGGTGAAGGATTTCGTTCCGATCACCATGACGAACTCCTATCCCTACGTTCTGGTCGTCAATGCCAAGCTACCGGCCAATTCGCTTCAGGAGTTCATGGCGTTGGGCAAGAGCAAGCCGAGCTCGATGAACTACGGGACGACGGGCGTCGGTGTCGCCAATCATCTGATGACCGAACTGTTCTGCCGGAAAGCCGGACTGAAGATGACCCACATCCCCTATCGCGGCACGGCGCTGGCGGTGGCCGATTTGGTCGCCGGACAGGTCACGATGGTGTTCGGCGACCCGGTCAGCGTTCTGCCGCATATGCAGGCCGGCACGCTCCGCGCGCTCGCGGTGAGCAGCCCGCGGCGCTCGCCGGTCGCGCCGCAGGTTCCGACCCTCGTGGAGAGCGGCTATCCCGGACTCGAGGCCGTCGCCTGGCACGGCATCCTCGCACCCGCCAAGACACCGCCGGCGATTGTAACCAAGCTTCACGCAGAACTCGTGAAGGCTTTGCAGGATCCCGCAATCAAGGCCTTCTTGATAAAACAGGCGATGCAGCCGGTCGGCGACACGCCAAGGGAGTTTGCTGCCTTCATCCAGAAGGATATCGCGATCTGGAAGGAGGTTGCGGCGGCAGCGAACGTGTCGGTGGAGTAAGCCGATGACTTTGGATGAGCTGGAGAATCACATGGACCGGGTGGACGTGCTGTGCCGCCTCGTCCTCGAGGAGCCGGCCGACATCGCCGCGAGAGAGCAGCTGTTCAACGCTCTCAGCGCTACTGCCGATCTGTTTGGGAGGCTTGCCAGCGGCAACACGGAACTGAGCGGATTGATCAAGCAGGCGGATCTACAGGCCGAGATCGCACGGGTCCGTATTGAAGCAAGTCGCGACAAGCCAGGAGGCCATCCCTTCGCTGTCGCTTCGATCGGTTACGCAGTCCGCGAGCTTCGCGGAACGCTATCCTCCCTGATCGCCACTCTTCGCGAAGAAGCGCGACCCTAGGGCATGTTGGCGAATCTGAAATTGAGTGAGGCTCTGGTAAATCTGAGGCGCGTCGTTTCGACGGCGCAACACTGGGGAGCACGCGGTGGGCCAGTCGACGATACGCGCGTCAAACGTGAGGTCGGCTCGGTGATCGCACTCGTCGTCTCCACCGGTCATCGATTGGACGACCGCGCCTTCGAGGCTTGCCTTCTCGCTAGTCTGGCCGCCCTGTCGGTGACGCGTTGCGGTCAAACAAAGATTGTAGATCAATGCTCGGAAGCACGACTTCAAATCAGCACGGCCGTCGGCTTGCTTCGGAGAACAACCCGACGGCGAACAAGTGTTTAGAACTTACCGACTGGATCATCCCGAATTAGATGAGTCCAAAATCGTTGATGGATGGTCTTACCTATTGGCATCGCTGTTCGGTCCGCTGTACGTCCTGTTCAACGGCTTCGTGGCGCTCTCTCTTCTCATGTTCCTGGTCAGCGCCGTGATCGGTGGCGTCACGTTTGGTGGGCTTGTATTCATCCTTTTGTTTTTCGACTCGTCAGCCATCAGATCACTCGCCCTATCGGTGGTACCAATAGTTGCGCTTGTCGTTCAAGGCGTCGCGGGAGTTGAGATTGTCCGCGCCGGCTACATGCGCCGCGGTTGGCGTGAAGGTTACTAGGGTCGAAACCCAATAAATCTGTTGCGGATAGAATCGGTTGTTGATTCTCTGCTGTCAAACGGAGCGGAGATTATGCGACCTAATCCTATTCTGGCTCGACGACCATCAGTGGCAGCAGATCGAGCCGCATCTGCCGACCGACGTGCGCGGCAAGGAACGGGCGAACGATCGTCGGGTGATCAGCGGCATCCTGCATGTGCTGAGGAGCGGCTGTCGGTGGAAGGATTGCCCGCCGGAGTACGGTCCGCACACGACGATCTACAATCGCTTTGCGCGGTGGGCTAAACGGGGCGTCTGGGAGAAACTCTTCCGGGAACTTGCCGTTCGAGGTCGATCAAGCCAAACGCGAATGATCGATTCGACGCACATCAAGGCGCACCGCTCAGCCTCGGGCCGAAAAGGGGGAGCAGAAACAGGCGATTGGCCGCTCTCGCGGAGGGCGCAACACGAAGATCCACGCACTCGCAGATGCTAAAGGCCGTCTTCTTTCCCTCCTGCTGACCGGCGGCCAGGCGCACGATTGTCCACCTGCCCAGCGCCTGATTCGTCGCGTCAAAGCCACCGCGAAGCTTCTCGGCGACAAGGCTTATGACAGCGCGCCGTTGAGACAATGGTTGAAAGATCGCGGCACCAAGGCCGTCGTTCCCAACAAGTCCAACCGCAAGCAACCTTTCAGCTTCGACAAGAAATCCTACAGACAACGGCACCGCATCGAGAATGCCTTTAGTCGCCTCAAGGACTTTCGACGAATCGCCACTCGCTACGACAAGCTGGCGCGAAACTTCCTCGCCTCCGTCTGCCTCGTTGCTGCTATCGTATGGTGGATTTAATGAGTCTCGACCCTTGACTCGCTATGCTAAAAGGCAATATCCGGCAGTTGCCGATCGCCGCGGCTAGAAACCTTCCCCTTGAGAAGGTGTTCATAGCCGTTCCTGCTCCTGCAGGACGCTGCTCAATGGCCAGCCACTAGTTCGCGCGAGATCACGATCTTCTGCACCTCGTTCGTGCCGTCGTAGATCTGGAACACGCGGGCGTCGCGGTAGAGCTTCTCGACCGGGTAGTCATTGATGAAACCATAGCCGCCGTGGATCTGGATCGCCGCGGAGCAGACGCGCTCGCACATCTGCGAGGCAAACAGCTTGGCCATCGATGCCTGCTTGATGCAGCGTACTTGCTCCTGCTTAAGGGCCGCAGCGTGCAGACACATCTGTCGCGCCACCTCGACCTCGGTTGCCATGTCAGCGAGCTGAAACGCGATGGCCTGATGCTCGATCAGGGGCTTCCCGAAGGTCACACGCTCACGCGCGTAGGCAAGTGCCGCGTCGAGAGCGGCGCGCGCGACGCCGATCGATTGTGCGGCGACGACGATCCGCCCGCTCTCCAGGCTGGAGAAGGCCACTTTCAGTCCATCGCCCGGCTCGCCAAGCATGTCTTCCGCGGGTACTTCCATATTCTCGAACGTGATCTGACAGGTCTCATTGGTACGATGGCCGAGCTTGTGCTCATCGCGTAGCACACAATAGCCTGGCTGACCGGGATGGATCAGGAAGGCAGAAACCCCACGCTTGCCCGCCTCCGGGTCGGTGACCGCGAACACCACGGCCGCGCCGGCCGACCGGCCGGACGTGATGAAGCACTTGGTGCCGTTGATGCTGTAGTGGTCGCCGCGGCGCACGGCGCGCGTCTGCAGATTGGCGGCGTCAGAGCCGGACTGCGGCTCGGTCAGCAGCATGCAGCCCAGCATTTCGCCACGCGCCACCGGCCTGAGGAATCGTTGTTTCTGATCCGGTGTTCCGAAATCCCGAACCTTCATCGCGAAGGAGTTGGTGGCGTTGACCATATTGCAGATACCCGCGTCGCCATAGGCCAGTTCCTCGGTCATCAACACGTAGGAAATGAAGTCGGCGTCGGCGCCGTCCCTGTCGGCGGGAATGGACACGCCGAACAGGCCAAGCGCGCCGAGCTTGCGCACCAACTCCGGCGGCACCCGCGCGGCGCGATCCCAATCGGCTGCGAACGGCGCGATCTCTTTGCGCACGAAGTCGCGTGTCATGTCGCGAATTGCGGTCTGTTCGTCGGTGAAGCCCATATCCAAGTGCCTTTCTGCTGACCAAGGTTAAACCGGCGGCCAGCATTGTCACGTTGCGCGGACCGTCCAAGAGGGCCTCATAGATCGGAAGAAGGAAACAAGCTCAACAGCAAGCGTTTTGAGCAAGGCCTCTGGGGAAACCATCATATTGCCGTTCCAACGGTGCCGAATGCTCCTGATGTGAAGGTCAAGATTGGGATACCGGGCAGGGCGGCTGCAATGCCAAATGGCGTTGGTTTGATCCAGATCAATGCCCTCTCTCCGACAGTTCGCACTATTTGGCTAAAGGGAGAGATGATGCCGGATGCGAGCTACTACTCGCTCATCGAACGCACGAAAGATGGGCGGTTCGTCGCGTGGGTTCCGGATCTTCCGGGCATAACGATCACTGGTGATACAGAGGAAAAGGTGATCCGCGCGCTCTCCCAGACGGTTCGGCAATGCGTGCGAGAAATGGTCATCAACGGCAAGCCGGTGCCCAAGGCCCGATCAGTCGATGAATTGCCGCGCGGAAGCGCACAGCGCCAAGTTCATCGCCTGCTACTCATCATCGGCTAGGTTGCTGTGGAAGAGAAAATGGCGAGGCCGTTCCTTTACTGCTGCCCGGTCACGGGCATGAACGTTCAAGGCTTAACCTATGACGACGCACCCCCCGAGGACGAGAAGAATCGTTTGGAGATGGTGCAGTGCCTTGCCTGTGGCAAGTTTCATTTGGTCGACCCGTCCAAAGGGCCCCTACCACCGGCCGGTGACAAGTGAACGCGGCGAGAATGAACTGCCATAGATGGCCTGGCCAACGCGCGTCCAGTGCCCGCACGGTTAGGGCTGCGGCTCGCTGGAGGTTGGCCATCGTTGCGAGCGCAGAAGAGCCTAGTCGTACTGACGTTTTTCCCGACTGACGCCCGGTTCCGAGTGCGCATCGTCGGTCGGCCCGCCGACCTCTATCACGTTGATCAGCCATCTCGCCGCCTCTTGCTGTTGGCGGAAGATCTTGACAGGCCGTTCGGCGCTCGCGGCTGATGCGAATACTTGGGCTTGACGAAACGCCTCGTCCGATTCGGCGACGATCGCGACCGGCCCGATCTTGCCGGTGAGCGCGTAGCGCTGGATGATCCCGCCGAGTGCCTTGAAGTTCTCATCACTCAGCATGCTGGCGGAGCCGACGAGAAACATCTTGGCGTAAGACAAGCCGCCTTCCAGGTAAACGCCGTGGAAATAGTTCTCAATGTCCTTGGGGCTGACGTGCCCTTTGGCCGCCGCCAATACCAGCTGCCTTGGATGCGATATCATCCAGTTCAACGTCACTACCGACTCCCCGAAACGCCTGTCGTGGAGCGGAACTCCTAGCAGACCTGATAGTGTTCGGCACGGCCTTGGGTCGGGCCGAGCGTTGGGCGATGGCTGCCCTTATACTTAGGCTCGGGTGCGTCAATTCCTCAAAGCCGATAGAACGTGCCGGCAAGCTTGATGGTGGCGCCTTCAGTTACCCTTGGGATCGGAAGTCCTTCTGCAGTTGGGAGAACGTCGGCCCGGTGCCGAATGGAGACATCCAGCAGACGTCAATGCTCGTGCTCGTGATGCCCACCGCCAAGGACTTCGTTGTATGCATACGATATTCGCAGCCTACTAGCCTTGCACCGCCTAGGCTTGCGGCGCGAAACTCTCCGTCTCAACGAGGTTGTTCTCGAGAACGATAAACACCGTCAATGGCTGTGGAGCCGGCATTTGGCCCGCGACAGCATGTCGTTGAGCAACGCCTGCGAGCGCGTTCGGTCGAAGAAGCGCGAATGCAGCATCTGCTTGTTGCGCGCGGCCGAGGTCAGATAGAAGCGCTCGTAGAGGAAGCCTCGTCCTCCCAAGGAGGAGCCGACGAGATCCCAGGCCATGCGGAACACGGCCGCCCGCTCGTCGGCTGTCGCGCCATCGGCCCCGCTCAGCATCTCGTCGATCAGCGGCCGCAGCTTGGGGTCGTCGAGCTGGGCCCGGCTGGGCGTCGTGAGCAGGTTGTGACTGCCGATGAGCGTGATGATTTCCGCCACCCGCGGCATCCAGACGGCGAGCATCGCCCGCATCGGCTCCAGCACCGCGCCGTTGGGAAACCACACGCCGTCCTCGCGCTCCCGGGCCTGCTCCAGCGACAGCTCCAGGGCATTGGCGGTCATGCGCACGTAGCAGGCCATCTCGCCCAGCATCTCCGTCGTCGCCGGCGAATGGTCGCCGATAAGTTCGGCCATGCGCGTGGCGAGGCCATAGGCAAACTCGAGCTTGGTGAGCGCCCGGACGGTAGATTGGGTGGTCATGCTGATGGCGTAGCCGGTCTGGCGCATCGAATTGTAGATCTCGACGTCGCCGTCGATGAAGATCCGGTCCCACGGCACCAGCACGTCGTCGAAGATGCAGAAGGCATCCTGCTCGTCGAAGCGCGACGACAACGGCTTGTCGAACGGATCGGCCCCCGGCGCCGATGCCGAATCGCGGCACAGGAATTTCAGCCCGGGCGTGTCGAGCGGCAGGGCGAAGGCGATCGCGTATTCGGTGGCGCCGGCTGGAATCGGCTGCCCCGGGTACACCGTTTGCTCGTCGGCGTAGGGTGCCAGCGTCGCCAGCACGCGCGCGCCCCGGACGATGATGCCGTCGGCCGTCTGGCCGACCTTTCGCACCGTGACCTTGTTGCCGAGGATCTGGCTGTCGGTCCGCTTGTCGGTGGTGGGCTGGATGATCGTATGGGTGAGCGACAGGTCGGCCTCGGCCAGGCGGCGCTGGAAGGCTAAAAGGTTCTGCGCGCCGCGCTCGTTGCGGCCGTCGGCGCCGGCCCACACGCGGGGCGCCGACGCGAAGGCCGCGAACTTCATGTTCATGTAGTCGGGCGTGCGGCCCATGATGCCCATCGAGCCTTCCGACAGCCGGACGAGTCCGGCATGGCGGTGCCGCAGTTCGTCCTTGGACCGCGGGATCATGTGGCTGACGTTGGTGGGCTGGCCATTGTCCAGGTGCACGTAAAGGCAGTCGGCCGCGTAGGCGTGTTGCCGGTCGAAGATGGCGGCCAGGCTTTCGGCCCCGCCGCGCAGCTTGGGATGCGTGGTGACGTCTTCGATCCTCTCGCCGTCGACCCAGATCTCACGCCTGGTTTTGCGGAGTCCCTCGAGAAACTGCGAACCCGTGCGCGCGCCCATGCCCGTTCCCCCAAGTCCTTAAGGCAGCCGACCCGAATGTCTTGCTTGTCCGTCACGATCACTACGTCCCGAACTCAAGTCGTGCGGATAGCTGCGATTCAACTTAGTACAAAAAGTCCATTTTGTACTGGGTGGCCTTGCCGTGTCTCCGTCTTGCCGGACGGCTTGGCGACCTCTTCGCCTTCGTTGAATGTGCGGAACACGACGATGCCGCGCTGCCCGCCGCGGAAGGGCTTGCGGAAGGGTTCCTTCGCGTCGACCGTTTCCGACCGCGCGTGGATCGGCCGGGGTCAGCAACGATTGAAACGATCAGGACAGTAGGGGAATTGGTGCCAGCGGGTCGACATCTCGATTGCCCAACGCAGCCGCAACCAGAGTGAGGATGTCGTATACGGGTCTACCGGTTCTTCTGCGGATGGTTTGGCTGAACGGCGGAAGGTTGTGGCATTCGCAGACGAAGGCCTTGATATCGGGATACTTCGTGATCAGGTCGGTGACGGCCTGTCCAACACAGACGTTGACCTTCGCGAGATCCATCTGCCCAATGCCTCGAAGAAGCGGGTCAGCGAACGGCGGATATCCTTGCAGACCGGCAATGGCCAAAGGCACGTCCCTCGCAATCCCCGCGGCGTCGAGGTGCGCCCGAGTCAACGCTTCGTCGTTGGCAGTTAGGATGGCGACGCGTCCGCAGACCATGGCGTGAACCAGCGGTATCTGCAGGAGGGACGACGCGACAAAGGGTACCCGCAGATGCGGCGCTATCTTGTCCTGCAACGACGCAAGGAAACCGCAGGTCGTCGTAACCACGTCGGCTCCCCTCTCCTGCAGGGCAAGAGCCCCCTGAAGATACGGCTCCAACAAGGCGGGGTCGGCCACCGGCTGGACCATGTGAGCGGCCGTAACGCCACGCGCCACATGGAAGAGAGTGGGGCAGGCATAGGAAGCTGCGCTACCAACGTCTCCCGGGGGCCGGCGGAAGCCTGTGTCGGAAAGGATGACGCCGACCGTGGGCATTGGCGGCCGCTTCACGATACCAGCTGCGTGCCGACATTGCGCAGACGCGCCTGCTCGAGCAGAGCGGCGCCTAGGGCGATGTCCAACGCTCCAATGCCGACGAGCGCAATCACGACCATGTCGTCCGTCGCTGTCCGACCCGGCAACTTTCCGGCAACGAGGTCGGCAACCTCGCCGTCGACATCGGCCCGCGTCAGCGCCCCGGATTGGATGACCGGTGCGAGATTGCCGCGTTGCCGGCAAGTCTCCCAGTTGTCGACATAGATCCGATCGGCGGCCAAGGCGATGCGGCTGTCGATCTCCTGGTAGGATCCCAGGCCGCAGACGGTCGCGCCGGATCTTAACCAGTCGGCATCGACCAACGGTGTGTTCGTCGACACGCCCGTCGCTGTAATGACGAGATCTGCGCCTCGAACAGCGTCCTCCAGACCATTCTGAACACGGAGCTGCGGTACTTCGTCGATACTCGCTTCTTTTCCATTACGGGTTACGGCGACGATTTCATCGACGTCGAAGGCGCCAGGCAGGTATCGCGCAACCGTCTGCCCGATGGGGCCAAAGCCGACAATTGTCGCCTTGCCGAACTGGCGCGGAACGCATGGGCGAATGGCGCAGACGGCGAGCGCCGCAGTCCTGATGGCAGTCAGCGCCGTTGCATCGATCACACCGGAAAGAAGCCCAGTTTCCGCATCACAAAGCACGATGGTTGCCGGCACACGAGGCAGTCCGCGGCGCGCATTGTCATCGCAGGCCGCGAACCATTTCACCCCTGCCATGTTGGCGTCGAGATCGCAGCCCGAGATCGCTCCCATATGCCTCCGCCTCTCTTCGCCGCCCAGCGTGAAACCGCCCTTTGCACCGTTCACGAGGCGGCTGCCGGAAAGCCCGACCAGCGCCCGCTCGACGATCTTCAATACCAACGGTGCGTCTAGGAGACTGCTCGCCTGCTGGGAATTCACATAGAGCGGGACAACCATTTCGAGAGCCTACCGCCGAACCTTGTAGCCAGATTTCTCGAGGTCCCACGAACCCATCAGCGTGGTTGCCAGATCCGCCTTGCGGATGCGCTGAGTGGGACCACGAGGGAATTCCGGCACAAAGTCGACGTAACGCGGGATTTGATAATAGGCGAGATCGTGCTCACACCATTTGATCAGCTCGAGCGGCTCGAGTCGCTGCTGGGACGCGAGTTGGACGAACACGCGGATCTCCTGCTCGCCCATTTCGGACACCACGCCGACCACGGCCGATTCCTCAACCGCAGGGTGCGCGTTCACGACTCGCTCGACTTCCCAGGCTGAGATGTTCTCGCCCCGGCGGCGCAGCGAATCCTTCTTGCGTCCCGAATAGTAGAAGAACCCGTCTTTGTCCGTGTAGCCGAGATCGCCGGTATAGACACACCCGTCCCGCAGGACCTCGGCTGTCTTCGTCGGGTCGCGAAAATATCCCGCCATCGCGATCCCCGACCCTTTCGGGCGCACGACGATCTCGCCCACGGTCCTCGGCGGCAGCTTTTTTCCATCGTCGTCGGCGATCCAGGAGTCGAACTCTCCGGCCGGCGTGCCGATCGAGCCGACACGGCCCTCGAGATTGAGATGCGTGAAGTTGCCGGCTTCCGAGATGCCGTAGCCCTCGCGGATGCGAACGGCGAAGCGGCTTTCGAACTCGCGCCAGCTTCGCGCCGGCGCCGCCGCGCCCCAGGCAATGCGCACGGGATTGGCCGTATCGCACGCCTCTGGAGGCTGCTTCAGCAGGATGTTCATGGCGCCGCCCAGGTAATGGAACAGCGTGGCGCCCGCTTCACGGATCTGGTTCCAGGCCTGGGATCCGCTGAAGCGATCGACCATGGCGATTCGCACGCCATGCTGCAGAGCGATGAGCACGGTCATCCACGCCGCGACATGGTAGAAGGGCTCCCACAGGAACAGCACGTCGTCGGCGCGCACGTCCGCCAGCAGGCCGGCGTTTTTGGCACCGATCTGGAAGAACCGCTCCGTGAGCATCACCCCTTTCGGTCGTCCTGTCGTGCCCGACGTGTAGGAAATCGACTGCACACGGTCGAGATTGGGTGCGGGCAAGGGCACGGGCGGACGGTCCAGATCGAGGTCGAGATGTTTGAGGGCCGGCACGTCGGACCGGGTCAAGGTGTAGATCGGCGGATCGCAGCCCGCGTCCTGCATCGCCGCAAGAACGTCGCCGGCATGCGCGGGATCAACGATCAGGCGATGAGGATCGGCATCCTCGAGTTGAAGCTGGATGCCGTTCCGCCGGAAATGAACACTGACCTCGATGATCACGCATCCCAGCGATACCAGCGCCAGATAGGCAACGATATGGCGGGGGCTGCTGCCCATCATGATCATGACCCGCTTGCCAGCGGAGAAACCTTCCGCATGGAACGAGGCGGCCGCGCACCCGACGGCGCGGTGCAGCTCGCCGAAGTTCATGGTCCTGCCCTCGAAGGTCAGGAACGGCGCATCCCGCCGTTCCCCAGCCTGCCGTTCGATCAGTTCGGCGATCGTCTTCATCGCGGCTCAGGCGCTTTTGACATTGGGCCGCAGGAAATGCGTCACGCCCGCCTGCGAGACGCCGGACTTGAAACCCTGACGGTGTAAGCGCGCGGCGTCGCGCAGCACGGTGGTGATCTCGTCCGACAGGCTTTCATAGAGCCAGGTCTTCGTGCGGGCATAACTATCGGCCGGGCTCTCGGCGAGCTGCTCGCAAATGGCGAAGGCCGCCGGCAGCACTTGGTCCGCCGGGACGATCTGATTGAGGATACCGATCTGCTTCAGCTCTTCGGCGTCCATCAACCGGCCCGTCAATGCGAGCTCCCGTGCGCGCATGTCGCCGACGCTGCGCTGAAGCAGCCAGGTCCCGGTCACCGAGGCCAGCCCCCCTCTTCACTTCCGGCTGCCCCATCTGCACGCCAGGATGGCCGACGCGCGCATCGCACAGCAGCGCCATCTGGAAGCCGCCCCCGGCCGCCACGCCGTTGATGGCACCGACCAGCGGCTTCTTGAAGCGCAGCAGGTCGCGGAAGAACCCGTCGAACTCCTCGACCCAGGGCGTTTCCTCGGTCCAGTTGACGCTCTCGTTCAGGTCCTGCCCGGCGCAGAAAGCATCGCCGCGCCCGGTGATCACCGCCGCCATCGTCGATGCATCGTCGTTGAGCTTGCTCAAAGTGCGGCCGATCTCGGCGCGCATGGCGCGCGAGAACGCATTCAGGCGGCCCGGGTTCTCGATCTCGATGACGGCGATGTTCTGGTCGTGGCGTAGATGGATCTGGCCCATGCTGTTCCCGGGGGGTGAAGCGTTGACGAAGGGATGCGCGATCAGGCGCCACTGGCGGAGAGCCTGAGCATGAAGCGGCGCTGGTAGAGGACGAACGGGACGTTCATCAGCACGTAGAGGATGCCGGCGATCGTGTATGGCTCTAGGTAGCGGAAGCTCTGATAGCCCGCGAGCTGCGCCTGGGCGAGCAGCACCGGCACGCCGATCGCGAACAGGAAGGACGATTGCTTGTAGAGCACGAGCACGTAGTTCACGAGCGCCGGCATGCTCTTGCGCACGGCAATCGGCACGAGCACGCGGACCCACATGACGAACGGCGAGAGGCCGAGCGCGATCGAGGCGTCGCGCAGTCCGGGCGGGATGGTGATCAGCGCGCCGCGATAGACCTCCGCGCAGTAGGCGGCGTAGACGATGCCCAGCACCAACACGCCAACCACCGCGCCCGGCAGCAGCACACCGATCTCGGGCAGCGCGTAGAAGCCGAAATAGAGCAACACGAGGATCGGCACTCCGCGGAAGATTTCCTGGATCGCCCGTGTCGACAGATGCACGACCCGGCCCGAACTCACCTGCGCGATGGCGATCAACAGGCCACCGACCAGGGCGATGGCCGAACAGGCGATCGTGATCAGCAGCGTCACGAGGACGCCCCACAGCAGCTCGGGCAAAATGCTGACGGCGTAGGACCAATCCCAACTCATGGCTGGGGCACCTCGGAGTTGAGCACCAGCGGCGGCATTCCGTGTCTTCCTCCCTGCATGCCAGCGACGCGCAGCGCACGATTGAGCGGCAGTCCGCGCTCGACGCGTCCGAACAACCAGCTGGTCAGCAGACAGAGCAGAAAATAGAGGACGCCGACGCCGGTAGGTGCTGACGGTGGCGTATGTGCTGGTGCGAATCGTGTTGGCCACGGACAACAAGTCCTGCACGCCGACGAAGCTCGCGACCGATGTCCACTTCACCATGTCGATGGCAAGACTCGAGAAGGCCGGTACGATCTGCGACAGGGCCTGCGGAATGACGACGAGTGAGAACGTACGATACTTCGACAGGCCAAGCGCCTGGCTGGCCTCGGCCTGGCCGCGCGGCACGGCCTGCAGGCCGCTGGCCACGATCTCCGCGCCATAGGCACCGCCCACCAGCGACAGCACGACGATCGACACAGTGACGGGATCGAAGCGGGGCATGCCCGGCACGGCGGGCAGGGCGTAGTATACCCAGAAGAGATAGATCAGGACGGAGGCACCGCGCAGAAGCTCGATGATGGAGCCGGCCATGGACCGGACAAGGTCGTTACGCGCACGGCGGGAAATACCCAGGATCAACGAGACGGGCACGCAGCCAGCTACACTGAGCACGGCGATCAGCACCGTCATCAGCATGCCCTGCCCGATGGCCGGCAAGAACTCCGTCAGCTGATCCATCTGCCCTTACTTGCAATCAGGAACGATGTCCGTCGCCTTGTTCGTCCTGGCCAGCAGGTCCCAGTTGTTGAAGCCATACTTGTCGACGTAGAGCTTCTTCATCGTGCCATTGGCCTTCAAGCCGTTTATCTGCACATCGAAGGCATCGCGGGTCGCGGCGTCCTCCTTGCGGAACGCCAACGCGATGCCGACAGCGGGTGATGTCAGGTCGACGACCCGCTCCACGCCCTTCTTTTCGGGTTCGGCGACGCTGAACTGGCCGACGATGAAGGCGTCGGCGCGCCCCCCCGTGACGGCGGCGATGCCGGACTGGATGTCGGGCACGCGCATCAGTTGCCCCGCCGGGACGTTCTGCTTCGTCGCGTAGGCCTCCTGCGAGGAGCCGGCCAGCACCGCGACGCGCGCGTCGGCGTTCTTGGCGGCCGACGCGTAGCCGGTGAGCTTCTTGGGATTGCCGGGCTTCACGTAGAGCGCGTCCTGCTGCGCGGTGACGGGCACCGTGAAGGCCACCACCTGGCAGCGCGCGGCGGTGATGTTCATACCGCCGGGCAGGAAATCATATTGCCTGGCCTGCAGGCCGGGAATCATTGCATCCCAGGTCGTGACGACGGCCGTGAGCTTCGGCACGCCCAGCCCCTTCAGCACCTCCTGCGACACCTCGATGAGATAACCCTGCGGCTCACCGGATGGCGAGACAAAGGCATAAGGGGGCGTAGACGCGATCGCGACCTTGGCTGCGCCTGCCTGCTTCCAGGTCTTGACGAGCGCCGCATCGCCGCCCGTCTGCGCTGCAGCAGTCGCACATATCGCCACGCCCAAGGCGCCGGCGACGATCGCGACAAACGATTGATTCTTGAGCATTGACGATCTCCCCTATGTTGCCTTCCCACGCCGCGATGCTACGAAGGCCCGAGAAGTCCTGTCCAAAACCGATTATGGATTGATCCATTCCGATTTGGTATCGTTGGCTCGCAATGGACATCCGTCAGTTCAGGTATTTCACGGCAGTGGCCGAGACGCTGCATTTCGGCGAGGCGGCGCGGCGCCTCAACATGACCCAGCCACCTCTGTCCAAGCGCATCGCCGAACTTGAGGAAGCACTGGGCGTCCGGCTGTTCGACCGCGACAGCCGAAAGGTCACTCTGACGCTCTCCGGCCAGCAGTTCCTGCCCTATGCCCAGGCCTGCATCGCCGCCTTCGATGAGGCGATCGGCTCCGTACAGGCCACGACTCCCAGCCGGTCCCGGCGCATTCGCGTCGGCTGCCCCCTCGACACCTCGCGCAAGGTGCTGGGCCTGTTCACCAGCGAGGCGCGCTCGATGCGAGCGGAAGCGAGGATCGTGGAAGCGACAACCGCCGACCAGCATCGCATGTTGCTCGCGGGCGAGCTCGACATCGGCATCCTGCGTCATCCCTACAGCAGCAAGGGGCTGTGGTCGTCCCACACGCTCTGCCAGACCCTGGGTGCGGTGATGTCGCGTGCCCACCCGCTGGCCGGCCGCAGAGAAGTTGAGCTCGCCGATCTCAAGGGCAGCACGCTCGTGACCTTCCCGCGAGCGATTGCGCCCGGTCTCTACGACGAGCTGATGACTGCATGTCGCGCCGGCGGTTACCGGCCCAAGCGCATCGAGCACGCCATGCGCATGACGGCGGGCCTGCTCCTGTCGGAAGCAGCCGTGGCCCTGCGCCCGCAGGTGGCTTTGCGGACCGGTCGGGGCGCCCGGATGGCGGATCTCGTCTGGAAGCCCATTGTCGGTGAGCCTCTCAAATGGTGGACCTCCGTCGTGCGGCGCAAGGGCGACACCGACCCGCTGACGCTCAAGACCGTGCAAGTGATCCTGCGCGGCCTCGAAAAGCACGATCATTGGCAACGCTCTCCTAAGCGGGGTCGCTGACCAGGAACGGGTAGCGCCAATCACGCGGCGGCACGAAGCTCTCCTTGATGGCGCGTGGCGACACCTAGCGGATCAGGTTCCACAGATAGGTGCTATTCTGATCGATCGCATCCAGCAGATCGGCAATGCCGGAGCCGTCAGAGACCACGTTCGTCCTGCGCGAGGCCGGGCTTCTTGGGGTGCGGATAGGGATGCGGCAGCTCCGAATACTCGCGCCCATGGCGCGCGAGCATGGATTGACTGATCTGCCGCCAATCGGCCGCCAGGCGATCCTCGGCGGCGTAGTCGAACGGATCGCCGAGCTTCTTTTCGATCTCGGAGGCGAGCAGCTCGCGGCGCTCGGCATACCACCGAGCAGTAGCGGCCATCGCCTGGACCGCAGGTACGACGTCCCTGTAGCCGAGCTCGCGCTTCAACTTGTCGATGTCATACAGCCGGTGCCAGCTGTCTCGGGTGAGGGCCATCGGCCACGAAGGCACGGCCAGGGCGGCCGGAAGGCTGACGACTTCCCAGCGGTGGCCGACCGCCTGGGCAACTATTTCCGCCACTTGGGCGAAGGTGAGCTGGGTTTCGTCGGCGCAGTTGTAGACTTGGCCATTGGCCACCTGCGGGCGATCCACGGCGCATAGGACCGCATGCGCCAAATTCTGCGAATATCCGCGCGTGATGATCCGCAGCCCGCTGTCGGGAAGGATGACGAACGGACGTCGATCCAGCGCGCGCCGGACGAAATACCATTCAAGAGGTATGATCTGCTGTGGCCCGTAAACGATCGGGTAGCGCAGGATGGTCGCGCGTGGATGCAGCGCCAAGATCTCGCGCTCGGTCTCGGCGATTCGCCAGGCAAATCGGCCGTCGGTGTCTGCCTCGGCCTGCACCGTCGGCTCGGTCTCGGTGGCAGGGATTGGCATGCCGGCGGGAAAGAGCGCTTCGGGCGCGAAGTGGCCGCGGGTGGCGGCGAGCGCTCCGGTCGCGAGGAAGCGCCCCGCCCGATCCTTAAGGTGTCGTGCCAGCAGGCGCGTGCGTCCGTACATCGCGACGACAAGGTCGAACTCGTGCAGGCCCAGCGCCTCCCGAATCGTTTCAGCGAAGTGCGGGTCGCCGTGGATGTGCTCGACCGAATTGGGGATCGCGTCGCTCTCATGCGTGCCGCGGTGAAACAAGGTGACCCGGTATCCGCGAGCGATCAGCCCATTGACGATGTGGGGTCCGCTGGGGCCCGTGCCGCCCACGACTAGCGCGCTGTTGGCTTGGTTCACGACACGCGTCTCCGTCGGTAGGCGGTCCGACCGTGCTGGTAATCCTGCACGGCCTCGAGAAGCACGATCAATGGCGGCACTCTCCTAAGCGGGGTCGCTGACCAGGAACGGGTAGCGCCAATCACGCGGCGGCACGAAGCTCTCCTTGATGGCGCGTGGCGACACCCAGCGGATCAGGTTCCACAGCGAGCCCGCCTTGTCGTTGGTGCCCGACATCCTCGACCCACCGAAAGGCTGCTGGCCGACGACCGCGCCGGTGGGTTTGTCGTTAATGTAGAAATTACCGGCAGCATCGCGCAGCCGATCCGCTGCAAGCGCAATTGCCGCGCGGTCCTGCGCGAAGATCGCGCCAGTCAGCCCATAGGTGCTGTTCTGGTCGATCGCACCCAGCAGATCGGCAAAGGATTTCTCCGGATAAACATGGACGCCGACGATCGGGCCGAACAGCTCCTCGGTCAGGAACGGTGAGCGAAGATCATCCGTCTCAACCAAGGTCGGATGGACGAAGAAACCGAGTTCCCTACTGTGCGCACCACCTGCCACTAGCCTGCCGCCTGTGCCCGCGCGCGCACGGACGATGGCAGCGGCATTGCGATTCCACGCGCGCTCATCGATCACCGCGCCCATGAAGTTGCCGAAGTCGGTGACGTCTCCTACGCCGATGTCCGCCATTTCGTCGACAAGTCGGGCCTTCAAGGCTGGCCAGAGCCCGGCCGGCACGAAAGCCCGCGATGCCGCTGAGCATTTCTGTCCCTGGTATTCGAAGCCGCCGCGAATGATCGCAGTGGCAAGCGCTTCCACGTCGCAACTTGCATGAGCCACGACGAAATTCTTGCCACCGGTCTCTCCAACGATACGCGGATAGCCGCGATAGCGCCCCTGCCCCCCGTACACTTTCTTCAAAATGTTCTGGAACACTTCTGTCGAGCCGGTGAAGTGAACGCCGGCGAGCCACGGTGAGGAAAGGGCTACCTCGGAGAGATCTGCCGGATCGCCATAGACGAGATTGATGACGCCGGGAGGCAGCCCCGCTTCGCGCAGGACTTCCATGACGAAATGAGCGGCAAACTTGGCTGTGGCCGACGGCTTCCACACAACGGTATTACCCATCAGAGCGGGCGCGCACGGCAGGTTGGCTGCAATGGCAGTGAAATTGAACGGTGTCACCGCATAGACAAAACCTTCGAGCGGCCGGTAGTCGACCTGGTTCCAGACGCCGGGGGACGAAATCGGCTGTTCCGCCTGCAGGCGCAACATGAAGTCTACGTTGAAGCGGAAAAAATCGACGAGTTCGGCAGCCGAATCGATCTCGGCCTGGTAGATCGTCTTGGATTGACCGAGCATGGTCGCAGCGTTCAGCGTCGCTCGCCACGGCCCGGCAGCGAGGTCGGCGGCCTTGAGAAAGACCGCCGCGCGCTCCTGCCAGGGCCGCCTTGACCAATCATGAGCAGCCCGCCGCGCCGCTTCTATCGCCTGCTGCATCTGGGCGGCATTCGCCAAGTGTGCCAGCGCAAGTACCCGGCGATGGTCATGCGGCTCGATTGCTTCCTCGAACCAGCCAGTGCGCACTTCTCGGCCGTCAATCACGAGAGGCAACTCGATCCGCGTCGCCTGGAGTTCTCGCAGTCTGGCTTTTATGGCGCTTCGCTCTGTTGAGCCTGGCGCATAGGTCAGCACCGGTTCGTTTGCTGGCTGGGGTGCCTTCACACGCAATTCCTTGTTGGGCTTTCTCTCATCGTGTGAAGAACGGCACAGGCTGTCCAAAACCATTTTGAGATCAAACAATACCGATCCGATATCGTTCACCACATCCGGATAACTCAGTAGAAAAAGTGTATTTTGTACTGGGTTGAGTACTGGTCCCATTTGTCGCTGAGCATCGAAGCCCTTTAGCGGCTGGCGGTCGAGTGTGGTTGCGGGAATCAATGCGGTACTGTTGACGTCATCAACGATGTGGACTTGGGGTGATGACCTGCCCCCGGGTTTTCGGGCCATCGATTAGTTGAGAGACTGGCCTCCACGAGGAGGCAGGATGAAGAAGTCGAAGTTCACGGAAGAGCAGATCGTGGGGATCTTGCGGGAGACGGATCGCGACCCGGTCGCGACAGTGGCCAAGCGCCATGGAGTGAGCGAGCCGGCGATCTACACGTGGAAGAAGCGGTTCGGGTCGTTCCAGCCGGATGACGTTCGGCGTCTGAAGCAACTCGAGCAGGAGAACGCGCGGCTGAAGAAGCTGGTGGCGGAACGCGACCTCGAGATCGAGGTGATGAAGGAGATCGCTGCAAAAAATGTATGACCTGCCCCACCCGGGCAAGGGTCGTTGTCGTTCTGTGTAGTCCCGGAGTCTGATGGTGCGTCATCGATCCTGAGCCGTCAGGAGGAGGATGCACTTTGGGAAGCGTTCTTCACGGCTGCGCCCGCACGACGCCGCGTATTCGAGCCGAGCTCCAAGCGTCGCAAGAGAGCATCCGGTCCCTTGCCGCTCGACACTGTCTGAACCCGAAGACGGTGAAGAAATGGCGCAGTCGGCCCACGACAGCCGATGCGCCCCAAGGCGCCCAGGAGCACGGTGTTGACGCCGGCCGAGGAGGCCATCGTGGTGGCGTTCCGGCAGAAGACACTGCTGCCGCTAGACGATGGAGAGTGTCAGTTTAGCTGTGTGCGAGCGTTCCATGGCAGGTTGTCATCAACGGATTGTAGTAGGCAAACGCTCGGCAAAGAAGATGGTGAACTGCGCGTAGGCGGCTCGCCAATCGATGGCAGGTTTCCAATGAACGCCGAGATTCCTCAGCGCCAGATAGAGCAGTTTGGTGGCGGCTTCGTCTGACGGGAATGCTCCTCTGGTCTTGATGATCTTGCGCAAGCCACGATGCAGGCTCTCGATGGCGTTGGTAGTGTAGATCATCTTCCTGATCTGCGGCGGATAGGCGAAGAACGGCACGACCTCGTTCCAGACCCGCCGCCAGGTCGGGCCGATCGCCGGATACTTCTTGCCCAACTCGGCCTCGAAGTCGGCAAGCCGCAGCTCGGCCACCTCGGCCGTCTCGGCCCGGTAGATCGCCCGCAGCGCTGGCACCAGCCGTTTGCGATCCTGCCAGGACACAAAGCTCAGACTGTTCCTGATCAGATGGACGATGCAGGTCTGCACGATCGTCCAGGGGAAGACGGCGGTGATGGCGTCGGGGAAGCCCTTGAGCCCGTCGACCACGGCGAACAGGAAGTCTTCGACGCCGCGGTTCTTGAGCTCGTTCATGACCCGCAGCCAGAACTTGGCGCTCTCGCTGTGCTCGATCCACAGGCCCAGGACATGCTTGTGGCCTTCGCAGTCCAGCGCCAAGGCCAGGTAGACGGCCTTGTTCTTGACCACGCTCTCGTCGCGGATCTTGACCCGCAGCGCGTCGAAGACGACCACCGGATAGACCGTGTCGAGCGGGCGGTTCTGCCACTCGCGCACCTCGTCCAAGACGGCGTCGGTGACCCGGCTAATCAAGTCCGGGGAAACGTCGACGGCATAGAGTTCGCGCAAGTGGCCCTGGATCTCACGGACCGTCATTCCCCGGGCGTACAGCGAGATGATCTTGTCGTCGAAGCCATCCAGGCGCGTCTCGCCCTTGGCCACGATCTGCGGCTCGAAGCTGCCGTTGCGATCACGCGGCACTTCGATCTCGACCGAGCCGTCCTCGGTCAGCACCGTCTTGGAGTAGGTCCCATTGCGGTTCATCGACGGCCAGGCCGTTGCGGTTCTCCATCAGAACGTGCCCCATGAAGCACAATCGGCTCTCGCGGCCGTCGGCCTTGCGATAGAGCCGGACATCCGGATCAGTCGTCGAAGCGTGCGTCTCGTTCGAGCGCTTCTCCTTGTGGAAGTCGCGCTCGCCATTGCGGCCCGGACCCGGGGGGCTCCCCCGAGCCGTCCTTGGGCCGGAAGCTCTTCATCGATGCCCAGGCGTCGATCAGCGTGCCGTCGGCCGAGAAGTGTTCGCTCAACAGCAGTTTCTTGACCTGGGGCAAGCCTACCAACGCGGTCAGGAACTCCCGCGCCACATCGCTCTCCAGCAAGCGATCCCGGTTGTGGCTGAACACCGTCGCATGCCACACCGGCGCGTCGATCGGCAGACCGACGAACCAGCGGAACAGCAGATTATAGTTGATCTGTTTCATCAGCAGCCGCTCCGACCGCACCGAGAAGAACGCCTGCAACAGCGTCGCCCGCAACAGCACCTCCGGCGCAATCGACGGTTGGCCCATCCGCGAGTACACACCCTCGAAGCGCTTGTTCAGCTGCGCCAGCGCCTGGTCCGCAAGCTTCCGGATCGCCCGCAGCGGGTGAGCGGCCGGAATGCGTTCCTCCAGCCGCACATACGAGAACATCCCCTCAGACCGATCGTCCAGACCACGCATGCCGTTACTCCGTGACCTGACAATCACAGAATCACGACCCATCTCACACGTCGAGCGACTTCTTCAGCAACCTGCTAGGCGGATCCTGGGAGGGTTTCATATCGATCTCGCCGGACATGATTTTCGGCAGGCCTACCAATGTTCTTTGCTTGATGACATCAGGCCGTCGGGCCCACATTATCGTCGTCGCCACACGCGCGACTGCCACTGAAGAAAGGCCCAGCACCAGCGCGCGACGCGGAGGAGACCCGGGCCATGGGCATGACGATCATTGAGAAGATTTTCGCGCGCGCGAGCCACCAAGCGAAAGTGGCCGCAGGTGACCTGGTGGTGGTCGACGTGGACGTCTCGGTCATGCTCGATTCCAGCTTTCATGCCAATCACCGGCGCCGCATTCTCAAGGTGCACGATCCCGAGAAGATCGTCGTGGTGTACGACCACATGGTGCCGGCCCCGGACAAGATGAGCGCGGAGGGTCACGTCTACGGCCGGGAGTTCGTGAAGCAGTTCGGCATCCGGCGCTTCCACGATGTCGGTCCCGACCAGGGGATCAGCCATGCCGTGGTCGCCGATCGCGCCTACGCGCTGCCGGGGAGCGTGCTGGTCTGCGGCGATTCCCATACCTGCGCCTCCGGTGCTTTCAATTGTGCCGCGCGCGGGGTCGGTGGGCCTGACCTGCTGGGCGCCGTCACGACCGGCAAGACCTGGTTCAAAGTCGGCGATACCGTGCGCTACGACCTGGTCGGCCAGTTGCGGCCCGGCGTATCGGCCAAGGATGTCTTCCTCCATCTCGCGGGCACCTACGGGCACCATACCAACCAGAACATCGAGTTCGGCGGTCCGGGCCTGGCGCATCTCGGCATCAACGCGCGGCGTACCATTGCCACCATGGGCGCCGAGCTGAGCGCGGAGTTCGCCACCTTCGAGGCCGACCAGACCCTGCTCGACTATGTGCGGGCCCGCAATCCCGCGCCGTTCGACGCGCAAAACCCCGACCCCGATGCCCGCTACGTCGACCGCCGCACGATCGATCTCGACACCATGGAACCGCTGGTCGCCCTGCCGGACTCGGTGATCCGAAATTCCGTTCCGGTGGGCGAGGTCGAGGGGGAAAAGATCCAGCAGGCATTCATCGGCTCGTGCGCCAACGGCACCCTGGACGATTTGGCCGAGGCGGCGCGGGTGGTGAAAGGCAGGAAGGTGGCGCCGGGTGTGCGCTTCCTGGTGACGCCCGGCACGCAGCAGGTATTCCAGGCGGCGCTGGTGGCTGGCTATGTGCAGACCTTGATGGAAGCCGGAGCCGTGGTGACGCCCGCGACCTGCGGCGCCTGCTTTGGCGGCCACATGGGTGTGCTGGGCGCCGGCGAAACCTGCATCACCGCCAGCACGCGCAACTTCAAGGGCCGCATGGGCGATCCCAGCGCGCGCATCTTCATGGCGTCGCCCGCCACCGTGGCGGCGTCAGCCATCGCCGGGCACATCGTCAATTCCGCCAAAATCGCGTAAGGTCCATCATGGTCAGCGGCGCCGTCTGGACGTTCGACGACAACATCAATACCGACCTCATCCTGCCGGGCGACATGCTGTTCGCGACGGAAGAGGAGCAGCGGCGGGCCGTCTTCCGCGCCAATCGTCCCGGATGGGTCGACCAGGTCCACAAGGGTGACATCATCGTCGGCGGGTTGAATTTCGGCATGGGATCGAGCCGGCCGGCTGCGCGATCTCTGCGCAACGCGGGTGTCGCGGCCGTGCTCGCCGAATCGATCAACGGCCTGTTCTTCCGCAACGCCGTGAATTTCGGCCTGATCGCGCTGGAGGTACCCGGCGTGCGCGCCGCGTTCGCCGAGGGGCAGACGGCGATCGTCTCGCTCGACGATTTCACTGTCCGCAATCGCGAGTCCAACATCGTCCTGCAGGCCAACCCCGTCCCCCGGATGTTGCTCGACCTGATGCTGGGCGGAGGCCTCTATCCCCATCTCGAGCAAAAGGGACTGCTCGAGCCGCGGCCTGGCGCGCCCTAGAGGCACGACGCGGGCCAGGGAAGAGGCAACGGATGAACAGCTTGCATTGGTACCTGCTGCGGCGGCTGGTGCTTCTGTTGTTCGTGACCGTCGCCGTTCTGACGATCCTGTTCGTCATGTTCAAGCTGCTGCCCGGCAACCCGCTGTCGGTGTTCATCGACAGCAACTTCTCCGAGGAGATGATCCGCCGCCAGAAGCAGCTGTGGGGTCTCGATGCCCCGTTGTGGCTGCAGTACGTCCGCTACATGTGGAACATGTTGACCTTCAGCTTCGGCACCTCCTTCTTCCAGATGACGCCGGTGCGCGACATCGTGGTCGAGAAGCTGCTGCACACGGCGGCCATGATCGTGCCGGCGGTGGTGCTGAGCGTCGTATTGGGCGCGCTGCTCGGATCGTGGCTGGGCTGGCGGCGCGGCTCGCGCCGGGAAGGCGCCGTCGTGATCAGCCTGCTCGCCTTGCGCTCGGTGCCCTCCTTTTTCGTGGGCATCATCGTGCTGATGGTTTTCTCCTACAACCTCGGCTGGTTTCCGCCGGGCGGCATGGTGTCGATCGGCGGCCAGGGCGACAGTTTCCTCGAGACCATCTTTTCGGTCGACTTCCTGCACCATCTGATCCTGCCCTGCCTGGTGCTGATGACGCGCGAGATCACCAGCCCGGCGTTGTTGCTGCGCAGCACGATGCTGGAGGTGAAGGGCAGCGATTTCCTCGACATCCTGCGCGCCAAGGGGCTGCCGGAGCGCCGGATCGTGATGCATGCCACGCGCAATGCGCTGCTGCCCCTCGTGACGGACGTTGCCGTCATGATGGGATTCCTGTTCCAGGGGCAGGTCCTGCTCGAGATCATCTTCGCCTGGCCGGGAGTCGGCCGCGAACTGGTCACGGCGCTCAACGACCTCGACTACCCGGTTGCCCAGGCGTGCTTCTTCGTGATGGCGCTGATCATCCTGGTGTTCAATTTCGTGGCCGATGTGCTGTATGCCTTCATCGACCCGCGCGTCACCTTGAGCTGAGGAGGCGCGCCCATGACACCAGCGCACACTGTTGCCGAGCCGGGCGGAACCGGTCGCCGCGGCGTCCTCGGCACCCTGGCGCACACGCTGCGGGTCATCGTGCGCTACCCTACCGGCGCCTTCGGACTTTTCCTGCTCGCCGTGTTCGTCATCGTCGCCCTGATCGGGCCGCTGATCTCGCCGTACGGGCCGTTCGAGGTCGTGCAGACGGCGCAGGGGCGCGTCGCGCGACTGGTGCCGCCGGGCAGCGTGGCGCTGCTCGGAACAACCAACCAGGGCAGCGATGTGCTGTCGCAATTGCTGTACGGCACGCGCGTCGCCCTGCTGGTCGGCGTGATCTCGGCGGTCGGCAGCGTCGTCCTCGGGACGCTGATCGGGCTGGTCTCCGGCTATTTCGGCGGCAAGGTCGACGAGGCGATCATGCGGTTCACCGACGTCGCCTTCGGCATTCCCTTCCTGCCCTTCGCGCTGATCGTCATATCGGTCGCCGGGCCCAGCCTGCCACTGGTGATCCTGCTGGTCACTCTCTTCCTGTGGCGCACCACGTCCCGCGTGATCCGCGCCCAGGTCCTGACGCTCAAGACACGCCCGTTCGTGTGGGCGGCGCGCGCGGCCGGCGCCAGCGAGTGGCGCATCCTGTTCGTGCACATCGCGCCCAACGTGCTGCCGCTTAGCTTCCTCTACATGGCGATCGGCGTGCAGGGCGGCGTGATGCTGGAGGCGGCGCTGAGCTTCCTGGGCTTCGGCGATCCCAACGTGGTCAGCTGGGGCAGCATGCTGAACCAGGCCTTCCGGGCGGGCGCCATGCGCTCGGCGTGGTGGTGGGTGATCCCGCCCGGCGTGGCGCTGTCGCTGTTCGTGATCTCCGTCTTCATGGTGACGCGGGCCTACGAGGAGCTGCTCAATCCGCGGCTGAGGGAGACCTGATCGTGGGCGTGCTGGAGCTTCGCGACCTGTGCGTCGGGTACGCGCTCGGAAATGGCGCCGCGCTCGCCGTGGACAAGGTGTCGCTGTCGATCGGCGAGGGCGAGTATCTCGGGCTGGTCGGTGAGTCGGGCTGCGGCAAGTCGACGATTGCCAAGGCCATTCTCGGCATTCTGCCAACCAACGGGCGGGTCGTGTCGGGCGAGATCCTGTATCGCGGGCGCAACATCGTCGGCCTGTCGGTCGCGGAGATGAACCGGCTGCGCTGGCAGGCGATCGCCCTGATCCCGCAGAGCGCCATGAACGGCTTCGACCCGGTCTTTACGGTGGAGCAGCAGATTGCCGAGGCGATCGACACGCATGTCGACTGGCCGGCGGCGCGCAAGCGTGAGCGCATCGACGAAATGTTTGCGCTGGTCGGGCTGGAGCAGAGCCGCCTGGCCGATTACCCGCACCAGTTCTCCGGCGGCATGCGCCAGCGGGCGATGATCGCCATGGCCATGGTGCTCAATCCCGACGTGGTGGTTGCCGACGAGCCGACGACCGGCCTTGACGTGATCGTGCAGGACCAGATCCTGCACCGCATCAAGCAGATCCATACGCGCCTGAAGAAGACCATGCTGCTGATCACCCACGACATGGCCGTCGTCGCGGAGAATTGCGATCGCATCGCGGTGATGTATGCCGGCAAGCTGGTCGAACATGGCGCCCACGATGTCTTCGAGCGCCCCTTCCATCCCTACACGATGGGCCTGTGCAACGCCTTCCCCGATCTGGCCGACCAGGGCAGGGCACTGGTCTCGATCCCCGGGGCCCCGCCTTCCCTGCAGGCGACGCCGCCGGGGTGCCGCTTCGCCGAGCGTTGCCCGTTCGCCACCGACCTTTGCCGTCGCGAGGAGCCTGCGCTGTCCAGTGTCGGTGAAGGACATGCGGCGGCCTGCCACTACAGTGCGCGCGCAGCGGAATTCCGCGAGCGTGCCCGCCTTGCCGAAACATGGCAGACTGGTGCGGTGGCCGCCTGAACGTGTTCGAGGAGGATCCTTCCATGACTGCAACCAACAAGCTGCGCGCCCTGCTGTCTCAGCCCGCCATGCTCGCGGCGCCGGGCGCCTACGATTGCGTCAGCGCCCGCGCCATCGAGCGTGCGGGCTTTTCCGCCGTCTACATGACCGGCGCGGGGACAGCAGCGACGCTCGGCTATCCGGACTATGGACTCGTCACCATGAGCGAGATGGCCGCCAATGCCGGCCGCATCGCGGCGTCCGTCGATGTCCCGGTGATCGCCGATGCCGATACCGGATACGGCAACGAGCTGAACGTGATCCGCACCGTGCGCGAATACGAGAAGCTCGGCGTCGCCGGCATGCATATCGAGGATCAGGGTTTCCCCAAGAAGTGCGGGCATCTCGAGGACAAGGAGATCATCCCGCGCGACGACTATGTCGCGAAGATCCGCGCGGCCGCCAGTGCGAAGAAGAGTCCGGACTTCCTGATCATCGCCCGCACCGATTCGCGGGCGGTGCTCGGTTTCGACGAGGCGATCGCCCGGGCGAACGCCGCCCTTTCGGCCGGCGCGGACATGGCCTTCGTCGAAGCGCCGCAGTCCATGGAGGAAGTCGCGGCGGTGCCGCGTCTGGTCAGGGGGCCGTGCCTGCTGAACATGGTGTGGCGCGGCAAGACGCCGGAGGTGACGCTGCCGGAAGCCGAGCGCATGGGCTACCGGTTGTCGATCATTCCCGGCGTGGTGACGCGCGCCATGCTGGGCGCAGCCGAACGGGCTCTCGCCGAACTGATGAGCACCGGCCGGCAGCCCAGGCCCGAACTCGATCTCACGCCGGCCGAGGGCTTCCACCGCAGCGGCGCCGACGAATGGGACCGCTATCGCACGGCTTTCCGGCAGCAGACCAAGCAAGCGGCGGAATAGAGCGGGCGAACTCATGTGCCTCCCCCGTCTTACGCTATGGCATTCACACATCTCGGAAAGTTGTCTGAAACCATGCCGAAGATTTCTTTCCCTCCAAATCGGAGATTCCGAAAAGAATCGCAGATGGAGGGTTTGGGATGGTTTCGAATCCAAATCGGAGATGTGTGAATCCCGTAGCGTCTTACGGGGGAGGTGGCCCGCAGGGCCGGAGGGGGAAAGCCGCAGGCAGGTATCTGCAAATTTCAGATCTGAAATTTTCGGAGATTGGCTGTGTGGCTTTCCCCCTCCGCCCCGTATGACGGGGCACCTCCCCCGATGCGGGGGGGATATCGATCGTCGTTGCCGGCTCAACCCTCGATCATCTTCATACCGCGCCACGTGTAGCCGGCGCCCGACTTCACGACCTGGCGGCAGCGTTCCTTCCACTTCTCGTCGCTGGGGGGCGGATACATCAGCCGGCCGTCGGGCGCCCAGCGGTAGCCGGCGTCCTTCAGGATCTGACGCGCCTTCTCGAGGTCGAATGCCGGGACCGGCGGCAGCTTGGGATTGTTCCAGGGGTTCGCGTCGACCAGGAACGTGTTGCCGGTGGGCAGACGGCCGGCCCCTTCCCACACCACGTCGACCAGGAACTTGCGGTCGAACGTGTGGTGCCAGGCACGACGGAATTCGTAGTCGCGGAAGGGCAGCCAGGAGATCCGCGTCACGCCGTGCAGCCAGTTGATGTCCTTCACCTGGGTCACGGTGACGTGCGGCAGGCCCTGCAGCGACTTGGCCTGCGAAGGCTTCAGCCACACGCCGTCCATGAAGTCGATCTCGCCCGCCTGCAGGCGTCCCAGCAGGCCATCGACCGAGGGCACCACCACCATCACCACCTCGTCGAGCTTGGGCGCGGCGAAGTGCTTCTTGTTGGCGATGAGCTGCATCTCCGTGTCCTTGCGGTAGCGCCCGAACTTGAACGGGCCGCTGCCGATCTGGTCCTTGGGCTCCACCAGCAGCCGCCTGGCATCCTCGCCGTCCTTCAGGTTCTGGTCTTTCGCCATCCGCTCCCAGACGTGCTGGGGAAAAATGACGTTGAGGACAAGAAAGTAGGTCTCGAACTCGGCGTAAGGCTGCTTGAACCGAACCCGCACCACGCGCCCGGGCTCATCGGTGATCTCGACGCTCTCGATGAAGCTGTTCGCGGTCCAGAAGAAACCACGATCGTACTTGATCAGGAAGTCGAGCGTGAACTTGAGGTCGTGCACGGTGACGGGCTTGCCGTCGTGGAACTCCATGCCGGCACGCAGGGTGATGTCCCAGGTCCGTGGGTCGACCAGCTTCCACTTCTCCGCGGCCCACGGAATGACGTTGAGATTGGCGTCGAGGAACGCCAGCCGGTCGTAGATCATGCGGCCGACGGCGCGGTAGCGATTGCCGGCGCTGATGAGGTTGATCGACCGGTCGTCGGCGGTTATGCCGACGATGGCGCGCTTGCGATTGGTCTTGGGCCGGGCATTGAGATAGGTCAGGTAGATGTTGAAATCGGCGATGCCGAACCCGGTCGCCGGCTGGACATCGGCCCACGCCCCGCTGTTGTAGGCTTGCAGGATGCTCGGGCCCCAGGCGAACTGCGTTATATAGAGGTCATCGGCCAGCACTTCCTGGGCGCGCATGATGTGCTTGCGGCGCTCGTCGCGATCGGGCGAGCGACCCTGGGCTTCGACCGCTTCGTCGTAGGCGCTGTTGGCCCATTCGCCGTAGTTCCGGCGATCGAGCCCGTAGGCCCGCGAAACGATCCATTCCGACGGGTCGAGGCGCTCGATGCGCGGCACCGCGTTGTGGATCTCCACGTCGCCGTGGCGATGGCTCAGGATGGCCTCGAGGTATCGTGCCTGGGAGACGTTCACCACATTGTACTTGATGCCGATCTTCTCGGCGTCGGCGCCCCACTTGCGAAACGCGTCGCCCCAGTCGGGCGTCGACGTCTGCGTCAGGACGGTGAACTCCGGCACCTTCTCGTTGTCTTTTGGCCAGACGATGCGGCGCAACGTCTCGTCGACCCATCCCTGGTCGCGCAGGAAGTAGCCGTCCTTCTCGTTGTAGAAATTGCGGTACTTCGGGTCGGCAAATTCGATCTTGTCGGCGCCTGTCGCCTGGGCCGAGGCCGGCAGGGCGCCGGCGAGGGCGACGCCGCCGCTGAAGGCCGCGAGCTTCAGGAACGTGCGGCGGTCGATCTCCGATCTGTCCGCTGCTTCTTCGAGGTCGTGCGTCATCCTTCCTGTCCTTCTTTATGGTTGAGTCACGAGGTGGCAGGCGGCCTGCCGCCTGCTGCCGACTGGTTCGAGCAAGGGCTCCTGCGTGCGGCAGAGAGCGACGGCGCGGCTGCAGCGCGGATTGAACCGGCAACCCGACGGCAGGTCGATCGGGTTCGGTACGGCGCCCTCGAGATGGATGCGCTGCCGCGCGCCGCGGCGCATCACCGGCGCGGCCGCAATCAGGGCCTGCGCATAGGGATGCTGCGGATCGTCGAGGATCCGCGCCGTCGGCCCGATCTCCACGATGCGGCCGAGATACATGACGGCGATCCGCGTGCAGATGTGGCGCATCGTCGACAGGTCATGGGAAATATAGAGGATCCCCATGTCGAGCTCGGTGGCGAATTTCCTGAACAGGTTGAGGATGCCGGCGCGCACCGACACGTCGAGCATCGATACCGGCTCGTCGGCGACCAGGAAGCGCGGCTCGACCGCGATGGCACGTGCGATCGCGACGCGCTGGAGCTGGCCGCCGCTCATCTCGTGCGGATAGCGGCCGGTGAAGTTCTTCACCGGCAACAGGCCGGCGCGCTCCAGCGCGCGATGCACCATCGCCTCGTGGCCCGATGGCTCCGCCGGCAGGTGGATGGCGATCGGCTCGAGCACGCTCTGATAGACGCTGAAGCGCGGGTTCAGCGACTCGTAGGGATTTTGAAAGACGATCTGGGCCCCGCGTCGGAAGCGCTTCAGCCGTTGTCGACCGGTGATCGATGCAAGGTCTTCGCCGTCGAAGACGATCGACCCACCCGATGGCGCATGCAGCTTCACGACCGTCATGCCGGTGGTCGACTTGCCGCAGCCGCTCTCGCCCGCCAGCCCGAGGACCTCGCCCGGCCGGATGGCAAAGTCGACGCCATCGACGGCCTTCAGGTGCCTGGCTTCGGCGGCCCCGACAAGCGAAGCGAAGAAGCCGCGCCGCACCGGATACCATTTGCGCAGGCCGCGCACTTCGATGATCGGTGGCGCGCTGTCGGCGCGCTCAGTCTGCGGCGACATGGCGGCGGCGTTCAGCCATAGATCCAGGGACGCGCCTTGCGGTCACGGTCCTGGAACGCGGCGATCTCGCCGTCCCGCATCAAGGTCGTGTCGATCGGGTCGAGCCCTTTCAGCAAACCCTGGCGCCGGTTCGGGTCGACCTCGAAGGCCACCGTGCGCTGGCCCGGCGTGCGAATCTCCCGCGCCTCGAGATCGACCGCGAAGGCGGCGCCGGACGTGCAGGTCCGTGCTTCCTCCATGAGCCGGTCGATCTCCTCCTGCGGCAGGGCGATCGGCAGCACGCTGTTCTGGAAGCAGTTGTTGAAGAAGATGTCGCCGAAGCTCGGCGCGATCACGCAGCGGATGCCCAGGCGGCGGATGGCCACGACCGCGCCCTCGCGCGAGCTGCCGCAGCCGAAGTTGCGCCCGGCGATCAGGATCGGCGCCCCGCGATAGCGCGACTGGTTGAGGACGAAGTCGGAGTTTTCGGAGCCATCCTTGTGATAGCGGATGGCCTCGAACGCCCACTTGCCGAGATCGACATTGGCAAGCGTCACCAGGCGCGGGATGGGAATGATCAGATCGGTGTCGACATTCTCCCGCGCCAGCGGCGCGGCAACGCCGGACAGTACCGTAAAGGTTTCCATGGCGGATGCTCCCGGTCAGGCCAGACGGCGTGGGTCGGCGATGCTGCCGGCGATGGCTGACGCGGCCGCCATCGCCGGGCTGGCGAGGTGGGTGCGCGCGCCGGGACCCTGGCGGCCGACGAAGTTCCGGTTCGACGTCGAGACGATGCGCTCGCCGGGCGCCACGACCTCGCCGTTGGCCGCGGCGCATTGCGCGCAGCCCGGCTCGCGCCAGTCGAAGCCGGCCGTCCGGAACACGGTGTCGAGTCCTTCCGCCTCAGCGGCCTTCATGACGTTGTAGGATCCCGGCACCACCCATGCCGTCACGCGCGCATCGACACGCCGACCGCGGGCGATGGCCGCCGCCTGGCGCAGGTCCTCGATGCGGCTGTTGGTGCAGGATCCGATGAAGACGCGGTCGATCGGCGTGCCGGCGATCGGTTTGAGCGGCTCCAGCCCCATGTAGCGGAGCGCCGTCTCCATCTCGAAGCGCCGCGACGAGCCGGCGGCAGCGGTCGGGTCGGGGATCGCGCCGTCGATCCCAACCACATCCTGCGGGCTGGTGCCCCAGGTGATTTGTGGGGCGATGGCGCCGATGTCGACGCTCTCCTCGCGGTCGAACACGCAGCCCTCGTCCGAGGGCAGGGTTCGCCAGTGCGCGACGGCGCGGTCCCACAGCGCGCCCTTGGGAGCGAACGCGCGGCCGGCCAGGTACTCCAGCGTCGTGTCGTCCGGCGCGATCATGCCAAAGCGCGCGCCCATTTCGATCGACAGGTTGCACAGGCTGAGGCGGGCTTCCATGGACAGGTTCTGGATCGTGAGGCCAGCGAATTCCACGGCCGAGCCCGCGCCAGCGGCGGCGCCCAGGCGGCCGATCAGGTACAGCATGATGTCCTTGGACTGCACGCCCTCGGGTAGCCTGCCGGTGAAGGTGACCCGCATGCGCTTTGGCTTCGTTTGCGGCAGCGTCTGCGTGGCCAGGACATGAAGCAATTCAGAGGAGCCGATGCCCCATGCCATGGCGCCCAGGGCGCCGTGAGTGCAGGTGTGGCTGTCGCCGCACACCACCGTGCTGCCCGGAAGCGATATGCCCATCTCCGGCCCGACGACATGGACGATCCCCTGGCCTGGCTCGCCGAGGTCGAACAACCGGATGCCATGGCGCGAGGTCTCCTCGCGCAGCAGCTTCATGTAGCCGCTGCTGAGCTCGGTCGTCTCCGAGGTGCGTCCGGGTTCGCTTGAGACGGCGTGATCCGGCACGGCGAACACCATGTCAGGATTGCGGACCTTGCGCCCGGATTCCCGAATCTGCTTCAGGCCGCGCCCGCCGCCCAGGTCGTGCATGATGTGACGGTCGATGGCGAGCAGGGCCATGCCGCTGCCCAGATCGGTGACGACGTGGGCGTCCCATATCTTGTCGAACAGGGTCTGCGCGGCCATGGAGTCCTCCGTATTGGTTTCAGTTTGTTCGTTGGGCGGCTACCGGTTACCTGATCGAAGTTCTGATCCAAGCGCAATGAGAGATTAATGCATCGCCGTTTGCAGCGCGAGAGATCGGATTTGTCCGAACGTCGCCGGCGCCGGCGGCCGGTCGCCGAGCGCGGTCGTCCCAGACCTCAGCTGCAAAGGCAGGCATCAAAGGCGGCCGCCTTTGCCGCCAGCCTGACGGCTAATCTCACGGCGCATTGGATCGCCGCCAGATCACCGATACCTTCCCGTGGAACGAAGCGCCGGATTATCTCGTCCGGGACCGCGACGCGTCCTAAGGTCACGCAGCCACCCGACGTCTTTCGGCCTTGGGTATACGCGATCACCCGACGGCCCCACGTCACCCGGACAGAGCGGGCATGCGGAGCGACTGATCGGCTCGACCCGCTACGAGTGCTTCGATCACATCGTCGTCTTCGGCGACGCCCATCTGGGCAGGATCCTTGCGGCCTACACGGGCTACTCCAACGAACTCCGAACGCATCTGTCGCTGAGTATGGACTCGTCGGGCCATCGGTCGGTCCAACGGCTCGGCCAGGTCGCCGCGCGGCCGATCCTTGGCGGACTACATCATCACTATTGCCGGATGTAGTATTTGGTAGGCACGCTGGTGCCATCAGCGCCATGGATGATCGCAGGGCTGTCTGCCGATATCCGACCGCTGATCGGCGAAACGGTGACACGGAGCGGTCACGTGCGCCTAGGTCTCGAGGATGCCCCCATTGGGTACGCTGATGAGCAATCTCGCCTGGGTTGAGGAGGCGGTGCGAATCGTACGCGAAAACGAAGCCGAGCCAGCCTCGGGGCCGAAGTGCGGCAGGCGCTCGGCTCACTTGCCGCCGGCACCTGACGAGCCATTCTTGACGACCAGACTGCCGGACACTTTGCAGCGGCCCCTACAGCGGCGAGAAGGGCCGCGTGATCGCCGACCTCGGCGGCTACCAGATGTTCGATTCGCTGGCCGTCGACTCGGCCGCGCACACCTGCGTCGCCACCCTGATCAGCGGCGCCGTGTCCGACATCGCGCCCGACGGCTCGTCGGGGACGCAGTACAAGCTGCCCGGCCCGATGGTCACCAACGTCTGCTTCAGCGGCAAGGATCTGCGCACCGCCTATGCCACGCTGTCGATGACCGGCAAGCTGGTGAGCTTCGAGAGGCTGCAACCGGGGCTGAAGCTCCAGCATCTCAACGCGTAGCGATACGGAGCGTCGACGACCTTGAACTCCTCGGCGCCGTGCGTCCCCGAAGTGGCTTGGTGATGCCGGCCCCCGACGAGTCCGTCGCGATGGCGCCTGCCGGAGGGGCTTGCTGGGTCTTCAGCATGGCCCGTAGGACCTGGGCGAAGGCGACCGCCGATGGCGACAGGCGGCGCTGCCGCTTTCTCATGATGCCAATTTGCCGGAAGATGCCGAAACCTCCGATGCGGACGATGCGGACCGCATTGAGGTTGAGGCGCGGCGTCATCAATTGCGGCAACAGGCTCAGTCCGAGGCCCGCCTCGACCATGCCGAGCAGGGTGAACAGGCTGGTCGATTCGAGGGCTGGTGTGAATTGCAGGCCACGCTTGGCGAATTCGTGGGCAATGGTCTCCCGAATCGCCGAGCCCGCAGGCCGCGACAGGAGCGGATAGCGGCTGATATCGGCGAAATCCACCTTGCCGGCTCGGGCGAGCGGATGGTTGCGCGGCACGACGAGGAAGAACTCATCGAAGAACAGCGGTTCGAACTCGAACTCCTCGCCCGGGTCGGTGTAGGGCACGATCGCGAGATCGAATTCCTGGGCGGAAAGGCGGGCCAGCGCCTGCAGTGCGAACTCGTCGTGCAGTGTCAAATGGACACCGGGATGTCGCGTCAGGAAATGACGGATCACGCGCGGCAGCACGGTGGCGGACACCGCCGGCGTCGCCACCAGCGCAACGCGGCCATGTCTGAGCGCGATCTCGTCGCGAAACTCCTGAACCAGCGCCTTGAGCTCGGCCACCGTATGCTGCGCCCGCAGCCGCAAGCGCTCGCCTGCCACGGTGGTGGTCACCCGTCGTGTCGTCCGGTCGAACAGCGGCAGGCCGAGCGCGGCCTCGAGTTTCTGGATCCGGTTTGTCACCGCCGGCTGTGACAGTCCCAGTTGGGCCGCCGCGGCGGAGAAGCTGCCAGCTTCGGAAACGGCAATGAAGGTTTCCAGTTCACTGGGACCGATATTTATCGGAATCATCAATTAATTGATAACATCTTTTCGATTGATTGATCAACGTCTCGGCGCGCTTAATGAAGCCCGCAACGAGGCCGCCGAAGCCTCGGCATACAAAGGGCGGAAATGAATGCACCGGTTGGCACGATCGACGGAGTCGTGACGCCACAGGTCCTGCGCGAGATGATGCGCGATGGCGCAGAGCTTGCCGTGCTGGATGCTCGCGGCGAGCAAAGCTTCAGCCAGGCGCATCTGCTGTTCGCCACCTGCCTGCCCCTGGGACGGATAGAGCTGGATGCGGCCTGCCTGCTGCCCCGTCGTTCGGTGCGTGTGGTGTGGTGCGACGACGGATCGGGACTTGCCCGGCGGGCGGCGTTGCGATTGCGTGCATTGGGCTATGACAACGTGTCGACGCTCGACGGCGCCACCGAGGCTTGGCGCAGCGCTAGACTACCACTCTATTCGGGAGTGCATGTGCCGAGCAAGGCTTTCGCCGAAGTGGTCGAGCACGAATGCGGCACGCCCTGGATTTCCGCGGAGGAACTGAACGAGCGCCTCACCCGAGGCGATGCGATCCGGGTCTTCGACAGCCGCAGCTTTGAAGAGTATCAGAACAACTCGATCCCGGGAGCGACCAGCCTGCCCGGGGCCGAGCTGGTTTACCGCATCCACGATCTCGTGCCGGCGCCCGAGACACTCGTCGTCGTCAATTGTGGCGGTCGCACACGCAGCATCATTGGCGCCCAGGCGCTCATCAACGCCGGCGTACCGAATCGCGTGGTTTCCCTGCGCAACGGCACCATGGGATGGCATCTGGCCGGGTTCCCGGTCAGCCGCGGCGCCGTTCTGCAGGCAGCCGAGCCGTCATCGAAGGCGCTCGAAAGGGCGACTCGGGCTGCCGAGTCGGTCGCCGGCCAGCTCGGCATCCGCGGCATCGACATGCCGACCCTGGCAGCTTGGCGCGACGAGATCGAGAGCAGGACCCTCTACGTCCTGGACGTGCGCAGCCCCGAAGAATACCGGGCGGGACACCTACCAGGCGCTTTGTCGGCACCGGGCGGGCAACTGGTTCAGGAGACCGACAACTGGCTCGCGGTTTGGGGTGCGCGCGTCGTCCTGGTCGACGATCGCCATCTCGTTCGCGCACGGATGACGGCCTCCTGGCTGATGCAAATGGGATGGACGGACACCGCGACGCTGGCCTGGGATCCTGCGCGCGACCCCGTCGAGACAGGTTTCCCGGCCTCGATGCCACTCGGCCTCGACTCCGTTGCCCACATGGAGTCCCGCGCCGTAACCCCGGCCCTGCTCGCGGATCGCCTGAAGTCCGCTGCTTCCACCGTCGTCGATGTCGGCAGCAGCAAGAACTACACAAAGGGCCATATCCCCGGGGCGTATTTCGTGACCCGCGTGCGGCTTCCCGAACACCTGGCAAAGCTCCCGTCGCAAGGGCCGCTGGTGGTCACGTCGGAGGATGGCATGCTGGGGCAGTTCGCCGCCGCCGACCTCGTTGCGACGACGGGGCGTGACGCCCAGTGGCTGCGGGGCGGCACGCAGGCCTGGGCCGCTGCAGCCCTGCCGCTGGAAGAAGGCGACGCGCGCCTGATCGATGAGCCGGACGATGTCTGGTACGCGCCGCGTGAGCGGAGCACCTGTCCGGAAGAAGGCATGGTGCAGTATCTCGACTGGGAGATCGAACTAGTGAACCAGATTGCCCGCGATCCCGACAACCGCATCCGGATCGCGAGACTGGGCCGCCGTTGACCACGACCGATCCCCTCGCGCGCGCAAGCCGCCACCGTCTCATGCTCGGCCTGTTCGTGCCGCTGCAGGACGGCGGCTGGAGTCCCTCGACCAGCCCGCGCACCACAACTTGGACCTTTCCCTACAACGCAGGCCTCGTCGTGCGGGCGGAGCAGCTGGGTTTCGATCTCGCCTTTGGCTTGGCGCAGTGGCTCCCGGCCGGCGGCCATGGCGGCCGCATGCGCTACCGCGAGCAGCAGATCGACCCGCTGGTTGTCACGGCCGGTCTGGCGGCACTGACCCGGGAAATCCTGCTGATCTCGACCGTGCATGTGCTCTATGGCTGGCATCCCCTGCACCTCGCCAAGATCGGTGCAACCCTCGATCACATGAGCGGCGGCCGCTGGGGGTTGAACGTCGTCACCGGATACAAGCGCGGCGAATCGGCGATGTTCGGCATCGACGACATCCCGCACGACTCGCGCTATGCGATGGCCGCGGAGTTCACCGAGATGCTGCTGGCGCTGTGGCGCCAGGATGAGAATGTCAGCCGCGACGGCCGCTGGTGGCGGCTGAAGGACGCCTATGTCTCGCCCAAGCCGGTGCGGGGAGTGCCCGTGCTGGTGAATGCCGGCACCTCGCCGGCGGGCATCGACTATGCCGCCCGCCATGCCGACCTGATGTTCATCACCAGTCCGGGTGGCTCCAACGTCGCCGACGCCTGTGCATCGCTGCCCGACCACATCGGGCGCATCAAGCGGCTCGCCCGAGACCACGGCCGCGATCTTCGTGTCATCCTGAATCCGCACATCATCTGCCGGGAAACCGATCGCGAGGCAGCCGAGCGCGTACGCTTCATCCTGGACGGAGCGGACGATCAGGCGGCCCGCAACTTCAGCGGCGAAATAGCGGGCGGCGATACGGCGGGCTGGCGCC
>WHTW01000026.1:62070-62431 GCA_009377525.1 Rhodospirillales bacterium
CTGGCGCCGGCACAACCTTGAGGGTTGGACCCTGGGCGGCAACGTGCAGATCGTCGGCTCGCCGCAAACCGTCGTCGACGCGCTGGTCGGGCTCAGCGCGGCCGGCCTCGACGGCATCCAGGTCAATTTCTTCGACTTCGCTCCCGACCTCGAGTTCTTCGGCGAGCGTGTGCTGCCGCTGATGGTTCAGGCCGGGCTTCGGGCCGCATAGGAGGCGAGGTGCGGTGACCGCCATTCTCGAAACCGAGATGCTGGGCAGGAGATTCGGTGGCTTCGCGGCCGTCCAGAATGTTTCCCTTTCCGTGCACCGCGGCACGATCCACGCGCTCATTGGGCCCAATGGTGCGGGCAAGACGACGCT
>WHTW01000027.1 GCA_009377525.1 Rhodospirillales bacterium
CACCCGACGAGCACCGCGATGTCCTTGCTGCGCACGAAGAAACCTCCGGCAAAAAACGCCTCCGCTTATGACGCAGTAAGACTAATCCATCGCCTGTCGTCCGCAGGCAAGGGATTCCGGAGGATCGTCATGGCTGAAACATCGATGTCCCAGCGCAAGACCACGGGCCGAGTCATGTACGAGTACGCGCATGGCGAGCTGAAACGCGGGCCGCGCGGCGAGCGTCGCGATGAGCATGCCGCAACTCATCGTCAACATCGCCGACCTCGTGCTGCGGGACGGCGGGAACGGCAGGGGCTGTCAGGCCAAGCCTGGCAGGGCCGGGCCGTTGCTCGGGCTCAAGAGACTGTGTTGCTCGATGACCGTCGTTCCACCGGGCAAGCGTGCTTGGCCGTTCCGTCGCTATCACGTGACGGACGAGCTCTTCTACATCCTCAACAATTTTCAATGTGAGCGTAACCGACAGGCCATAGCTCGGCTGGCAAGGCTTGTGGTACCGTTTTTCCGCAGTAAAGGAGGAGGTACACACAATGCTTACCAGAAGAATTCTGATCGGCGCCACGTTGGCCGGATCGATGCTCTTTGCCGCGACGGCGTTCGCGCAGGGTCAGGCGATCGTCGGCATCTCGACCGTCACCACCTATTCGGACGACGCGCGCATCACCGCCGTCGATCCGGCCAACCGCACCGTGACGCTGGCCTACAGCAACGGCGCCACGGCCGTGCGCAAGGTCAGTCCCTCGGTCGCCAACTTCGCGCAGGCCAAGGTCGGCGACAACGTGTCGATCGGCTTCGAGGACAGGCTCACCTTCGTGCTGTCGGGTCCCAACACCAAGACGCCGCGTGACCGCGACGTCAACGTAGCGGTCGCCGCCGGCACCGGCACCAGCGCCGCCGGCGCGTCGGCCGGCCAGGCGGTCGCCAACTGGTGGGTCACCGCCGTCGATCCGGCGGGCGGCAAGATCTCGCTGGTCAATCCGGCGGGCGGCCAGATCCGCACCTACAACGTGACCACGCCGGAAGGCCGCGCCCAGCTTCCCCGCGTCAAGCCCGGCGACTCGCTGACGGCGATCGACAGCCAGGTGGCGGTCGTCTCGATCACGCCGAAGTCGTAGGACTGTCAGTCGGCGCGCCTGGACAGCGTTCCGTGCGCCCTTACGCTGATGCCCTGAATATCGAGGGTGAGCGCGTTGGCGGTCACCCTTCCGCTGGCTGCGGCATCGTTCATCGTGCAGCTGTTCGCCTCGTGGAGGCGTACCGTGCCGCTGACGGCGCCGGCCGCGTCGACCGGGAGCGAGATCGACGTCGCTCCGCATGTCGGATGGACGAGTTGCCCGGTCAAACGCCCCTGAGAGACGCGCAGATCGGCGCCAAGCGGCCGCAAGCCCCATGGTTGGCTGCTTGGCGCCGAACTGGACAGCGACCCTGAATAGGCGCCTTCAAAGGTGCCGGCGGTACCGGCCGGGGTTGGCGCAGGCGCCGAAGCTGCCAAGGGCTGCCCGCTCCTGGTCAGCATCCCGCGGGCAGCCATGCCAGGGCCGCGCAGTTCGAGCTGAATGCCCTGGCTGCTCACGCGTCCACTCGCCGTGCCATCGACCGGTGCGCATGTCCACATGTCCGGCAAGCGGACGGCGCCACCGATCTCACCCGACGACGTCACCGTCAGCGAAACAGGGATGGTGCCGCAACGCTGATAGATGGCTTGGCCCGACAGACTGGTGCCCACGAGACTCAGCGTGACCGACAAGATGCGACCGCCACCGCCACCGGTCTCGCTGAAGCTGCCGCGATAAGTTCCATCAAAGGCGGATGACGGCGGCCGGACAGCGCGCGCCTTGGCTTCTTCGTCGATCTTCGATTGCTCGGCCGCCTCGCGCTTGGCCTGTGCGTCGGCAGCCGCTGCCTGCCGCGCTCGCGCCGCCTCGGCTTCAGCTTTGCGGCGCGCCTCGGCTTCGCGACGCGCGACGTTGGCCTCGAGCTGCTCGGCCGCGGTCTCCGCCCTTTGCCGCCCTGCCTCGGCTTCCTGCTGCGCCCGCTGGCCATCGTTGCTCGACGGCGGACCCGTCGCCGGCTGCAGCGCCGCCGCGAGATAGAAGCCACCCGCTCCCAAGAGCACGCAGGCCGTGCCGATGGCGAGCCATTTGGCCTTGCCGCCGACCGGCGCCACCGGCGGCTTGGGCACGAGCGGTCGCCGAGGCATCACCAAAGTCACCTCATCGGGCGGCGCTCGCTGGCGGAGCAAGGCACGCCACTCGGCAATGCTTTGCGGCCGTTCGTCGGCGTGGATCGACAGCGCGGCATCGATGCCGGCCGCCAAATTCCTCAAGATGCCCGGCGGCTGGCGGACGGCAAGCGGTTGATAAGCATCCTTCATCAGCCGGTCGACGGCGCTGGGCGGCGCCGTGCCGGTGACGGCGTAGTGGAGCGTGGCCGCCAGTCCGTAGATATCCGTCCACGGCCCCTGCCTGGCCACAGCGAACTGCTCGGGCGCGGCATAACCCGGGGTGAAGATCGCCGTCATCGTCCCGGTGCGATCGGCCATCGCCGCGCGCGAGGCGCCGAAATCGATCAGGGTCGCCTTGCCCGCGCCATCCAGCATGATGTTGGCCGGCTTGATGTCGCGGTGCAGGAAGCCCGCCTCATGCACCTTCTGCAGGCCGGCCAGCAGCGGCCACAGCATCGCCTCGAGCGCGGCCGGGGCGAGCGGGCCCTCCGTCGAGACGTAGTCCTGAAGGGTCCGGCCGCGCACCAGCTCCATGACGATGTAGGCCGTGCCATTGGCTTCGAGGAAGTCGAATACCTTCACGATGGAGGGCGCCTCGGGCAGGCTGGCGAGCGTGCGGCCTTCCTCCATGAAACGGCCGCGGCCCCAGCCGAAATCGCCGGCGGCCTCGGTCGAGCGCGGCAGAACCGAGCTGCCGTCCCGGCGCACCGCCAGCGCCGCCAGCAGGAACTCCTTGAGAGCGACCTCGCGATCGAGGTGGCGGTCGCGGGCTCGGTAGGTGATGCCGAAGCCACCCTGACCCAGCACGCTCACGATCTCGTAGCGGCCGACCATGCGTCCCGCCGGCAGCGCCACGTAGTCGACGCTGGTCGAGGGATCCACGGAAGGGCGGCCCGCATGGGTCATGGCATGCCGAAGCCTGCCATGCGCCCCTGCCGCCAGCAATATATGCCGGTTGTCACCGCGGCGATCTGCGCCTAAGACGGCGAGCGTAGAGACGGCGGCGGAGATGGGATGGAGGGCTTTCCTGTCAGGCAACGCGGCCCCCTGCCTTGGCGTTGCAACCGTCACGATGCCGTCATCCCCAGGGTTCGCCATGAAGGCTTCCGACCTCGACAAGGAGCCGCCGCATCCGAAAATGCCGACCACACGGGAATGGCTGCGCGTCGTGGGCGCGGCTGTTGCCATCGTCCTGATCTGCGCCTTGTGGACATTCTGGGCCTGATGACACGCTTGATGCGCGTTTCCGGTTGAAGGGAGCCGCTCGCGGTTCCCTTCAATCGGAAACCGCTCTAACCTCCGCCCGAACGGAGGAATTCATGGCGAAGTTCGGTATCGGTCAATCGGTTCGCAGGCTCGAGGATCCCCGGCTGCTGACGGGCGGCGGGCGTTATACGGACGACACGAAGTTGAGCGCCCCGGCGGCACGCATGTACGTGCTGCGCTCCCCACACGCCCATGCCGACATAACGAAGATCGATATTTCGGCTGCCGCCAAGGCGCCGGGCGTGCTGCTGGTCCTGACCGGCCAGGACGTCAAGAAGGCCGATTTCGGCGACGTGCCCTGCCTGGTGCCGCTGGAGAACCGCGACGGCAGTCCGCGCGGCGATACCCCGCGGCCGATGCTGGCGCAGGGTCGCGTGCGCCACGTCGGCGACGCCGTGGCGCTGGTGGTGGCCGAGACGCTGGAGCAGGCCAGGGACGCCGCCGAGCTGATCGAGGTCGACTACGAGGCGCGTCCCCATGTCGTCGGCACCTACGAGGCGGCCCAGCCGGGCGCGCCGCTGGTGCACGATCACATCAAGAACAACATCGTGTTCGACTGGCACATGGGCGACCAGGCCAAGACGGACGCCGCCTTCGCCAAGGCCGACAAGGTGGTGAAGCTCCAGCTCGTCAACCAGCGGCTGGTGGTCAACTCCATGGAGCCGCGCGGCGCGATCTGCGAGTACGACGCCAAGGACGACCGCTCGACGCTGTGGCTCTCGTCACAGGGCGTGCACATGATCCGGCCGGTCGTGGCCGACATGATCCTCAAGATCGGCTCGCCGAAGCTGCGCGTGCGCACCGGCGATGTCGGCGGCGGCTTCGGCATGAAGATCTTCGTCCATCCGGAATATCCCATGGTCGTGTGGGCCTCGCGCACCCTCAAGCGCACCGTGAAGTGGATCCCCGACCGGCAGGAAGCCTTCCAGTCGGACGTGCAGGGCCGCGACCATGTCTCGATCGCCGAGATGGCGCTCGACAAGGACTGCCGCTTCATCGGCTGCCGCATCACGACCTATGCCGCGCTAGGCGCCTATCTCAGCCATTTCAGCGCCTTCATTCCCACATTGGCCGGAAGCTCGATGCTGGTCGGCCTCTACCAGACGCCCGCGTGCTACGTGAACGTCAAGGGCGTGATGACCAATACCGTGCCGACCGACGCCTATCGCGGCGCCGGCCGGCCGGAGGCGGCCTATCTGCTGGAGCGCTTCGTCGATCACATTGCGCGCGAAGTAGGGCTCACCCCCGACGAGATCCGCGCGCGCAACTTCATCAAGCCCAACCAGATCCCGTTCGCGACGGCGCTCGGCGACACCTACGATTCGGGTAACTTCGAAGCGGTGATGCGCAAGGGCATGGAGAAGGCCGACTGGAAGGGCTTCGCCAACCGGCGCACCGCCTCGCTCGCTAAGGGCAAGTGGCGCGGCATCGGCATGGCGACCTATGTCGAGAAGTGCGGCGGCGGCGGGGCACCGGAAACCGCCATCGCCAAGTTCAACGACGATGACACGGTCACGATCTTTGTCGGCAACCAGACCAACGGCCAGGGCCAGGAAACGGCAATCCGCCAGATCGCCTCGGCGCAGCTCGGCATCGACGTTGAGCGCATCCGCTTCGTGCAGGGCGATTCCGACGTGGTGCCCGAAGGCATGACCGGCGGCAGCCGCATGGTCTCGGTCGCGGGTGTAGCGACCGTGGGCGTGGCCGACAAGATCATCACCAAGGGCAAGCTCGTGGCGGCCAGCGCCATGGAGGCCTCCACGGCCGACATCGAGTATGGTGACGGCGCCTTCAAGATCGTCGGCACCGACCGCACCATGAGCCTGTTCGACGTCGCCAAGGCGGCGAAGGATCCCAAGCACGTGCCGGCGGGCGAGAAGCCCGGCCTGGACGACGAGTTCACGCGCATGCCGACGGCCGACACCTTCCCCAACGGCTGCCATATCTGCGAGCTCGAGATCGATCCCGACACCGGCGTGCTGGAGATCGTGAACTACAGCGTGGTCGACGATTTTGGCGCCGCCCTCAACCCGCTGCTGCTGCAGGGCCAGGTCCATGGCGGCATCGGCCAGGGCGTGGGCCAGGCGCTGACCGAGAAGACGGTGTACGACAAGGACTCGGGCCAGCTGCTCAGCGGCAGCTTCCAGGACTACGCGCTGCCGCGTGCCGACATCGTGCCGCACGTGCATTTCGACCTGCACAACAGCCCGTGCACGACCAATCCGCTGGGCGTGAAGGGCGCGGGCGAGGCCGGCGCGATCGGCGCGCCGCCGGCGGTGATCAACGCCATCGTCGATGCGATCCATCCGCACACCGGCGTGAAGCACGTCGACATGCCGGCGACGGCTTCGAGCCTGTGGGCGGTGATCGCCGCCCATCGGCAGCAGAAGGCGGCTTAGACCACCATGGCCACCGAACGCAAGGACCTCACCGCCGCCTTGGCACAATCGATCAAGGCGATCGACGACGATTACAAGGACGAGATGCGCGAGCTGCGCGCGCTCTTCGCGGAAGCCAAGAACGAAGCCGAAAAGGACGAACCCGACGGCGTGAAGCTCAAGGCGCTGCTGGCCGATGCCAACGAAATGGTCCGCACCTTCACTATCCTCGATCCGGCCTGGCAGGCCGTCCAGCGCGTCGCCAGGATGTTCGGAATGCTGTAGCCAAGGCGCAGCCGCGGCGAATCGTCCGCCCGGCAACCTCGTCGGCGGTGCGTCGTTTCTTGGCGCAGCATGCGTACGACCGCCCTCCTCGCGTTGTTAATCTGCCTGTTCGCGGCATCGACGGCATGGGCGCAGGGCACGCCCTCGACCTTTGCAGCGGTCGAGGCGATGGCCGCCAAGCTCGCGGCCGAGCCCTACAAGCAGCCGGCATCCATCGAAGGCGACATGCGTCGCCTCACCTACGACCAGTACCGAGCACTCAGGGCCAAGCCGGACACCGCCCTGTGGCGAGACAGCAAAAGCCTGTTCCGCGCCGAATTCTTTCCAGCCGGGTTCATCTACGAAAACCCTGTGCAGATCTTCTTGGTCGAGAACGGCGTGGCGAGGCCACTGCCTGTTTCGCCTAACGACCTCGACTTCGAGGACATCGGGCTGAAGCAGCCGCCGCAGAGGATCGAGCTGGCGGGCTTTCGTCTTCTTCATCCGCTGAACCGTCCGGACAAGTTCGACGAGATCGCGTCCTTCCTGGGTGCAAGCTACTTCCGAACCATAGGCCGTGGCCAGATCTACGGCGCCTCCGCACGCGGGTTGGCGATCGACACGGGCATCGGCGGCAAGCCGGAGGAGTTTCCCCTGTTCCGCGCCTTCTGGCTGGTGAAGCCCGCCGACGATGCCATGAACATGACCGTGTGGGCGCTGCTCGATTCGCCCGGCGCGGCCGGCGCATTCTCGTTCACTATACGGCCCGGCAGTCGCACCATGATCGACACCACGAGCGTCATCTATCTGCGCAATGACGTGCAGGTGCTGGGCATCGCGCCGCTGACCTCGATGTTCTTTTCGGGCAAGGCCTCGCCGGCGCGCGACGATTATCGGCCGGAGATCCACGATTCCGACGGCCTCTACATCTCGACGGGCAAAGGTGAGCGCATTTGGCGCCCGCTGGACAACCCCGGCGCCCTTGCCGTCTCGTCGTTCCAGGACAGCAATCCGCGCGGCTTCGGCCTGATGCAGCGCGAACGCGACTTCGAGCGCTACCAGGACACCGGCGCCGGCCTGCACGCGCGGCCCAGCCTCTGGGTCGAGCCGGCCGGGGACTGGGGCGATGGCGAGGTGCGCCTGGTCGAGATCCCGACGCAGGCGGAGACCAACGACAATATCGTGGCCTTCTGGGTATCGCGCTGGCCCGCGCGCAAGGGCGAGCGCAAGGAATATGCCTATCGGCTTTACGCCCTGTCGGATGAGGCGGCCCTTGCGCCGGCCGGCCGCACCGTGGCGACGCGCGTCGGCGCCGTGCCGAACCAACCCAAGCAGCGGCGCATGGTCGTCGAGTTCGCCGGCGGCGAGCTCGCCTCGCTCGCGCCGGAACAACCCGTGACATCCGACGTTGCGCTGACGAACGCCAAAGTTCGGCGCAGCTATGTCGAAGCCCTGCCATGGAAACGAGGATGGCGGCTCTTCATCGACTTCGAACCCGACGGCAAGAAGCCGGTCGATCTGCGCGCGGTCCTGCAGCTGCGCGGCCAGACCCTGACCGAGACCTGGACCGGCGTCTTCCGCCCGTGAGCGAGGGCTGGCGGCTCGATCGCTTCGCGGGCCGCGCGCATTGGCGGCGGCGGCTCCTGCTCGTCCTGGTCCTTGTCACGACGGTCGTCGGCCTGGTGCTGATGGGGCGCATCGTGGCGGCGCGCGGTCCGGAGATCCTGAAGCCGATCTTCCTGCCCTGCTTTGCGCTCTTGTTCGCCTGGATCGCGCTGTCCTTCTGGAGCGGCGTGTTCGGCTTCCTGCTGGGCGTGCTGCGGCGCCATCCGGTGACCTTGGCGCGGCAATCGCCGGCCGACGGCGACGTCCCGCCGCTTCGCGAACGCACCGCCATCCTGGTCCCGGTCTACAACGAGGACCCCGCCGAGGTGTCCGGCCGGCTGGCCGTCATGCAGCGCTCGCTGCAGGCGACGGGGCATGCCGCCGCCTTCGACTTCTTCATCCTGAGCGACACGACCAATGCCGGCATCGCGACGGAAGAAGAGCGCATCTATGGCGAGCTGCGCGAGCGGCTCGGTGCCGAAACGCGCCTGTTCTATCGCCGGCGGGCGCAGAACACCGGCAAGAAGGCCGGCAACATCGCCGAGTGGATCGGCACGCGCGGATCCGACTACGCCTTCATGATCGTGCTCGACGCCGACAGCCTGCTCGACGGCGACACCATGGTGCGGCTGGCCGCGCTGATGGAAGCCAATCCCCGCACCGGCCTGATCCAGACACACATCGTGCCGGCCGGGCGCGAGACGCTGTTCGCCCGCGCCCTGCAGTTCTCGTCGCGGATGACCGGCGTCGTGCTGTCGATGGGCAACAGCTTCTGGCAGACCAGCGAAGCCAACTACTTCGGCCACAACGCCATCCTGCGCGTCGCCGCGTTCGCGGCGTGCTGCCGCCTGCCGGTGCTCTCGGGCCGGCCGCCGCTCGGCGGCGAGATCCTGAGCCACGATTTCGTCGAAGCCGCCTTCCTGCGGCGCGGCAGCTGGCATTGCTGGCTGCTGCCCGAGCTGCGCGGCAGCTACGAGGAGCTGCCCAGCAACCTGCTCGACTATGCGGTGCGCGACCGACGCTGGATGCAGGGCAACCTGCAGCATGCTCGCCTGATCGCCGAGCCCGGCCTGCACTGGATGAGCCGCCTGCACCTCGGCATGGGCATCTTCGCCTATGTCGCCTCGCCCCTGTGGCTCGCCATGCTGATGCTGAGCTCGGCCATGGTCGTCGACCATCGCATCACCGGCGACATCTATTTCGGGCCGACGCGCACGCTCTTCCCGCTATGGCCGCAATATCACTGGCCGGAGATCCACGGGCTGCTCGGCATGACGATCGCGCTGCTGCTCGGGCCCAAGGTGCTGGCGCTCAGCTTGCGATTGTGGTCGACGCGCCGGGCGCGCCGCTTCGGCGGACGCCTGGCGATGACGCTGAGCTTCCTGGTCGAGACCGCCTTCTCGACGTTGCTGGCGCCGGTGATGATGCTGTTCCACACGACTTTCCTGATCCGCATCCTGGCCGGCAACGCTGTCGGCTGGCCGCCCCAGGCGCGCGGCGATCGCGGCATGGACTGGCGCCAGGCCTTGCAGCGGCATGTCGGCCACGTGCTGTTCGGCGTGGCCGCCCTCGCAGCCCTCGGCGCCATCGTGCCCGACTACGTGCCGTGGATCCTGCCGGTGGTGATGGGCCTGCTGCTGTCGGTGCCGCTCGCCGTGCTGTCCAGCCGGCGCGCCATGGGGCTGGCGGCGCGTCGGCTCAGGCTGTTCGTAACTCCGGAGGAGCGCGCCGAGGCCACGCTTGCGATCGGGCATTAGTAGCTCGGCACGGTGGCTCTGATCGGTTTGGCCGCGCTTGAGCTGGCGCGGGCGGTGCATACACTGCTGGCATTGTTACAGCTGCATGAACCTTTCCGGTATTTCCGGCGTTTCCGACAGAGAGCGTGGTGGTCGGAGGAAGCCGAAGCCCCTATCGGTTGGGCCTGCTGCCGAATTCAGACAGTTAGCGAAGGTCCCTCGACCTCGTTGGGCCCTGGAGCACATCCCGCCCGGCAGGACGCAGCCGGACGGGATGACCGGCTCCACGGCAGGAGCGGTCTGGCACACGGTCGGATAAACGATGAATAGAGCGACAGTCCGCTGCACCGTGCCTCAAACTTCAGTGCTTGTCAATAACTATAGTTAGGACTGATGAATCGCAGCACCCCCCGGAGATGCCGGGTTCTTTTGTTGCGACTTTTGAGGCTCAAGGAGGGGCCATACCTAGGAGCCGCCGCCGCCATCATACCATGTCTTGTGTCGCTCGACCGACGTGCAAGCAATGCTGTCACTGCATCGGATCGAGGTCGATATCAACCGTCAAAGCCTCTGTGACGAGCTACTAGGCGCACGGTTACACTCGTATTTCGTCTCACGTCGGGAGCCCGCTCATGCCAGCCGATCTCGCAGCCCTTTGGGAAGCCCATTGCCGTCATGAGTTCGAGACGCGCGATGTCGACGCTACGATAGCGACCATGGTGCAGCGGCCCTACGTGAATCACGTGCCGACCATGACCGGCGGCGTCGGCCACGACCAGCTGAAGCGCTTCTACAAGTACCATTTCATCGGCGGCAATCCGCCCGACACCGAGCTCAAGCCGATCAGCCGCACGGTCGGCGCCGACCAGATCGTCGACGAGTTGATCTTCTGCTTCACCCATACCAGTGAGATCGACTGGATGCTGCCCGGCATCGCGCCGACCGGTAAGCGCGTCGAAGTCCCGCTGGTCGCCATCGTGCGCTTCGTGGGCGACAAGGTCGCGCACGAGCACATCTACTGGGACCAGGCCTCGGTGCTGGTGCAGGTCGGCCTGCTCGAGCCTGAGGGCCTGCCGGTCGCCGGCATCGAGACGGCGCGCAAGGTCGCGGACAATACGCTGCCCAGCAACGGGCTGATGACGCGCTGGGCGTCGAGCGCCGGCAAGCCGATCTGAAAAGTGGTCCGATGAAGTTGACCCGCCCCACCCTGTACGGCAGCCGCCACGCCGTCTCCGCCGGCCACTACCTCGCTACGGCGGCAGGCTTCGCCATCCTCGAAGCCGGCGGCAACGCCATAGATGCCGGTTGCGCAGCGGGCATAGCGCTCGCCGTACTTCATCCCGACGAGGTGAACGTGGCCGGCGTGGCGCCGATCATGATCCGCACCGGGGCCCCAGGAGGGAAGCGGGGCAAGGTCGTCACCATCGCCGGGCTCGGTCATTGGCCCAAGCGCTTTCCGGTCGATCTCTTCATGCGCGAGCATGGCGGCAAGATGCCGTTGGGCATCCTGCGCACCGTCGTGCCGGCCGCGCCCGACGCCTGGATCACCGCCCTCGCGGATTACGGCACCATGTCGTTCGGCGACGTCGCCGGTGCCGCCGTCCGCTACGCCCGCGAAGGCTTCGCGGTGTTCGAGTACATGGCGGCCATGATCAAGCAGTACGAGGACGGCTATCGCTCGTGGCCGTCCAATGCCGCGATCTTCCTGCCCGGCGGCAAGCTGCCCCAGGTCGGCGACCGCTTCGTGCAGACCGACCTCGCCGGCACGCTGCAGTATATGATCGACCAGGAGCGCGCGGCGTCGAAACGCGGGCGGCTGGCCGGCCTCGCCGCGGCGCGTGCCGCCTTCTATTGCGGCGACATCGCCGAGACCATCGTGCGCTACCACGAGGAGAATGGCGGCTACCTGGCGCGCGACGACCTCGCCAACTTTCATAGCCGCTACGAGGAGCCGCTGAGCGTGCGCTGGCGCGACTTCGAGGTCTTCACCTGCGGTCCGTGGTGCCAGGGCCCGATGCTGGCCCAGGCGTTGCGCATGACCGAGGCGGCCGGCGGCCTGAAAGGCCTCGCGCACAACAGCGCCGACTACATCCATCTCGTCACCGAGATCATGAAGGCGGCCTGCGCCGACCGCGAGTACCGCTACGGCGATCCATTGTTCGTCGATGTCGGCATGGACGAGCTTTTGTCGGATGCCCATGTCGCGGCGCGCGTCGGTGCCATCGACCGCGAGCGCGCCATGCCCGACATGCCACCGCCGATCGGCCGCTATCCCGGCAACATGCCGCCGCCTGCGGCTGCGTCTCGCGCCAAGAGCGACGCCGTCGTCGAGCCCGACACCTCCTACTGCTGCGCCATCGATCGCTGGGGCAATGCCATGTCGGCGACGCCGTCGGACGGCTCGTGGCGCTCGCCGGTGATTCCCGGCCTGGGCATCGTGCCGTCAGGCCGCGGCACGCAATCGCGGCCCGATCCCAGCCATCCCTCGGGCGTCGCTCCGGGCAAGCGGCCCCGGCTCACGCCCAATCCGGCAATCGCCGTGCGCGACGACGGCAGCGTCATCCCGTTCGGCGCGCCGGGCGGCGACGTGCAGGTGCAGGCCATGCTGCAGGTGTTCCTGAATGCCTTCCATTTCGGCATGGACATCCAGGAGGCGATCGAGCAGCCGCGCTTCGCCACCTTCAGCTTCCCCAATTCCTTCGCGCCCTACACCCACCTGCCCGGCCGCCTGAACATCGAGGATCGCCTGCCGGCGGTCACGCTCGACGAGCTGCGCCGTCGCGGCCACGACGTCGAGATGTGGCCGGCGCTGACCCGCCGTGCCTGCTCGGTCGAGGCGATCCTGCTCGACAGCCGTACCGGCTTCCTGCGCGCCGGCGCCGATTTCCGCCAGCCCGCCTACGCCATGGTGAGCTAGAGCGGCTTCCGATCAGATGGAACCGCTCGCGGTTCCATCTGATCGGAAACGCGTTGTTTCGATAGGAGTGCCAAGGGCATTATCCGTCCGGCTGATTCCAGCCGGACGGATAATGCCCTCGGCGGAACGCCGGTTGGAGTGCCGTCGTTGTCGTTCGTGCGCTTCGCAAGTCCTCTGGTCGCCTTGGTGATGGCCGGCTGCGCCGCCAGCGGCACGATCGGCGGCGCCTACTACGATCCGGCTTACGACTACTCCGAATTCTTCGCCGTCACCGATGGGCGCAACTTCCAGGTCGTCATGGCGGGCGCCCCCTTCCCCAACCAGCCGGCCGCCCAGGTGCAGCGCGCGCTGCTGCCGGTCATGCAGGCGGCCAAGCCCCGGCCCAACCTCACCTTCACCTACGCCGACCCGCCCGAGCCGCAGCGTCCCTACTACCGCATGGTGCTGGTGTTCGAGGCCGCCAACGACCTGACGGCGGCGAGCGTTTGCGCCGGCGAGATCCGCCATAAACCACCGGTTGCAGGCCGGCCTTTCAACGTCTTCGCCATCTATTGCCGCAACGATCTCGCCCTGTCGCAGACCACCGCCCGGACGAACGCAACCGGTCCGTATGACCCGCAGGTACAGACGCTGTTCGCCCAGCTTTTCCTGGTCCTGTTCGACGACCCGCCGCGCCGGCGCTTCCCCTTCCGCCCGTTCGGCCGCTGGTAGAGCGTTTTCCGGTCAAGTTGAACCGCTCGCGGTTCAACTTGACCGGAAAAGCGCGCACGGGCGATCGATGTTTCACTGGGCACATTCCGTCCGGCTGATTCCAGCCGGACGGAATGTGCTCTAACGATGGACTGGCTGGCTTTCCGGGTGCAAGCTATGCGCGAGAGACTAGAGCACATTCCGTTCGGCTGGAATCAGCCGAACGGAATGTGCCCGTTGAAACCCCGATCTCCCGAGCGCGCTTTTCCGATATGGCGGAACCGCTCGCGGTTCCACCATATCGGAAAACGCTCTACCGTGTTCCAGCTCCTCCACGACCCACACCACAACGTCCTGCTCACGCGGCTCTTCGGCACCTACGTGGCGACGGACATCTCGTTGCGCGACAAGGCGGTCGGCCGCTTCGTGGCGCGCCACGGGTTGGCGCGCGGCATCATGGACTACACGGCCGTCGAGGCGATCGACATTCCCATCGAGGTCGTCGTCGAACGCTCCTCCCGGCCGCCGCAGCTGCCTGGCCAGGCGCGGGTGATCGTGGCGCCGCGCGAGCCTCTGTGGGCGATGAACCGCATCTTCGCCGCCCACCGGCTGTTCCGGCAGGGCGAGGAGCCGCTCCTGGTGCGCAGCATGGAGGAGGCCTACCGCGCACTGTCGATGGTCGATCCGGTGTTCGAGCCGGTGGCGGTCGATCCGGTGAGCCGTCTCGAAGGGGTGGCCTGCGACGTGCTGGCCGGCATCGAGTCGTCCCGCGGTGCGACCGACGCCGAGGAGCGCAAGCGGCTGCGGCGCAAGATGCTGCGCATGCTGGACACCGTGCTGGAGCGCGGGCCGGCTTCGCGCAAGGTCACGGCGATCACGCTGAGCGACGTGCTGAACGCCATGCTGAGCCGCGCCACGGTGAGCGACGCCGATCTCAAGACGACCTGCACCACCTGCAACAGCCGCCTGCCGCTGTCGCGCTACACGATCTCGGCCGGCCGCGAGACGACCTATGCCTGCCCGGGCTGCGGCCAGGTCATGGTCGTGCTTGCGGCCGCCGAGGGGACGTCCTCGTTGGCCGGCTACGAGATGGGCCGCTTCATCGTCCGCACGGCGGGCGACATCGAATGTCCGGGCGCCATGCTGCCAAAATGCGAGCTATGACCTCCCGATCTCGCCTATAGTCGGGCGTCGAGGGGGAGGTCCCATGAGCAAGACCAAGGAAGCCGCCAAGTCGGTGGCCAAGCCGACGATCCGAGTCCGCCATCTGCCGGCGATCAAGCCCGGCAAATATGCCGACGGCCTGCCGTACGACGAGATCCGCTATCTCGAGTGCAAGCTGATCCTCAAGCCCAATCACTTCACCTCGCGGCAGAGCCTGTTCGACTTCTGCAAGGTGCTGCGCCGGCCGGCCAAGGCGACCGGCGTGACCTTCGATCCCGTGACCTTCACCGAGCGGCCGCTCGCCATCCGCGAGGTGCTGTTCGTCGATACTCACGACTTCCGGCTGTACAACAACGCCTTCATCCTGCGCCGCCGCATCCCCTACCAGGACGGCTTCCCGATCGGCTCGCCGGAGATCGTCTTCAAGTTCCGCCACACCGACCCGCAGAAAACGGCCGAGCTCGACATGCGGCCGCACATCAGCGGCGACTACCGCATCAAGTTCAAGGCCGAGGCCCTGCCGCTCAAGGACGGGCTGGGCGGCGTGCGCATGCTCTACTCGCACAATGTCGAGTTCCATCTCGAGAGCGCGATCATGAGCGACCGCATGTCGATGGAGCGCATCGCCCAGGCGCTGCCCGCGCTGCAGTCGATCCCGTGGGAGAAGGACGAACGCGCCGAACTGGTCGGCGGCACCATCGTCGAGGAAGTGCTGCAGGACATCGGCGAACTCGATTTCGGCAACCGCATGCGGGCGATGTGCAACGTCGCGCTGTGGCGCAATCGCGGCGACCATGCGCCGCTGATCGGCGAGTTCGCCTTCCAGCTCAAGTTCCGCCGCCGCGAGGACCTGACCGACGAGGCGCTGGGGCGCTGCGAGGCGTTCTTCCTGGCGCTGCAGGCCGAGGCGCGCGACTGGATCCAGCTCGGCGCCACCAAGACCGGCGTGGTCTACCGGCTGAAGGGCAACCCGCCGCACGACCACGAATGAACGCATCCTCTTGCCGGAGCGCGGACCTCGAGGTCCGCATCTTCGTCATCGATACGATGAGATGAGCGGACCTGGAGGTCCGCGCTCCGGCAAGACGTTGGTCAGCATCCGCTCTACGGATAGGTGATGGTCACCGGCCAGGTCGTGGCGCCGCCGGCATAGCTGTAGGCCGCCGAGTTGAAGGACGGCGGGCCCATGCCGATCGTGGCATTGCGCGAGAAGCCGTAAGGATCCTGCGGCATGCCGAACATGCCGGTATTCATCTTCGTTTGGCCAGCTACCGCCTTGAAATAGGCCACGGCGTAGGTGCCGGGCGGGACGTCAGTGAAGGTACAGGTCGCCGTCAAGTTGGCGATCGGCGCCTCGACCCCCTTGAACTCCTGGCCGTTCTTGGGAAACGTCGCGGCGGAGTTGAAAAGGCCGCAACGCACGCTGCCGGTGTTGTCGCGCAGCCCGCTCACCACGACGCTGATCGTGTTGCCCTGCTGAGCTTCAGCGGCGACCGCAGCAAGCCCTGCGGCGATCACCATCGCCGCCATTGGAATCCTCGAACGCATTTTTAGCCCCCTCAGTCTACCGCCTCCGCGGTCATGGTTTTCCCCCCGATCCCGAGCTTGTACGAGATGCCGGCACGGATCGTGTGGTTCAATGGCTGATAGTTCACGCCCGACATCACTTCCTTCTGCTCGAACTGACTGAAGCGATACTCCAGCCGTGTCGTCCAGCCGCCGGTCACCGCCATCTCGATGCCCGGTCCCACCGTGAAGCCGCTGAAGGTCGTGTCGCGCTGGGCGAACGGCGCCACGCCGCCGAACGAAGTGCCGGCCGATGCGTGCACATTGAGCTGGCTGTAGCCGCCCGCCGCATAGAGCAGCGTCGACGGCACCGGCAGCCAGCCAAGGCGACCCATGACACTCCACTGCCGGTTCTGCTCGGCCGTGGCGTAAGCGCTGCCGCCCGGCACATTGAGGTTGATGCCGCCGGCGATTCCCTGGAACGTGTAGTCGGCCATCACGCCGACCAGCGCCTGTGGCGAGAACTGCCAGTCGCCGCCGGCGAAGAAGCCGCCAAGCAGGCCCTGGCTGCCGCTGTTGAAGCTGGTCGAGGCCGTGCCGGCGAAGGTGTTGGTCTGGGCGAAGCCCATGCCGCCGCCGATCGCGCCGCCGAGATAGACGCCTGTCCAGTTGAAGGGCTGAGAACTGCCGGCGAACGACTGGTCGGACGACACCATGCCCAGGCCACCGAAGCGATAGCTGAGGCCGGCGCGGATCGCGTGCGTCGACGGTTCCATCGAAATGCCGGTGCTGCCGATGGTCTGGCGTCCGAACTGGCTGTAGCGATACTCCAGCTTGGCCGACAGGTTGTTGGTCAGCATGGTTTCGAAGCCTGGACCGAAGGTCCAGCCTTTCATCGTGTTGTTGGTCGAGAAGCTAGCGGTTACGCCGGGCACCGCCGCGGTGCCGCTGGTGTTGATGATCTGCCCGGCATAGCCGCCCGTAAAGTAGAGCAGCGTCGAGGGATCGGCCAGGAAGCCGGCGCGCAACAGCACCGCCCAGCCGAAGCCGGTGTTCTGGTTGACCTGGGCAAAGGCGCCGGGAACGCTTGCGGAAACCGAGCCGTTGAAACCGGCGTAGCTCGCCTCGGCCATCAGGCCGACGATGCCTCGCTGGGTGATCTGGTAGTCGACGCCGCCGTAGATAGAGCCAAGGACGCCGCTTTGGCCGCTGCCGTGGACGTTGGTGTTCAGACCTGGACCGCCGACGTCGAGCCGATTGAAGGTGCCCCCGGCGCCAAACGCGGCGCCCACATAAAAACCGGTCCACACGGGACCGAAGTCTCTGGCTGGAATGGGAACCGGGGGTGTCTGCGCACCGGCCGGCAACGACACAGCGACCATAACGGCCACTGCACTACAGAGCGGGCTGACTCTCTTCATGACTGTCTGCAGAATATCACACAACCAATGCAGTCGAAAGCGGATAGGCCCGTACAATCGCCTTACCGAAAGAGCTGCGTCCGCGGCCCTGCATCAGTCGCTGCCAAGCTTGCTCGTCGCGAACGCCGCTGCTGCGCAGCAAGCACCACCGCCTCGGTACCACGGACTGCCGCGCACGTGCAGGTGCCAATCCGTTCGGCAGTCTCGCTCGCCTCGGGCGCGCCGCCCTCGCACGCGCGGCTTCGCCTTTATCATGCCCAGAACCGACGGCGGCGGCGCCGATGATGGCCATTCCATGATCTTGCGCGCCGCGCCGAAGATGTCCCCGGGCGTGCGGATGTGCAACAAAAGCGCCCTGCCCTGAGATACAAGTGTCTGACGGGCGCCCGGAGGCCTCCCATGCATCTGTCGCGTCGTTCTCTCCTCGCCGCAACCGGCAGCCTCGCCACCGGCATGGCCTTGGCCCCCCAGCCGTCGCGCGTCGCGCGGGCGGCCGGCCGCAAGACCCTGCGCCTGATCAATCGAGTCATCGAAGTCGACGGCAAGCCGGCGACGCGCTACGGCGCCTTCCAGCCTTCCGGTGCGTGGGGCATCACATTGGATGAAGGCGACACCTTCGACGTGCGGCTGGAGAACGGGCTCGACGTGCTGTCCGGCCTGCACTGGCATGGACTCAATCCGCCCTGGCGGCAGGACGGCGTGCCCTACATCTCCGGCCCCCCGATCGCGCCCGGCAAATTCACCGACTACAGCTTTCCGGCGCTCCCCGCGGGCACGCGCTGGATGCATTCGCATTTCGGGCTGCAGGAGCAGAACCTGCTGGCCGCACCGCTGATCGTGCGCGAGCGGAGCGCCATAGAGAGCGGCCTGCAGGAGGTCGTGGTCCTGCTGGAGGACTTCTCCTGGACCAAGCCCCGCCAGATCTTCGAGGAGCTGCGCAAGCCCAAGCCGATGGCGGCCATGGGCAACATGTCGGGCGGCATGACGGGCAGCGTGACGGGCATGTCGCGCAGCGGCATGAACATGCCCGGGATGAACATGCCGCCCGGCGGCGGCATGGACCTGAACGACGTGACCTACGACGCCTTCCTCGCCAACGACCGGACGCTTGCCGATCCGCAGGTGTTCGATGTCGAGAAGGGCGCGGGGGTCCGCCTGCGCATCATCAACGCGGCGGCCTCGACCAACTTCATGATCGAGCTCGGCAACGTCGAAGGCACGGTGCTGACCGTCGACGGCAATCCGGTGGTGCCGCTGAAGGTCCGGCAGTTCCCGCTCGCTATCGCCCAGCGCGTCGACATCGCGGTGCGCCTGCCGGCCGACGGCTCGGCGCTGCCGGTACTGGCGCGCGGCGAAGGTCTCGCCAAGCAGACCGGCGTGGTCCTGCGCCCGCGCGGCGCGCCGGTGACAAAGATCGCCGAGACGGCGGAGGTGGCTGCTCCCGCGCTCGGCCTGATGGACGAGATGAAGCTGCGCGCGGCCCAGCCGTTGCCGTCGCGACGGATCGACCGGTCGGTGCCGGTCGATCTCACCGGCACCATGTCGGGCTACGTCTGGGGCATGGCGGTGCACGGCATGGAAGCCGTGCCGGTCGGCGTGGAAAAGGGCGAGCGCGTCGAGCTGGTGATGCGCAACACCACGATGATGGCCCATCCCATGCACCTGCACGGCCATTCGTTCCAGATCACGGAGATCAACGGGCAGGCATTCGCGGGCGCGGTGCGCGACGTGGTGCTGGTGCCGCCGCGCACCACGGTGAAGGTCGTGTTCGACGCGGACAATCCTGGCCTGTGGGCCTATCACTGCCACAATCTCTACCACATGGCCGCCGGCATGTTCGCGACCGTGGTCTATCGCGGCTTCAACTGATGCTGGGGGCGCGCCACTAGAGACGGAGTAAACTCCGTCGTAAGTGGCGCGTCTTCTCATGCTCTTCTGGACCGCGCGCTTCCAGCGCGCTCATGAGCGAGCCAGAGGCTCGCGGTCCGGAAGATCATGACGCGCCACTGGAGTGGCGCGCCCCCAGCGACTACTTCCACAGATCGATCAGCGGCCCGGCACGCCCATGCACCGGATCCATCTCCGGCAGCGGCACATTTGAAATGTTGGTGACCGCCCTGGTGTGATCGATCTCGCCCGGCCGGTTCTGGTCGAGCGAGCCGTTCAGCGGATAGGCGCCGACCACAAGAAGGTCGCCGCTCGCCTCGATGCGGCGATGGCCGGTGCCCGCCGGCAGGACGACGACGTCGCCCGCCTCTACGCCAAGCCTGCGACCCTTGGCCCCGCCGAACTCGACGGTCGCCCGGCCGCGAGCGATGCCCAGCACCTCGTGCGTCCCCGTATGGAAGTGCAGGAAGGGATAGATGCCGTTGCGCCAGCCATCGCCCCAGCCATGCGCGGCAAAAGCGCGCTCGAATGGAACGGCAGGATCCTTCTCGCGCTCCAGCGCGAAGGCTGCACGATAGACGAGCAGCGGCAGACGCGGATTGTTGGGCGTCTCGCCGTCATCCTCGAAGCGAAAGGCTTGCACCTCGGTCATCGGTCGCTCCTTCCTCTCCTTGGACCCACGTCCCATTCCGCAACCGTCTGGCCCGGCCGGCGTTGCCTTCAAAGTGTCCTCCCAAGGAAGGCCGATGGTCCACCGTCGATTCATGCTGGCTGGCGGTCTGGCGGTCCTGTCGACCGGCCTGGTCCGCGCCCAGACCCGGGTACCCCAGCAGGCGCTGGCGCCGGCTGCCAAACGCCCCAGCTTCCGGCTCGAGGAGGCCGCGCATTTCGAGCACCAGGCGACCGGCGTGGCGGTGTCGGCAGAAGGTCGTGTTTTCGTCAATTTCCCGCGCTGGACCGAGGACAGCCCGATCTCCGTCGCGGAGGTGGCGCGTGACGGGACGCCGAAACCCTATCCCGACGAGGCCTGGAATTCGTGGCGCAACGCCGGCGGTCCTGCACCGTCGCCCCGTGACCACTTCGTGTGCGTGCAGTCTGTGGTGACCGACAATCGCGGCAATCTCTGGGTGCTCGATCCGGCCTCGCCGGGCATCGACAAGGTCATTCCCGGCGCACCGAAGCTGGTGCGCATCGAGCTCGCGACCAACAAGGTCGCCCAGGTGATCCATTTTGGCGAAGACGTGGCATTGCAGGGCAGCTACCTGAACGATGTCCGCTTCCATCCCAATGGCGCGGTGGCCTTCATCACCGATTCCGGCGCGCGCGGCGCCATCGTCGTCGTCGATCTCCAGTCGGGCAACGCGCATGCCCGTCTCGACGGTCACCCCAGCACGCAGCCGGAAAAAGGCGTCGAGGTCACCGTAAAGGGCGAGAAGATCAAGCGGCCGGACGGTCGGCCCTTCCAGATGGCGGCCGACGGCATTGCGCTGTCGATGGACGGCGGCACGCTCTATTGGCAGGCCCTCACCGGCCGCACGCTCTATCGCGTCGATACCGCGGCGCTGATGTCGGACAATCCGGAGGACGCTGCGCGCAAGATCGAGAAGGTCGGCGTCACCCATGTCGCCGACGGCTTGCTGATGAGCCGCGACGGCATCCTTTATCTCACCGCGCCCGCAGACAATGAGGTGCGGATGTGGACGGGCGAGCGGTCAGAGACCGTGATGTCCGACGCCAGGCTGAGCTGGCCCGACAGCCTGGCCGAAGGGCCGGACGGCTCGATCTACGTTACCGCCTCGCACTTGCACGAGATGCCCTGGTTCAGGCAGGGCGCGCCCAACGTTCTGCCCACTCATTTGTTCCGGCTGGTCCGCAGCTAGAGCGATTTCCGATCTGATGGAGCCGCAAGCGGTTCCATCAGATCGGAAATGCGCGCACTGGGGGTAGTTGTTGCAGCAGGCACATTCCGTTCGGCTGATTCCAGCCGAACGGAATGTGCTTAAGAAATCACCCACCCTCGGGAACATTCGACCGGCAACGGCGGTTGTACGACCATGCGCTACCAGATTCAGCTCGCCACTTCCGTGGATGTTGCCTTCCTCGCTGCCGTGATCGACGAAGATCGCGAGCAGTGGAACGGCGACGATGCGGTGCCGATCGATCGCCTGATGCAGACCTGCGCCTGCAGCACCCAGGTATGGGCGGCACGCGACAGCAGCGGCACGCCCACCGCCTTGTGGGGTGTCACGCCGGTGTCCGACGATCCCGAGGTCGGTCATCTCTGGATGCTGGCCTGCGAGACCTTCGACAACAATCCTGCCGAGCTCGGATCGTTGTCGCGACTGGTGTTCGGCGAGATGTTGAGCCAGTTTCCGCGGCTCGAGAATTACGTCGATTCGCGCAAGGTCCGGGCGATCGAGCTCCTGCGCTCGATCGGCTTTACCGTCGAGCCGGCCATCCCTCGGCTGGCGGCCGATGCAGACTTCCACCGCGTCTGGATCGATTCGGACCGTTTGCTGATAGGCGGCGCGGCAAGCCACTTGCCGAACTGACTTCCTCTTTTCATTTGCGAGCGGCTTGCATGTCTGGGTAACGTGTGCCTCCGGAAAAAGGGAGGTAGCATGGCCCAGGATCGTCGTTCCGCCCGCGCATTGGCGGCATTGTTGCCTGCGGGCGCCTTCGGCCTTTCGGTCAGTCTCGCTTCGGCTGACGCGGCCGCGACCGCCTCGCCCGATGCCGGCGCACAGCCGAAAAAGCCCGGCGACGTCGCTGAGCGCCTGCAATCGATCCGGCTGTCTGTTTCCGATGCACTGCAGAAATACGCCACGGACGGCGAGCCGTTCGTGGCGGTCGACCCCGAGAAGCAGCTCGCCTGGTGGGGCAACGGCTGGCACGGCGGCTGGGGCTGGCACAACGGCGGCTGGCACAATGGCGGCTGGCATAATGGTGGCTGGGGCAACGGCTGGCACAACGGCGGCTGGGGCAATGGCTGGCACAATGGCGGCTGGGGCAACGGCTGGCATAACTGGTAGCCACCCATGACGGGCGAGCCCTTGAGCGCTCAGCCGATGCCTGACCGGGTTACACGGCCCGAGATCGGCATGGTGGTGCTGCAGCCGACGGCATTCTGCAACATCAATTGCAGCTACTGTTACCTGCCCGACCGCAGCAACAAGCACGTCATGGCGCAATCGACGGTGACGCGCCTGTTCAGCGAGATCTTCGCCTCGGGCTGGTGCTCGGGCGAGATCATCGTGCTGTGGCACGCCGGCGAGCCGATGGCCGCGCCCATCTCCTTCTATCGCGAGGCCTTCGCCACCATCGAGCGGCTTCGCCCATCGTCGGTGAGCGTAAAGCACTCCTTCCAGACCAACGGCACCCTGGTGAACGACGACTGGTGCCGGCTGTTCCTGGAATGGAACGTCGGCATCGGCGTCAGCGTCGACGGGCCGCGCGAGATCCACGACCGCAACCGCAAGACGCGCAGCGGCAAGGGCACCTTCGACAAGACGGTGGCGGGCATCCGCTGCCTGCAGAAGAACGGCGTGCCGTTCCACGTCCTGTCGGTGCTGTCGAACGACAGCCTGGCCGACCCCGACGGCATGCTGGCCTTCTATATCAGCGAGAACATCGACAAGGTCTGCTTCAACGTCGAGGAGTCCGAAGGCACCTACGTCTCCGAGTTGTTCGACACCCCGCGCGCCGAGCTGCGCACGCGCTTTGCCGCCTTCCTGCGCCGCTTCTGGCATCAGGCGCGGGCGAGCGGCCGCGTGAAGTTCGTGCGCGAGATCGACCAGACGGTGCCGCGCATGTTCCGGCCCGAGGGCATGCCGACGCGCAACATCCAGTGCGAGCCGCTGGCCATGCTGAACGTCGACAGCCGTGGCAACGTCTCGAGCTTCTCGCCCGAGCTCCTGGGCATGAAGAACAAGGACTACGGCGACTTCCTGCTCGGCAACATCACCATCAACTCGCTGGCCGAGATCCATGCGGCCTGCCTCGGCTCGGCGCTCTATCGCGACATCCGCGCCGGCACGCGGGCCTGCCAGGCCGGCTGTGACTATTATTCGGTCTGCGGCGGCGGCTCGCCGGTCAACAAGCTGTTCGAGAACGGATCGTTCACCGGCACCACGACGTCGTTCTGCACGCTCACCCAAATGGTGCCGACCGACCTGATCCTCGAGGCCTACGACCGCCTCGAGCAAACCTGGATCGACAACGATCCGGCCACCAACGTCCCAGCCAATTCCCCAACGACGGCCGAGGCGGCCGCGCTGTCACCGAGGATGCCATGACCCAATCGAAATTCTTAGCGCTCGCTTCCCTGATCGCCGCAGGCCTGCTCGGCTCGGCGTCGCAGGCCCAGCAGCCGGCGGCCGGTGGGTCGCCGCCGGCTCAGCAGCAAGGCCAGCAGAGCAACATGCCCTATCCCGGCCAGCCGTCGGGCACGATGGGCGGGCCGCCGGCGCCGGTGGTCTTCGTCACCAGCGTCGAGGTGCTGCGCTCCGACCGCAACGGCGGCCTCGATGTCGTGCGCGTGCGCGGCGTCGTGACGGGGTCGAGCTGGGGCCAGCCGCACCTGATCCCGATCACCCAGGGCCAGCCGCGCGACGGCATGCTCGAGCTCATCTTCCAGGCGAGCGCGCCCGCAGGCGCCGCCGGGCTTGGCCCGTTCATGCCCGTCGAGGCCATCCTGCCGGTCGCGACCGGCCATCCCTACAAGGGTGTGCGCGTGCGCGGCGGCAACAATGCCATCTCGCTCAAGACCATCCCGGGCTATGCCGAGGCGGCACCGCCGAAGGAGGACTGCGCCAAGTGCATCGGCAAGTTCTTCGTCGCCAAGGGCGCCAACCCGCCGGCCGGCGCCACCGCCGAGAACACGGTGCGCGAGGCCGACCTGCCCTACACGCTGCGCATCATCAAGCCGACCGACGGCATTTCGAGCTACGCGCTCGATCCCAACCGGCTGACGCTGCTGCTGTCGGAAGATGGCCGCATCGTCGATGGCGCCTGGGACTGATCGGAGGCTGGTCAGGAGAGTGGCGCCAGGGCATGGCGCAACCCTCTGTTCGATAGCTGCAGCAGCCCGTCGAAGGGCTGACCAAGCTCGAGGATGAGGTAGATTGCTGTCGCGGCAGTGAAGCCGCCGGTCACCAACACGGCAACCAGGGTCGGATTGGCCCTGGACGACATGCTGAAGCTCGCGAAGATGAAGCAGAGCCACAGCACCAGCACGACTATGAAGGGTCTCGACAGCGCGTCGGGCGGCTGTGAGAGCAAGGTGAGCCGCGTCTGCTCGATGCTGGCGCTGACCGCAAGAGCGCGGGCCTTGATGACGGTCTGCACCGGCGTCTTGGGTTCGAGCTGGCGCAGCTTGTAGAGCACGGTGTCGTCCTGCGTCACCGGCCGCAGCAGGCCGCCGCTCACCGCAGTGTCGTCGCGCCAGATCGCCGAAACCATCGAGGCGGCATCGCTGCGCAATGCACGGCGCAGCACGAGGCTTTCTGGGCCGCCATATTCTTTCAGGAGCTGATCGAGCTCGACGACGCTGGCGGTCAGGCCGGCGATGTGCGTGTTGGTCGCCTCGTAGGCGCTGCGCGTCGAGGCGAAAAGCAGCGCCACCACCACAGCCGCCATGGTGCCGATCAGCGCTGTCGCCAGCCGGATCACTTCCTTGGAATCGCCACTGAGATGGGAGTCCGGCAGCTTGTAGCGCAGGTAGAGGCCGCCCGCGATGCTGACCAGGATCAACGCGAACGACGCCAGGGCGATGATGACGGCCAAACTTCCGCTCCCTCCTCGTCGCTTCAGCACTGTAGACTAGCCGCCACGCGATGACGGCCGAACAACAATTTATGACAGTGTCTCCCGCAGATTACTTCGCCAGGCGCGGCCTGCGCCGCCTGGATCATGGTCTTCCGGACCGCGCGCATCCTGCGCACTCATGATCAAGAGCGCGCAGGATGCGCGCGGTCCGGAAGAGCATGAGTCAAAGCCCAGCCGAGGCGGCCTTGCTCTCTCGCGTGCGTTCTTCGAGCGAGCGCGCGACCTGCTTGCGGAAGCGGTCCATGTCGAGGCCGCGCAACTGCATGGCCTTGAGCTCGGGATGATTGATCGGGTTGGCGGGCTTGCCGTTGTCCACGACCTCGAAGTGCAGATGCGCGCCGGTCGAGCGGCCGGTGCTGCCGACGAAGCCGATCAATTCGCCGCGCACCACGGATTCGCCGGGCTCGATCCCGGGCGCGAAGGCCATGAGATGGCCGTAGACCGTGGCAAGCTTGCTGCCGTGCTCGATGCGGATCCAATTGCCGTAGCGACCATTGGGAGCCGCCCCCACCACCACACCGTCGGCCGCGGCATAGACCGGCGTGCCGGACGGGGCGACGAGGTCGATGCCTTCATGCATGAACAGGGCCCGCGAGGCCTTGGCCTTGGGCGCCGCCTTTCCGAATCCGCCGTAGGGTGCAAGACCGAGTGAGGCGCCAAGCGGCGTGGCCATGTTGACCGGCCCACCATTGCCGCTGGTGCCGCCGGTCGGCAGGCCCGGCGGCAAGGGCTTGCTGCGCAGAGGACCGCCCATCGGCGCGGACTTGCCGGTCGCGGCGAGCGGCGGCGGCTGGTCGAAGGGGTCGGCCCGCAGCCCGAAGCCGGATGAGACGGAGATGGTGTCGAGCGGCATGCGCAGCGCCGCCGGCGTCGCCGACAGCCCGTTCGTGAACCACAGGCGCTCGACCTTGTCGCGCGTACGAAAGCGGTGGATGGCGACGGGACCGCGCGACGCAAGCGTGAGCTCCGCCCACAGGACGCGGCCGACGCCGATCGGCGCGCCTTCTGCCGTGAAAGCCTGTTGGTAGCGCACATGCAGGCGATCGCCGGGCTTGATATCGCGTTGCAAGTTCACCGTCGCCGTGAAAGCACGCATCGCCTCCAGCAATGTGGCGGCCGGCACGCCTGAATCGGCCAACGCCTGATCGAGCGACGTCGAGACCACGACGCTTGCGGCGATCTCGCGCGTGAAGGGCTGATAGGCAAGGAAGCGCGCTTCCTCGTCGGCCGAGCCAAGAAGCTGCTCCTCGGCGACGCGTGCCTCGTCGGCCGGCGTACCTTCGGCGGCTTGGCAGAGCGACACGGGACTGAGGGAGAGCGAAGCGGCGAACGCCGCGGCAAGCGAGGCCTTCTTCATGGGTTGCTTGTGTGCGACGAAATCACTCCGGACGCCAGTGGTCTAAGGTGACAAGGCGGTGACTGCGCGACTGTGGCACATCTAGGGGACCGGCTTGAAGGCCTTGGCGCGCCGTTCGGCCTCGGTAATTTGCGCAGGGCTCATGCGCTTGGCGAGCGTGGCAAGGTCCTTGCGAGCCTGGACCAGCCGGTCCTGGTTCTTGGCGGTGTAGCCGTCGATGGCGAGCGTCAGCCACTTGTAGGCCTCGATGTCGTCCGGCGGCGGGATGCCTTCGCCGAAGCCCAGCATGAAGCCGATGTCGTTCTGCGCCCGGGCATAGCCCTGGTTCGCCGCCAGCAAATAGAGTCTCGCCGCTTCCTTGTGATCGCGCGGCCCGCCCTCGCCGCTCCAGTACATGGCGCCCAAGAGCGTGCGCGCTTCGGCATTGCCCTTGCCGGCCCACACCTTCCAGATCCGCACCGCCGTCGCCATGTCCTTGCGCTCGTAGGCGCCGGCGGCCTTCTTCATGTCGGCTTCGAGGGTTTGTGCGGCGAGCGGTGACGCCGCGAGGAGCAGCGCCATCAGCGCCGTGACGATCGATTTCATTCCGACATGATATTGCCCAGCCGCCTCCCGGGCGCAACCGGCCGCGACGCCCGACGTTTTTCTTGCACATCCACAGAGGCAGGAACCGCCATGGCCGACATCACTCACGACCCACGGCTCGCGGACCAGGATCTGCGCGCCCATCAGCAGAGCTTCCGAAGCTTCAACAAGCTGGTGCTGTTTTCCATCCTGCATATCGCGTTGGTGCTGGGCTGCCTGGCGCTTGCCTTTCTCGGCAATGCGCCGCTGCTGGCGACGCTGATCGGCGTCGGCGGCACGGTGGCTCTGCTGGCGGTCTTCGCCATCACGTGATGCTCGTCAGTCCAGCGTCACCTTGTAGCGGCTGATCGCCAGCGTCGACACGACCACCAGGATCGCGACCAGCGCCACCATCTCGGCCGAGATGCTGCCGAAGCCCGCGCCTTTCAGCATCAGGCCGCGCACGATGCGCATGAAATGCGTGGCCGGCAGCACCTCCCCGATCCATTGCGCCCACACCGGCATGCCGCGGAACGGGAACATGAAGCCCGACAGCAGGATCGAAGGCAGCAGCAGGAACACCGAGGCCTGCATGGCCTGGAGCTGGTTCTGGGTCACGGTCGAGATGGTGAAGCCGATGGCGAGGTTGGCGGTGATGAACAGCGCAGTCCCTAAGCAGAACAGCGTGAAGCTGCCCTGCACGCCGACGCCGAACAGCAGCCATGACACGAGCAGGATCACAGTCACCTGGACCGCGCCGATGGCGATATAGGGCGTTATCTTGCCGATCATGACCTCGAGCGGCCGCACCGGCATGGCCAGAAGGTTCTCCATGGTGCCGCGCTCGCGCTCGCGGGTGACGGCAAGGGCGGTCATCATCACCATGGTCTGGGTCAGGATCACGGCCAGGAGGCCCGGCACCACGTTCAGGTTCGACTTGCCTTCGGGGTTGTAGCGGCGCTGCAGCACGACATCGACGGAATCGGCGGCGCTGCGCAGCCCACTGAGCGGACCGACCAGGTCGCGCGCCAACGCCTGTTCGATGGCGGGCTTGGCGGCTGCCAGCGGGTTGGCTGCGGCCATCGGATCGGTGGCGTCGGCATCGATCAGGATCTGGGCGCGCTCGCCGCGCACCAGCCGGCGGGTGAAGTCGGACGGGATGGTGACGACGAACTGCACCTCACCGCTTTGCAGGAGCTCGTTGGCCTCGGCTTCGCTGTTGGGCTGGTGGGTGAAGCGCATGTAGCCGGTGTTGGCCAGCGCCGACAGGATGGTGCGCGTGATCTGGCTCTGGTCGGCCGCGACCACGGCGGTCGGCAGGCGATGCGGATCGGTGTCGATGGCGTAGCCGAACAGCAGGAGCTGCATGATCGGCACGCCGAACATCATGGCGAAGGTCAGCCGGTCGCGGCCGAGCTGGCGCACCTCCTTGGTGATGATGGCGCCGAGCCGGCGCAGGAAGCCACCCCACCTCATGCTGAGGAGCCGCGCGCAGCGCGGCGTCTCGAAGCATGGGCCGCAAACGAGGTGCGCGTTGCCCACCCTTCGAGACGCGACCCTACGGGTCGCTCCTCAGGGTGAGGCTTACTGGTCCAGAGCATTGTCGCGCGCCTTTCCCATGAGATGGATGAAGACGTCCTCGAGCGTGGGCTCGGCCTCCTCCCACTTGATCGCGGGATCGGCGCGATAGGGCTCGATGGCCTTGAGCAGGGCCTCACGGTCGGGGCCGCAGACATGCAGGGCCGTGCCGAAAGCCGCCGCGGCGGTGACGCCCGGCGCGTCGCGCAGCCTCACCGCCAGCCGGTCGGCGCCGGGACCCGAAGCGACGAAGGCGATCAGGCCCGAAGCCTTGATGATGTCCTCGGCGGTGCCGCGGGCCATCAACTCGCCGTAGGCGATGTAGGCGATCTCGTGACAGCGCTCGGCCTCGTCCATGTAGTGCGTCGACACCAGCACCGTGATGCCCTGTGCGGCATAGGCATGGATCTCGTCCCAGAACGCCCGCCGCGCCTTGGGATCGACGCCGGCCGTCGGCTCGTCGAGCAGCAGCAGGCGTGGCTCGTGCAGCACGCAGGCCGCCAGCGCCAGCCGCTGCTTCCAGCCGCCCGACAATGCGCCGGCGAGCTGGTGCTGCCGCGTCGTCAGTTCCAGCCGCTCCAGCGAGGCGTCGACCCTTTGCCTCAACCGGTCGAGCCCGTAGACGCGGCCGACGAACTCGAGGTTCTCGCGGATGGTGAGGTCTTCGTAGAGGCCGAAGCGTTGGGTCATGTAGCCGGTCTGGCGCTTGATGGCTTCGCGTTCGCGCACCAGGTCGTGGCCGAGGCACGTGCCGCCGCCGCCGTCGGGCGTAAGCAGGCCGCAGATCATGCGCAAGGTCGTGGTCTTGCCCGAGCCGTTGGGCCCCAGGAAGCCGCAGATGCGACCCTGCTCGACGGCGAGATTCACATGATCGACGACAGTGCGCGGGCCGTAGCGCTTCACCAGGTCGTGGACGTCTATTGCCAGAGTCATGATCCGCCCTCCGCGAAGGGCGCGACGCTGACCGGCAGGCCGGGCGCCAGCGCGATGTTGTCCGGCACCTTGCCGGGGCGCGCCTCGATCAGGAACACCAGCTTGGTCCTGGCACTCTGCGAGTAGATCACCGGCGGCGTGAACTCGGCGCGTGGCGAGACGTAGTTGATGGTGGCCTTGAGATCCGGCGGGCAGCCGTCGCAGGTGAAGCTCACTTTGCGGCCCATGCGTGCCTTGGCGACCTCTTCTTCGGGCACGAAGAAGCGCAGCTTCACGCGGGAGGCCGGCAGCAGCGACACGACGGGCGTGCCCGCCGGCACCCATTCGCCGACATTGAAGAAGGTGTTCTCGACCAGTGCATCCTCGGGGGCCACCGGCATCAGGTCGGCCAGCCGCTTTCTGGCCTGCGCGAGATTGGCCTCGTTCTGGACGATCAGGGCAGCAGCAGCCGCGATCTCGGCCTGGCGCGCGGACAAGTCGCCGACGCGCTCCTGCGCCGCCAGCGAGGCGAGCCGCGCGCGCAACTGGTTGGCCTGCGATTCGGCCTGGTCATAGGCCTGGCGCGTCGTGAAACCACGCGGCAGCAGCTCCGTCTGGCGCTTGAGCTCGAGCTCGGCCATCGCCAGGCTCGCCTCGGCCTCGCGGCGCTGGGCGCGGATCACGTCCTGCTCCTCCGGCCGCTTGCCGGTCAGCAGATTCTCGTGCCGCGCCTTTGCCTCGGCCAAAGCCGCTTCGGCGTGCGCCACTTCCGATCTCGCCAGCGTCGGATCGATGACGAACAGCCGGTCGCCCTTCTTGACGTGGCCGCCGCGATCGACCGGCCGCTCGAGCAATTGGCCGGCGACCGGCGGAGCGATCAGGCTGGTCTCGCCCTCGACATAGCCGAGATAGCGGCCGTCATCGCCCTCTATGCCGAGCAGGCCGAGCAACGGTTGCTGCCAGTAGCCGCGGGTCACCAGGCCGGTGGCGATCAGCACGACCAGGACGATGAAGATCGCGCGTTTGGGCGGGGCTTTCATGACGCACCGGCTTTCTCCGGCCCCGTCTCGGGCCTCAACGCGTGCAACATCAGGTCGGCGTGGTGGCGGGCGAGCGCCTTGACGTCGAGCTTCTCGGCGCCGATCGGCTCGAACACCGTGCGCCACAGGCCGGCCAGCAGCATGGCGCCCATGATCGAGCGCACCGTCATGCCCGGGTCGACGCGGCGGAACTCGCCCTGGGCAATGCCGCGCACGATCAGGCCCTCGAGCAAGGGGATGCCGCGGCCGATCACCTCTTTCAGATAGAAGCGGCCGATCTCGGGGAAGGCGCGCGATTCGGCGATCACCAGCTTGGCGACCGCGGCCATCGGCGTCTCCTCGATGCGGCTTGCCATGAATTCCAGGATGCGCGGCAAGAGCGGCGCCACCGGACCGCGATGGGCATTCACCATCGCCGCCACCGTGCCGAGATTGACGGCGACCGCCTGGCGCACGACGCCCTGGAACAGCGCCGTCTTGTCCTCGAAGTAGAGATAGATCGCAGCCTTCGACAGGCCGGCGCGTTCAGCGACATCGTCCAGACGCGTCGCGGCGAAGCCCTTCTCGACGAACAGCGCCAGCGCGGCGTCGAGGATCTCTCCCGGGCGCTGGGTGGGGGCACGGCGCTGCTTCACGGCCTTCATACAACTAACTTACTGGTCAGTTAGTTGCAAATCAAGAGCCTGGAAGCCCTATTTTTCGGGGTTTCTGCCGAAGCCAGCGGAGACACAATCGGTGGTGTCTCCGCTGCTCCGGGAGGCCGGTCAGCCCGGCATCTTGTCGATGAAGCCTACGATCGAGGCGAACTTGCCGTCGGCCGAAAGGGTGGCGAAGTCGACGCCCTCGACCACCGACGGGCCCGCGGCCGGTCCGAGCGACCAGGCGAAGCGCACGGCGTTGTTGTGGCTGTCGACCTTGGAGATGCGCTTCAGCACGAAGCCCGGAAACTTGGCCTGTACGCCCGCGAGCATGGCATCGAGGCCGGCATGGCCGTCGCTGACCATCACCGGATCGCGATAGCTGGCATTTGCCGCGCAGGACGCCGCCAATGCCGACTTGCGCCGACCAGGATCGGTCTCGTTCCAGCTCGCGACATAGCTTTCGACGACGGATTCGATGTTGGACATGACTGTCTCCTTCAAGCGTTGCGACAGCCGAAGAAGAGCGCGAAACCGACGGGCGGGCGATTTCGTCCGAGGTAATCACGGACCATAATGCGGGCATGCCCCTTCGACGCCGTTCCCTCATGGCGGCAGCGCTCGCTGCGTCCGCCCTCCTGCCGCCTGCGGCTGAGCCGCACGCCCAGTCGGCAGACAGGCTGGAACTGGAAAAGGTCGAGATCCTGCTCGACTGGAAAGCACTGCCGACTTACGCCGGCTTCTATCTCGCGCGACGGATTGGCGCCTTCGAGCGCCGCGGGCTGGAGGTGAAGTTCGCCGAGACGCAGGGCGCGCTGAGTTCGGCGGCGATGATCGGCGAGGGCAGGCAATATTGTATCGGCTCGTCGAGCGGCATCGCCACGGCGATCGGCCGCTCCAAGGGGCAGCCCATCAAGAGCCTCGCCGTCTACTACCAGAAGACGCCGACGGTGATCTTCACCCGTACCGAGGACCGCATCGCCCATCCGCGCGACCTCTACGGCAAGACGCTGGGACTGGTGCCGGGCAGCATCACCAACGAGGAGTTCCGCGCCCTGCTCGCGGCCAACAAGCTCGACCGCAGCAAGATCAAGGAGACCATGGTCGAGTGGAACGCCTATGCCCTGGTCGACAAGAAGGTCGATGCCCTGATCGATTATGACGAGATGGCGCCGTCGGAGCTGATTGCCGAGGGCCGCCGCATCACCATGATCCGGCTGAGCGACTTCGGCGTGCGCGCCTACAGCCTGAACCTGATCGTCAACGACGCGGCCTGGGCCGATCCGGCCAGGCGCGCCATCGCCGACAAGATCGTCGACGCCGTGCAGGAAGGCTACAACATGGTGAAGGAGCGGCCGGCCGACGCCGCCACCCACTTCTCCAACCTCTTCCCGCGGCTGGCGCCGCGCTTCGTCGACCGCAGCATGGTGACGGTGTCCCAGCAGCTGTCCGGGCCGCCCACCGGCATCCAGACGCGCGCCGGCTGGGAGGCGACGATCAAGACCCTTGAGTCGTTGAACCTGCTCGCCAAGCCCTTGACCGTCGACGAGGTCGCGATCTTCAATTGAGTCTCACACTCAAGGCCTCTCCCCCGCAAAGGGGGAGAGGCGCCTGAATGCGCCGGCCAGCAGGGTCGGCAGTGCCAACGGCACAGTGATGCGCCGTGTGCGCGTAGCTCTGGAAGATCATCGACATGTTGCGACCCTCCGATGGCACGGCGCGCCGGGGGCGACGACAGGACCTTGCCGCCGACCACGATTTCGCCTGCCGAGGGCTCGATGAAGCCGGAGATCAGGCGCAACGTCGTGGTCTTGCCGCAGCCCGACGGGCCCAGCAGGCAGACGAGCTGGCCGTGCTCGATGCGCAACGACACATCAGCGACCGCGGCCGTTTCGCCATAGCGCTTGGTGAGGCCTCTTCAGTCGACTGCGGCCACGTTTCCTCCCGGCAGCACACCTTATTCAAATCGCCGGACGCGCGCTATATTGCCGGCCACATCGGAAGGACCGGCTCATGCAGGAACAGAAAATCTACGGACGACGCGAGGGCGCCGTCGGCCATCTCGTATTCAACAATCCCGCCAAGTTGAATGCCGTGTCGCTCGACATGTGGGAGGGCTGCGTCGGCATCCTCAAGGACTATGCCAAGGATCCCGAAGTGCGTTGCGTCGTGGTGAGCGGTGCGGGCGGCAAGGCCTTCGTCTCCGGCGCCGACATCTCCAAGTTCGAGAGCGAGCGCGCCAACGCCGAGGCGCAGGTCCGCTACGACGCCATCTCCAAGGAAGGCTACGAGGCGCTCTACGATTTTCCCAAGCCGACCATCGCCAAGATCACCGGCTATTGCATCGGCGGCGGCATGAACCTCGCCGCCTGCTGCGACCTGCGCTACTGCAACGAGGGCGCGCGCTTCGGCGTGCCGGCGGCCAAGCTCGGCCTGGGCTACGGCTTCCTGCGCATCGAGCGGCTGTCGCGCATCGTGGGCCTGTCACGCGCCATGGAGTTCCTGTTCACCGCCAAGCAGTACTCCGCCGAGGAAGCCTACGAGATGGGCCTGGTGAACGGCGTGGCGCCCGACGCCGAGCTCGATTCCATGGTCGGCAACATCACCAGCGCCATCGCCCAGAACGCGCCGCTCACCATTGCGCTCGCCAAGGCCGCCGCGCGCGAGATCGCCAAGCCGGAATCCCAGCAGGACCACAAGAAGCTCGACGTCATGGCCAAGGCCTGCTTCGACAGCGAGGACTACACCGAAGGCCGCCGCGCTTTCTTGGAGAAGAGGAAGCCGGCCTTCAAAGGACGTTAGTCTTCCGGACCGCGGGCGTCCCGCCCGCTCATGATCATGATGCGGGCCGGAGGCTCGCGCTCCCAGAGGAACCGCCCATGACCGCCCTACCCCTGTCCCATATCTCCGTCCTCGACCTGACGGCGCACCGCGCCGGGCCGACCGCGGTGCGCCAGCTCGCCGACTGGGGCGCGCATGTCATCAAGATCGAGGCGCCGTCCAACGAAGGCGCCGACGCCACGGGCAGCTCGCGCCACGGCTTCGACTTCCAGAACCTGCATCGCAACAAGAAGGCGATGACGCTGAACCTCAAGAGCCCGGAAGGCCATGCGATCTTCATGAAGCTCGCGGCCAAGGCCGACGTCATCGTCGAGAACTACCGCTCGGACGTGAAGCATCGGCTCAAGGTCGACTACGACACGGTGGCCAGGATCAACCCGCGCATCGTCTACGGCTCGATCGCAGGCTTCGGCCAGAGCGGCCCCGACGCCGCGCGCCCCGGCGTCGACCAGATCGCCCAGGGCATGGGCGGCCTGATGTCGATCACCGGCGAGCCCGGCCGCGGGCCGATGCGCGTCGGCATCCCGATCGCCGATCTCACATCGGGCCTGCTGCTGGCGCAGGGCATCATCCTCGCCCTCTACAATCGCGAGCGCACCGGCAAGGGCCAGTGGGTCCACACCTCGCTGATCGAGGCGCAGATCTTCATGCTCGACTTCCAGGCCTCGCGCTGGCTGATCAAGGGCGAGGTGCCCAAACAGGCGGGCAACGACCATCCGACGGGAATCCCGACCGGCGTGTTCCCGACCGCCGACGGCCACATCAACATCGCCGCGTCCGGCCAGAACCTGTGGCAGCGCTGCGCCAGGGCCCTGGGTGCGCCGGAGCTGATCGACCATCCCGAGCATCTGACGGGAGCGCTGCGCTCGCAGAACCGCAAGGCGGTGAACGAGCGCATTGCGGCGATCACCAGGACCAAGCCTTCGGCCTACTGGCTCGAGGCCATGAACAAGGCCGGCGTGCCCTGCGGGCCGATCAACAGCATCGACCAGACCTTCGCCGAGCCGCAGGTGAAGCACCTCGGCATCGCCCGACCGATCAAGCATCCCAAGCTCGGCGACATCAGGGTGGTCGGCCAGCCGATCAACCTGTCGGATGCGCCGCAGCCCAAGGAGTTGAAGCCCACCCCCGAGCTCGGCGAGCACACCGAAGAAGTGCTGGCGGGGCTGGGCTACGACGGCAAGGCGATCGCGGCACTGAAGTCGTCGGGCGTCATCTGACGAACTCGCGCAGCGCTCGCAGGAAGGCGACCGGATGCTCGACCTGGGGCAGGTGTCCAGCCGCCGGGATCGTGACCAGCCGGCTGTCGGCCAGCGACGAGCGCATCGTGCGCGCGGCGCGCTTGTCGAACGGCGGCAGCTTGTCGGCCTCGCCGAACAGCAGCAGGGTGCGCATCGCCGGCGGCGGCAGCGCCGGCTCGTCGGCTAAAAGCATGTCGAGCACGGCATCGACCTCCGCTTTCGAGAACCGGTCGAGCGCCTGAACGATCGCCTTCGGTGCGTTGCCTCGATCGTGGAATGCCGGGCCGAGGGCTGCGCTGCCGTAGAAATTGCGCAGGAAGTTCGACCGCACCGCACTGCGCAGCGGCGTCCTGGACGTCAGCCAGCGGATGCCACGGCCGTAGGCAGGCGGCGGATAGCCGTTGACCATGACCAGCGCGCGACACTGCTCCGGATATTGCGAGGCATAGCGCCAGGCGATGGCCGCGCCCAGCGAATTGCCGACGACCGTCGGGCGATCGATCTTCAGTGCGGCCAGCAGGTCGTCGAGCCACGTCGCGTAAGCGCCGAACGTCGCCAGCAGGTCGCCGGGTGCGCCGATGCCCGGCAGCTGCGGCGCCACGACCAGATTTGTCGAGGCCAATTCATCGGCCACCTTGAACCAGTAGGCCTCGGCGCCGGCCCACGGCCCGTGCAGCAGCACGATTGCCTCGCCTTGGCCCGCGGTCCAGACTCGCGCCGTACCCTGGCCGAGCGGGATTGCCTTGAGTTCCACGTGAAGCCTTCGTCACTTTGTTGTGCGGGAGAATAGAAGATGGCGGCGCGTAGAACAGCCTTGATCACCGGCGGCGGCCGCAATATCGGCCGCGCCTGCGTGCTGGGCCTGGCCGAGGATGGCTTCAACGTCGTCGTCAACGGCTCGAGCGATCGCGCCGCCTGCGAGAGCGTCGCCAAGGAGGCCGGGAAGCTCGGCGCCGAGACGCTGGTGATCATGGGCGACGTCGGCAAACCCGAGGACTGCCAACGTATCGCCGACGAGTCGATAAGGAAGTTCGGCGCGGTCGACGCGCTGCTGAACAACGCCGCGCTCCGCCCCAGCAAGCCCTTCCTCGAGATGACCGAGGCCGAGTGGCGGCGGGTCATCTCGGTCGACCTCGACGCCGCGGTGTGGCTGTCACGCGCCTGCCTGCCCGGCATGGTGCAGAAGGGCTGGGGCCGCATCGTCAACTTCACCGGAATGAATGCCATCCACGGCCATGCCGGCCGCACGCCGGTGTCTGTCGCCAAGCACGGCGTGTGGGGGCTCACCAAGGCGCTAGCCGTCGAGTTCGGACCCAAGAGCATCACCGTCAACGCCATCTCGCCCGGCCCGATCGCGCCGGACAGCGAGGAGAGGAACGCCTCGGCACAGGCGCGCACCCAGACCGTGGCTCGCGTGCCGCTCGGCCGCACGGGCAAGCCGGTCGAGGTCGCCGCCGCGGCGCGTCTGCTGGTCTCCGAGGCCGGCGGCTACATCAACGGGCAGATGATCCAGGTGAACGGCGGCGGAGCGACGTGACGCTCACCGCCTGGGCGGACGCTTGCGCAAGCCGGCTTCGTTGACTTCCACGCCCCAGCCTGGCCCTGTCGGCAGCAGGTAGTCGCCTTTGTCGAACACCGGCGGCGTGTCGACGATGTCATCGCGCCACGGCACGCCGTCGATGTCGATCTCCATGATGCGGAAGTTCGGCACGGCGGCGCAGAAATGCGCACTGATGGCGCTGGCGAGATGACCGTAGAAATTGTGCGGCGCCACGTTCACTTCGTAGACGTCGGCCAGGGCCGCGATCTTCAGCGATTCGTAGAAGCCGTTCCAGATCACGTCGACGATGGCGGTGTCGAAGGCATAGGCTTCGAAATAGGGCCGGAAGTCGCGGCGCTCCAGCAACGTCTCGCCCGAGGCGATCGGGCACGGCGCGTCACGGCGCAGGAGCGCGATCGACTTCGGGTCGTGCGCATCGAGCTCCAGCCAGGTCAGCCGCGCCGGGCCGACGGCTTCGGCCATGCGCCGAAACCCTTCGGTGCGAAAGTGGAAGTTGAGGTCGAGCATGATGGCCATGTCGGGTCCCGCGCCACTGCGGAAGGCCTCGACGGTTTTCGCCGCGCTGCGGGCGATGAAGGCGTCCCAGTTGCGTTCCGGGAAACCCTTGCCGACGACGAAGCCCGGCCGGTAGGCGATCAGCTTGCCGTCGATCTCGAGCGCGGTGTTGGTCTTGAGCGCGGTGAAGCCTTTGGCCTTCACCTCGGCGCCGAGCTTCATCATGTCGTCGTAGGTGCGCACGGCCGGCGTGCCGCAGATGTCGGGATTGCGCAGCCGATAGGAGCCGCAGTGCGACCAGTAGACCGGGATGCGGTCGCGCAGCTTGCCGCCGAAGAGCTGATAGACCGGCACGCCCAGCGCCTTGCCCTTGATGTCCAGAAGTGCGTTCTCGATGGCGGCGATCGCCTGGCGGGCGATGCCGCCGCGCGACTGGGTCGACTTGGTGTTGAGCACGGCGTTTACAAGCTCGAGCTGCATCGGGTCCATGCCGATGACGTTGGGCATCAGCGCCGCGATCACCGACGACAAGCCCGGGCTGCCGAAGCTTTCGTTGAACTCCGACCAGCCGACGATGCCGTTGTCGGTGGTGAGTTTCAGGAAGGAGAAGACCCGCCAACCGGCGTCGCACTGAAAGACTTCGTACCCTTTGACCTTCATCCATCACTCCATCGGCAGTCCGACCGCCCGCGCAATGCGGCTCCAGCGCTCGACCTCGCGGCCCACGAAATCGGTGAAGGCCTGGCGGCTCTGCAGGTCGGGCTCGGCGCCCTGCTCGGCCCAGATGCGCTTGACGCCCGGATCGGTGAGTGCGGCCTGGATGGCGGCATGCAACGTGTCGAGAATCGCGACCGGCGTCGCCTTGGGCGCGAACAGGCCGTACCAGGTGCTGACATTGAAATCGGCCACGCCCGCCTGGGCGAAGGTCGGCACGTCGGGCAGCACGGGTTCGCGTCGGGCGGCGGCGACGGCGAGCGCGCGCAGTCGGCCGGACTTCACATAGGAAGCCACCGTGCTGAGCGGCGCGAAGGTGGCGTCGATCTGGCCGGAAACCAGGTCCTGCAATGCCGGCCCGCCGCCGCGGTAGGGCACGTGGGTCAGCCTGACGCCCGTCCGCTGCTGCAGAAGCTCGATCGCCAGATGCGGGATGGTGCCGAGGCCGGACGAGCCGATGTTGATCGCGCTCGGCGGCTTGCGCGCCATCGCCAGGAAGGCCGCGAGATCCTTGGCCTCGACCTTGGCCGGATTGACGACCAGCGCCACCGGCACCTGGGCGATGCCCGAAACGGGTGCAAAGTCGCGCATCAGGTCGAAGCCCGATTCGGCATAGACGATCGAGGCAAAGGTCAGGCTGGGATTGACCACCAGCAGGGTGCAGCCGTCGGGCCTGGAGCGCGCGGCGATCATGCCGCCGATGGTGCCGCCGGCGCCGCCGCGATTCTCGACCACCACCGGCTCGTGCAGCCGGTGGCCGACGAAGGCCGCGATCGGCCGGGCGAAGATGTCGTTGGAGCCGCCGGGCGGGAACGGCACGATCCAGTTCATCGGCCGCGACGGGAAGTCGGCGGCGTGCGCAAGACCGGCGGTGCCGGTGGCAAGAAGGCCGGCCAGCGCGGTTCGGCGGAGAAGCGTCACGTCGTCACTCCATCTTGATGTTGGCGGCCTTGGCGATCCGGCTCCAGCGTTCGCTGTCGGCGGCGACGAAGCGGGCGAAGTCGGCGCGGCTTTCCGGCTCGACCCTGGCGCCTTGCTCGATCCACATCGCCTTGATCTTCTCCTCCTCGAGAGCGGCCTGTGTCGCGGCGTGCAGGCGGTCGAGGATGGCGTCGGGTGTCTTCCTGGGCGCGAACAGGCCGAACCAGATGGTGGCACGGAAATTCGCCAGCCCCGCCTCGTCCATGGTCGGCACGTCGGGCAGCAGCGCCTCGCGGCGGCGGCTGGCGACGGCGAGCGCGCGCAGCTTGCCCGTCCTGACGTGCGGCGCGACCGCGCCGGCGACGACGAAAGCGGCAGCGACCTGGCCCGACAGCAGGTCCTGCAGCATCGGCGCGCCGCCGCGATAGGGCACGTGGTTCAGCTTCGTGCCCGTGCGCTCCTCGAACAGTCCGATCGCGAGATGCGTCACGGAGCCGAGGCCGGCCGAGCCGACGTCGATGCTGCCGGACGCCTTCTTCGCCGCCGCCATGAAGGCCGCGAGGGTCGCCACGTCGAGCCTGGCGGGATTGACCACCAGCACGTAGGGCACGCGGGCGACCGCGCTGATCGGTGCGAAATCACGGCCGAAGTCGAAGCCGGCCCTGGGATAGATCTCCGGCGCGTAGGTGAGGCCGGTGTCGCCCAGCAGCAGCGTGTAGCCGTCGGCCGGCGCACGGGCGGCGACTGCCGTGCCGACCGTGCCGCCAGCGCCGCTCTTGTTGTCGATCACGATCGACTGCTTGAAGCGGTCGGCCATCGCCGCCGCGACAGGGCGGGCGAAAGTGTCCGATCCGCCGCCGGCCGGATAAGGCACGACCATGGTGATCGTCCTTTCCGGCCAGTCGGCCGCCCGCGCGCCGGTCGCGCCCATCGCCATCATTCCCGCGACCGCGGCACGCCGTGAAAGACCGATCATGCTTGTCCCCCGTCCGGGCCAGCTTAACGAGGCGCTTTGGCCATGACCACCGCTCGCGCGCCAGCGCTGGTTGCGGTAATGTTGCAGCAACGGCCGTCAAAAAGGCCGAGACGATAACAAGGGTGTCGGGAGGAAATCAGAAGGCATGCCCGGCTCACTGCTCGGTTACACGGCTTTCGAGCGCCGCCACAGCACGACCAGAACAATGGCGCCGGCGATGCCGAGGCCGGCGAAGGCGATGGCCATGGTGCCGAAGATCAGGTTGAACATCTCGCCCAGCATACCCTGCTCGATGGCCAGCACGGCCTTGGGCTCGCTGCGACCGTCGGCCAGGTCCGCGGCCAGCCGGTAGCGGCCCGGCCGGTCGATCGTGAAAGCGTAGATCGACGAGCCGGTCTTGCTGCCGATCGTGTAGTTGGAATGCATCGTCGGCTCGGTGAGCTTCGCCGGCGCACCTGTCGCCTCGTCGGTGAGCCGGAGCCGAAGGCCGCTCACGGTATCGGACGTGTAGTAGCGGCCGTCCACCGTGCTTCTTTTCTCATGGTAGATCGTGTACGGCCCTGCCTTGTCCAACGTCAGCACGGCGTTGCCCGGCACCACGGCGCGGATCATCCGCGCGTCGGCCGCGCCCAGACGCGGCATCAAGTAGAACAGTGCGCCGGCAAAGCCCGCCAACGCGATCAGCCCGGCGACAACGAACCAAACTGGACTGCGCATCGCCGGCATCCTCCCTCATCCGTCCGCTGTCGGCAGGTCGAGGCGGGTCGCCTTGTCGCCGCCGCTCATGACGGCAAGCAATGGCGGCCGGCCATGCGGCGTCTGCACGAAATGGTCGGCGTCGCCGCCCGCGATCGACAGCCGGATGCGGCTGCCGGCAGCGAAGCGCCAGGCCGTCGGCAAGAGCGCGAAGCGCAGGAGCTGCGGCTCGCCTACCGGCATCGGCCTGGCATCCTTGCGCGCAAAGGTGCGCCACGGCCAGGTCGTGCGGTAGTTTTCAGGCGCCGGCGCTTCGGCGCGATGGATGGCGCGCAGCAAACCCTCGGTGACATAGCGCGCCGTGCCATCGGCCTCGACCTCGGAGAGATAGACGAACACCGCGGCGTCGGGCTCGCTGGAGGCAAGCCACAGCGACACCACCGGGTGGCCCGCGATCTCAAGCGGCGCCGCCAGCGGCTCGGTGGTGAAGGAGAGCAGTCCGCGCTCACGCGCCGTCCAGTCAGCGTAATAGGCGGTCGCGTCGATGCCGGCGATGCGCTCGTAGCGAGTCTGCGCACCGCTGCCGACCGAGAAGTCGGCCTGGTAGGACGCCGAGGTGGCGGCATCGGACGGCGACTTGGCCAGCCGGTGATCGGGCGCAGTGAAGAATTGCCGGCTGGCCTTGACCGGCGGCCAGCTCTCGGCGGCCCGCCATTCCTCGGCATGCATGGCAAAGTAGTGGATGGGCGCCTCGTCCAGAAGGTCGGTCTGGCGGCCAGCGAGATGCTGGTCGAAAAAGCGCAGCACCTCGCCCAGCACCGGCAGTTCCGGCTCGACCCTGGCGCGCCACGGCGAGGCATTGACGCGCGCGCCATGGTCCCACGGCCCCAGCATGATGCGGCGCTGGGCATTGGGCAGTGTAAGGAAGCGCGACAGCGTGCCGTTGGCGTAGCCCGCGCCGTCCATCCAGCCGGAGATGGCGTAGACCGCGACGTCCTCAGGCATCTCGTCGAGATAGTTGTAGGGACCGAACGAGGCGCTGCTGAAGGAGGGATCGTAAGGCAGCGTGTCGTCGCGGAATTTGAACTCGCTCATGAAGTCGGGCATGCGGAAGTTCGCGAGATGTCCCTTCACCGCCTCGCGCGCCAGCGCGCCGTCTTTGTCGTCGTCGACCGGCATCGGCCCCTGCAAGGCGGGATCGGCGAAGTAGCTGAACTTGGACCTGAGGTCGCGCCGGTCGTGATCGAGCGCCAGCATCAGCTCGTCATAGACCAGCGCCAGCCGCTTGATCAGCATGCCGCCGGGATAATAGTTGTCGGCCCAGGTGTCCCACACCGCGAACAGGGGCGCGATCGCCTTGACCGCCTTATGGCCGGTGCTGGCCAGAAAATCGCAGGCCGCGCCGAGATAGGAGATGCCGGTGGCGCCGATGCGCCCATCGCTCCACGGCTGGGCGACGATCCAGTCGGCGATCTCCTTGTAGTCGGCGCGCTCGCGCGGGCTGCGAAAGGAATCGCGCGTGCCGAAGCTCGCTCCGGTGCCGCGCGCATCGACCACGACCACTGCATAGCCGCGCGGCACGAACATGTCGCGGTACTTGTAGCTGTTGGGCGACGGCTCGACGTTGCTGCCGGCGGCAAGCTGGAAGCGGCGGACATAGGGCGTGAGGATCAGCACCGTCGGCCAGCGCTTCGAGGCATCGCCGTCGGGCAGGATCACGTCGACGGCCAGCCGGCAACCGTCGGCCATGCTCACGTAGACCGAGCGCGGCGCGCCCACGCGATGCTCGGCCGGACGACCGGCCAGGTAGCGGCTGGGCGGCACCTTCCAGGCCGAGCCTAGGTCGTCACGATCCGGCATCGCAGCTCCTTTCACACAAAACTATAGGGCTTCAGCTTACGCGACACGATGCGTTGCACGTGAATCGCATCGCGGTATAGGAAGCCGCCAATCAGAAAATATCCAGGGAGGCGTTGGTATGGTGCGCGTACTTTTACCTCGTCGTCGCGTGCTCGCCGCAGCTGGCGGCGCTCCTGCGTCCCCGATCATCGCATCGGGCGTCGCGCGTGCCCAGGCCGACTGGCCTGCCAAGTCGGTGCGCTACATCAACCCATTCCCGCCCGGCGGCGCGACCGACGTGCTCTCGCGCATCATCTGCCAGGAACTGAGCGAGCTCACCGGCCAGCAGTTCGTCGTCGAGAACAAGGGCGGCTCGGGCACCACCCCTCATCTCTGTAGCGAGATGCTGAAGCAGCGCATCGGCATCAACATGCTCCACGTGCCCTATCGCGGTGGGGCGCCCGCCCTGCAGGACCTGCTCGCGGGTCAGGTCGACATGATGTTCGACAATATCCCCGGGTCCCTTCCCCAAGTCCGCGCCGGAAAGGTCCGGGCTCTCGCCGTGACGTCGATCGAGCGAAGCCCCGTCGTGCCCGAGCTGCCGACCATGAGCGAATACCTGCCGGACTTTCAGATCACGTCGTGGGGCGGCCTGTGTGGTCCTGCGGGCCTGCCACCCGCCATGGTCGAGAAGGCGTCCGAACTCACCAAGAAAGCGCTGGCGCGCGACAGCGTAAAAACGGCGTTTCTCGGCCAGGGCTCGACACCGATGTGGAAGAGTCCCGCCGACACCGTCGCCTACCGCCGCTCCGAAGAAAAGCAGCTCGCGCCGGTGATCAAGGCGTCGGGGGCGCGGGTGGAGTGATCGCCTCCACTCCGTCATCCCGACCAAGGCCCGTAGGGCCGCGCGGAGGGACCTCCTCATGCAACAGACGCCGCATGAAAAGGTCCCTCGACTACGCTCGGGATGACGGTGGTGGTGGCGGTTACATTCCGAGCTGGCTCACAAACTTCGTGTTGAGGTACGCCTCGAGCGCCTCGAGACCGCCCTCCGAGCCGTAGCCGGAGTCCTTCACGCCGCCGAACGGCACTTCGGGCAGCGCCAGGCCATGGTGGTTGATCGACACCATGCCGCTCTCGAACGCAGCACCGATCGCCGCCGCGGTCTTGGTGTTCCTGGTGTAGGCGTAGGCAGCCAAGCCCCACGGCAGGCGGTTGGCTTCCTTCACCAGGCCGTCGAAATCCTTGAACGGCGTGATCGGCGCCAGCGGGCCGAACGGCTCTTCGTTCATGATCCTGGCACCAAGCGGCACGTCGGTCATCACGGTGGGCTCGTAGAAGTAGCCCTTGTTGCCCTTGCGCTGGCCGCCGGTCTGGACCTTGGCGCCCTTCGAGATGGCGTCGCTGACGAAGGTGTCCATGGCATGGAGCCGGCGCTCGGCCACCAGCGGGCCCATCTTGGTGTCAGCCTCGAGCCCGTTGCCCACCTTCATGTTCTTGGCGTAGGCGGTGAAGCGCTCGACGAACTCCGGATAGACCTTCTCATGCACCAGGAAGCGGGTGGGCGCGACGCAGACCTGGCCGGCGTTGCGGAACTTGTTGGCGCCCAGCACATTCACCGCCTGCTCGAGATCGGCATCCTCGAACACCACGGCCGGCGCGTGGCCGCCCAGTTCCATGGTGACGCGCTTCATGTGCGCGCCGGCGAGAGCGGCGAGCTGCTTGCCGACCGGCGTCGAGCCCGTGAAGGTCACCTTCTTGATGACCGGATGCGGGATCAGATACTCGCTGATCTCCGACGGCACGCCGTAGACGAGCTGGATCACGCCCGCCGGGACGCCGGCGTCGACGAACGCCTTGATGAGCTGCGCGCACGAGCCCGGCGTGTCCTCCGGTCCCTTGATGATGATCGAGCAGCCGGTGGCGAGCGCTGCCGAGGCCTTGCGCACCACCTGGTTGATCGGGAAGTTCCACGGCGTGAAGGCCGCCACCGGGCCGACCGGCTCCTTGATCACGAGTTGGCACACGTTCTCGGCGCGCGCCGGGACGATGCGGCCGTAGGTGCGGCGGCCTTCCTCGGCCATCCAGTCGATGATGTCGGCGGCAAGGTTGGTCTCGACCTTGGCCTCGAACAGGGGCTTGCCCTGCTCGGTGGTCATGATGGTGGCGATCTCGTCGAGGCGCTGGCGCATCAGGTCGGCGGCCTTGCGCATGATCTTGTAGCGCTCGTAGGCCGAGACCTTGCGCCACTGCTTGAATCCCTTGTCGGCGGCGGCCAGCGCGCGATCGAGATCGCTCTTCTCGGCGTGCGCCACCTGGCCGATCACTTCCTCGGTCGCGGGATTGATCACCGGAATGGTCCGGCCGTTGGCGCCCTTGGTCCAGGCGCCATCGATCATCAGGGAGACATCACTGTAGGTCATTCGTTCCTCCTTAACTTCCGCGATACGTCGAATAGCTCCAGGGCGTGCAGAGCAACGGGACGTGATAATGCCCCTCCGGCTCGGCGATGGAAAAGCGCAAAGGCACGATATCGAGGAATGGCGGATCGCCGCTCGCGATACCCCTGCTGCGAAAGTGGTTGCCGATGGCGAAACGCAGCTCGTAGCGCCCGATCGGCAAGGGCCGCCCGCCGATCAACGGCTGGTCGGTGCGGCCGTCGGCATTCGTTATAGCCGACTGAATATAATGGGCTTTTTCAGCCGTAAACTCGTAAAGCTCGATCGCCACGCCGACGGCCGGACGGCCGGCGTGCGTGTCGAGCACATGGATGCTGAGCCGGCCGTTGACCGCCGGCATGCCCTCGCCCGTCACCTTGCCTGCGATCCTAAGTCGCGTGATGAAGAACACTTCCTGCAGCGCCGCGGCGAACTCCGTCGCGGAATCGTGCCCCAGGCGACGCTCGAACTGCGCCAGGATCGACTCTTGCGTATGCCGGCGCACACAGACGATGAAGGGAAAGCCGAACGTCGCCTTGTAGGCGTCGTTCAGCCGGTGGAAGCGGGCGAACTCCTCGTCGCCCAAACTGTCCAGGCCGACGCTCGCCTGCTCGCGCCTGGAATCGTCGGTCATGGAGCCGGCACGGGCCGCCTTGCCGGCGAGGTCGGGATGGCCGCGCAGGAACTCGATCTGCCGCTCGCGTGGAGCCGCCCGCACCGCGCCCATCATGGCTTCGTGAAGGGTGGTTACCGTTTGGAAAGGACGCCGCGTTGCCACGCTTTCCGCGACCCAGGGCGCCAGCTCAAAGGTGTCGCCGACGGCGGATGCAAAATCTGCCGGGCCCATCTGGTTGAGCGCGTCGAGCGTAAGCGTCATGCCGGCCACCTAGCATGGCCCGACGGCCCTCTCTATAGTCCGGCCATGAAATAAGGGAGGGCTTTGATGACAAGCCGCAAGACATTCACCCGCCGCCACCTCGGGCAGACGGCGTTGGCCGGCGCCACGCTGATCGGCGCGCCGCTGCCGTTGCGTTACGCCGCCGCGCAAACGGCTGGCAACCTCAAGGTCGCGCTGCTGCTGCCGACCTCCGGCATCCAGGCGCAGATCGGCCAGGCGTGCCGGCGCGGCGGCGACGTCGCCAACGAGGTGTTCGCCGACATGAAGATGCCGGTGAAGCTCGAGATCGCGAACTACGACACCGAGTCCAAGCCCGACGTGGCCCGCACCCAGGCCGAGAAGGCGATCGACGCCGGCGCGCAGATGCTGGTCGGCGCCTTCGACTCGGGCCAGACCATCGCCATCGCCCAGGTCGCCGAGCAGCGCGGCGTGCCGATGGTGGTCAACATCGCGGCGGCCCCGCAGATCACCGAGCAGGGCTACAAGTTCATCGTCCGCAACTTCCCGACGGCGCCGATGCTGATCACCGGCGCGCTGGCACTGCACAAGGAGATCTTCAAGGTCTCGGGCAAGACGCCGAAGACGGCGGTGCTGATGAGCATCAACGACACGTTCGGCACCGCGATGGTGAACGGCATCAAGGCGTTGTTCCCCAAGCTCGACATGCCCTACGAGATCGTCGACACCATCACCTACGATCCGGCGGCCAAGGACCTCTCGGTCGAGGTCGGCAAGGCCAAGGCGACCAAGGCCGAGCTGCTGATGCCGGTGAGCCGGCTCAACGATGCCAAGCTGCTCATCCAGGAAATGGTCAAGCAGCGCTGGGAGCCGATGGGCGTGATGAACCCCGGCGCGCCAGGCCTCTACGAGCAGGACTTCTTCAAGACCATGGGCAAGTACAGCGACTTCCTGATTTCGAACGTGCCCTGGCTCGATCCGAAGTCGGCGATGACCCAGGCGCTGGAGAAGCGCCACGCCGCCAAGTTCCCCAAAGACCAGCTCGACATCAACGGCGGCTTCACCTTCGAGGGCCTGCTGGTGGCGGCACAAGCCTGGCTCACCGCCAAGTCGACCAAGGCCGACGCGCTGATGGACGCGCTGCGCAAGACCAGGATCGACCAGCACGTCATCATCGGCGGGCCGATCCAGTTCGACGCCAAGGGCCAGAACGTCAACATCAAGGCCGCCGCCGTCGAGAACCTCAAGCGCAAGCCCACCGTGGTGCTGCCGCTGGAAGCCGCCGCCGCCCCGCTGGTGTTCCCGATGCCGGGCTGGAACGACAAGCGGCGGACGTGACCTGCACGGAGACGTCCCTCCCCTTCGCGGAAGCCGCGAAGGGGAGGTGCCCGCGAAGCGGGCGGAGGGGTCATGAGTCAATCGAAGGATCGATAGCCGACCTGTCGCCCATAACCCCTCCGGCCCTGCGGGCCACCTCCCCACTGCGTGGGGAGGAAGAGACCTGATGACCTCCGACTTCCTCCTCAATCTCGCCCAGGCCGTCACCAAGGGCCTGCTCACCGGCATGGTCTACGGGCTGATGGCGCTCGGCCTGTCGGTCATCTTCGGCGTCATGCGCGTGGTCAACTTCGCGCATGGCGAGATGATGGTGGTCGGCATGTACCTCGCCTGGATGGGCTTCGAGTATCTCGAGGTCTCGCCGCTCCTGAGCCTGCCGCTGATCGCCGCGATCTTCTTCGCCGTGGGCTATGGCCTGCAACGCAGCCTGATCTCGCCCTTCATCGGCCGGCCCGAGCATCAGCAGTTCCTGCTGCTGCTGGCCGTCGCCATCCTGCTGGTCAACGCGTGCCTGGCCATCGCCGGCCCCGACTCGCGCGGCGTGCAGATGGAATCGCAGTTCGATTCCTACGAGCTCGGCCCGCTGGTGCTCGATGCCGTGCGCCTGCACGCGGCGTTGGCCGCCGTCGCCATCGCGCTCCTGCTGTGGCTCTTCTTCTCCCGCACGCGCACCGGCAAGTCGATCCGCGCCGCCGCTGACAACCATCTGGCCGCCCTGGTCGTCGGCCTCGACGTGCGCCGCCTCTATGCCTTCACCTTCGGCGTCGGCGCGGCCTGCGTCGGCGCCGCCGGCGCGCTCATGATCACCATCATCCCGGTGACGCCTTTCCTCGCCGCCGAATACACCCTGCTCGCCTTCGTCATCGTGATCGTGGGCGGCCTGGGCAGCATGACCGGCGCGCTGATGGGTGGCCTGCTGATCGGCGTCAGCGAGGCCGTCGCGGGCCTGCTGGTACAGCCCTCGCTCAAGAGCATGTTCAGCTTCGGGCTCCTGATCCTGGTGCTGTTGCTCAGGCCGCAAGGCCTGTTCGGCAAGAGCAACTCTTGAGCTTCGTCAAGCGCCTCACCGGCGACGCCTCGCCGCGCATCCTGTGGAGCCTCGGCATCCTGCTGGTGCTATTGCTGGTGGCGCCGATGATGCTCGGCAAATACTGGCTGTCGGTCCTGATCCTGGTGCTCTACTTCGCCTTCGTGGGCCAGGCCTGGAACATCATGATGGGCTTCGCGGGCCAGCTCTCGCTCGGCCACGCGCTCTATGCCGGGCTGGGCGGCTACATCGCGGCCGGCCTCTACTCCCACTACGGCATCGGTCCATGGGCCGGACTCTTTGCCGCTGTTGCCGCCGCGGGAGTCGCCGGCGCGATCGTGGGCTATCTCGGCTTCCGCTTCTCGCTGGCCGGCGTCTACTTCGCCCTGCTCACCATCGCCTTCAGCGAGTTCACGCGCGTGGCCTTCGACCACTGGGAATGGGCCGGCGGCTCGGGCGGCCTGTTCCTCAAGGTCGACACGACAACCGACATCGTGAACCTGCGTGGCGGGCCGGTGCTGTTCTATTACGTGATCCTGGCGCTGGCCGCCGGCGCTTTCGTCCTCTGCCGCGCGCTGCTCGAGAGCAGGCTCGGCCGCTACTGGCTCGCCATCCGCGAGGATGCCGAGGCGGCCCAGGCCGTCGGCGTGCCCGTGCTTCGCTGCAAGATGATTGCCATCGTCATCTCGGCGGCGCTGACGGCGCTGGCCGGCGTGTGGAACGCCTTCTACTACAACAACCTCTTCCCCGAGACGGCCTTCGCCATGGGCCGTTCGATCGAGATCACGCTGGCGCCCATCATCGGCGGGCTGGGCACGCTGTTCGGCCCGATCGTTGGCGCCGTCGTGCTGACCGGCCTGGGCGAGATCTTCACCGACCTGGGCGAGGCGCTGCGCATCCCCGGCATCAAGCAGATTTTCTACGGCCTCGCCTTGCTGGTGATCGTCATGTATCGGCCGGCGGGCCTCTGGCCATGGCTCGCCGACAAGCTTGGCCTCAAGGAGCGCCAGCCATGAGCGGCGCGCGCCTCGAGCTTGAGGGACTGGGCAAGCGCTTCCGCGGCCTGCGCGCCGTGCACGATGTCAGCTTCACCGTGCCAGGCGGCGCCATCCATGCCCTGATCGGTCCCAACGGCGCGGGCAAGACCACGATCTTCAACATGATCGCGGGTGCACTTGCGCCCGATTCCGGCGTCGTGCGGCTCGACGGCCAGGTGATCTCAGGCTTCAGGCCCGATCGCATCTGCGACGCCGGCGTCGGCCGCACATTCCAGCTCGTAAAACCGTTCAAGGGGCTGAGCGTGCTGGAGAACGTCACGGTGGGGGCGCTGCATCGCCGGCCGCACCTTGCCGAGGCACGCGAGGCGGCAGCGGCGATCCTGTCGCGGCTCGGCCTCCACGACCGCCGCCATCAGCTCGCCGAAAGCCTGACGCTCCCCGACCGCAAGCGCCTGGAAGTGGCGCGAGCGCTTGCCACCGAGCCCAAGCTGCTGCTGCTCGACGAGGTGATGGCGGGGCTCAGACCCACCGAGGTCGACGTCATGGTGGGCTTCCTGCGTGAGCTCAACCAGCGCACCGGGCTCACCATCCTCTTGATCGAGCATGTCATGCGCGCGGTCATGGCGCTCGCCGCCGAGGTCGTGGTGGTGAACTACGGCGAGAAGGTCGCCCAGGGCACGCCGCAGGAGATCACCCGCCACCAGGCCGTGCTCGACGTCTATCTCGGCGAGCAGGAGGCGCTGTGAGCCCGTTCCTGCATGTCGACAAGGTCGACCTCTTCTATGGCGACGCCCAGGCACTCGACGGCGTGTCGCTGGAAATCGCCGCGGGCGAGATCGTGGCCATCGTCGGCGCCAACGGCGCGGGCAAGAGCTCGCTGATCCGCACCATCCACGGCATCGACAAGCCGGTCCATGGCAGCATCCGCTTCGACGGCGTCGATATCGCCGGCTGGCCGTCGCACCGCGTGTGCGAGGCGGGCATCGGCCATGTCGCCGAGGGCCGTCAGGTCTTCCCCAATCTCTCGGTGCTGGAAAACCTGGAGATGGGTGCCACCCCGCGCCATGCGCGCGCTCTGGAGAAACAGACGCTGGAGCGCGTGTTCACGCTCTTCCCGCGGCTGTCGGAGCGGCGGCGGCAGGCGGCCGGCACGCTGTCGGGCGGCGAGCAGCAGATGCTGGCGATCGGCCGCTGCCTGATGGGCCAGCCGCGGCTGATCATGTTCGACGAGCCGTCGCTGGGGCTGGCGCCCACCATCGTGCACGAGGTCTTCCGCATCGTGCGCCGGCTGAACGAGGAAGGCCTGACCATCCTGCTGGTCGAGCAGAACGTCATGGCCTCGCTCAAGATCGCCCATCGCGGCTACGTGCTGGAGAACGGCCGCATCGAGCTTTCCGGGACCGGTGGCGAACTCTTGAACGACGACCGCGTCCGCCAGGCTTATCTCGGCCTCTAGTCTCTTGCCGGACCGCGGGCGTCCAGGCCCGCCCATGATCATGATGCGGACCTGGAGGTCCGCGCTCCGTATGAGCGGGCCTCCAGGCCCGTGGTCCGGCAAGAGGCGTTGACGGCGGCCGGCCGAGCCTGCAATCCTCTGTCCATCCGTTACAGACCGCTGTCGCGTGCGATGCGTATCGGTGCGGGATGGTTCGGACAGTCCCGTCGACGGCGTCCCTGCCCTCCCCGGCAATCTCAGCGATTGGGGAAGAAAGCCAATGAATCGTCGTGACATGTTTAAGGCCGGCATCGCCGCTGGAGCGTTAGGCCTTGCACCCCGCCTTGCCTCCGCCCAGGCGAGCTACACGCCCATGCCAAAGGGCTGGCGGACCTACACCCTGACGGCGCGCGTCGAGCCCGCCGCCGGCGCCACCAAGGCGTGGATCCCGTTGCCGACCTTCGAGGCGGCCGACTGGCAGCGTCCGGGCAACGTCACCTGGACCGGCAATGCCAAGGTTGCCGAGCGTGTGAAGGATCCCAGGTACGGCGCCGAGATGCTGCGCGTCGAATGGGCGGCCGACCAGCAATCGCCGGTGGTCGAGATCACCGCCCAGGTCCAGGCGCAGGACCGCTCGCTGGTGCCGGGCCAGGGCAACGCAGCGCCGCTCAGCGACGCGGAGCGCAGGCTGAACCTTGCCGCCACCGAACTGCTGCCGACCGACGGCCTGGTCCGCGAAACGGCGCAGGACATCGTCAAGGGCAAGCAGGGCGACGTCGCCCAGGCGCGCGCTATCTACGAATGGATAGTCGAGAACACCTTCCGCAACCCCGCAACGCCGGGCTGCGGCGTCGGCGACATCACCACCATGATCCGCACCGGCAACCTCAACGGCAAGTGTGCCGACCTCAACGCCCTGTTCGTCGGCCTCGCCCGCTCGGTCGGCCTGCCGGCGCGCGACGTCTACGGCATCCGCGTCGCGCCCTCGCAGTTCGGCTTCAAGGCGCTGGGCGCGGGCTCGGCGAACGTCAGCAAGGCGCAGCACTGCCGCGCCGAGGTCTGGCTGGCGGGCAGCGGCTGGACGCCGGTCGATCCGGCCGATGTGCTCAAGGTCGTGCTCGAGGAGCCGCCGGGCAAGCTCGGCATGAACGATCCGAAGGTGGCGGCCGCGCGCAAGGCGCTGTTCGGCTCGTGGGAGGGCAACTGGATCGCCTTCAACACGGCACACGACGTGAAGCTGCCGGGCTCGACGGAAGCGGCCATTCCCTTCCTGATGTACCCGCAGGCCGAGAACAACGCCGGGTTCCTCGATTCGCTCGATCCCGACAAGTTCAAGTACAGCATCACCGCGCGTGAACTGAGCGCTTAGCGACGGCGCTAACACAAGACCACCTCACCCTGAGGAGCGCACGCAGTGCGCGGTTCCTCAGGGTGAGGTCGTGCGGTGGTCGTGGGTTGCACAGTTTCGCTCCGCCCTGATCCGCTCTATACCCGCGGGCATGACCGCATCGACCGACGCGGCGCCGCGCGTGGCCTCCCAGGCCGTGATCGGCCGCTACTATCTGGCGATGGCCGTGCCGTTCGCGATCGACCTGATCACGCTGATCGTCTACGGGTTGATGCACGGGCAATTCCACCTCCTGCCGTCGAACGTGGCGATGTCGGCGGCATTCCTGCTGGGCGGCGTCGGCATCGGCGCCTACTTTCTGATCCGGCCCGTCGGCCGCTTCATCGCCGGCGAAATCTCCTTTGCCGACATCGAAGATGCGCTGACCAGCCTGCCGCGCCGGTCGGCCCTGGTCATGGCGATCTGCTACGTGCCCATGGTGGCGCTCAGGATGCTGTCGCACCGGTTCGGCGTCGACCTCGACGCCATGCAGGAAGATCCGGCCTCGCCCGATCTGGTCGCCTCGTTCGTCGTCGGCACCGGGTTCAACGTCCTGCTGATCTTCTTCGTTGTCAGCGCCTACCTCGACCAGCTTTGCGAGCATCTGTTCCGCACCCGCGACGTCAACCTCCACGTCTTCCACGGCCGCTTCCGCCGCAAGGTCGCCGTCGCCCTGCTGTTCATGGCCTTTGCGGGCGTGATCCTGCTGTCGGCGGACATCGCGAGCTACAGCGGCGGGCGCCTGGTGCGCGAGGCAACGATGGACGTGGTCGCCACCATCGTCGGCACCTTGTTCATGGTCTTCTGGATCAACCATGCGCTCAGCCGTCCGGTCGCCCGGCTCGACCACGGCATGCGGCAGGTCGCCAAGGGCGACTACCAGGTACGCCTGCCCGTCACCTCCGACGACGAGATGGGCCACGCCGCCTGCCGTTTCAACGAGATGGTCGAGGGCCTGTCGGAGCGCGAGTACCTGCGCGACACGTTCGGCAAGTACGTCAGCAAGAGCGTTGCCACCGCGATCCTCGACAACCGCGATCGCGCGGGCCGCGTCGTCGACACCACCGCCGAGGCGACCCTGATGTTCACCGACATCGAGGGGTTCACCGGGCTTTCCGAGCGGCTGGCGCCGACCGAGGTCGCGGCGGTGCTGAACGCCTATCTCGGCGCCGTCGTGCCGGTGATCCAGCGCCATGGCGGCGTCGTCAACAGCTTCATCGGCGACGGCCTGTTCACGAGCTTCAACCTCCCGCTGCCCTGCGAGAACCACGCCGCGGCCGCGATCGCCGCGGCGATCGAGATCCAGCGCGTCCTCGACGACGGCCCGTTCGCCGGCCATGCCGCATTGCGCACGCGCATCGGCATCAACACCGGCACGGTGATCGGCGTCACCATCGGCACCGAGAACCGGCTGAACTACACGCTGCTCGGCGACGCCGTGAACATCGCCTCGCGCATGGAACAGCTCAACAAGCAGTTCCACACCCGCATCCTCGCCACCGAAAGCACGGTGCGAGCCGCCGGCTCGGCCGATTGCGAGCGGCTGGGCATGACCGATGTGCGCGGCCATGAGGACAATATCGTGGTCTACCGCGTCGGGCCGGCGTCATGAACGTGCCCGTGACGCCGGCAGAAATCGCCGCGATCCGCCGGCGCTATCTCCTGATGGCGACGTCGGTTCTTCCTCTCGATATCGCCTTCACGCTCGTCTTCATCGTGATGAGCGGAGCCTGGAGTTTCGCGCCGCGCTCGCTCGGCGCCTCGTTGGTCCTTCTGGGCGGGGTGAACTATCTTCTCGCGCGCCGGCTGTTCGCGCCGATCGACCGCTATCTCAAGGGCGAGGCGCGTTTCGAGGACACGCAGCGTCGCCTCACCCAGCTGCCGATCCTGACGGCGCAGCGCGTCGGCGTCCTGGTCCTCGTGCTGACCATCTTCCGGCTGACCGCCACCTACGTCCTGACGGATCCTGCCATGAGCGGCGTGCCGCAGCCAACGGTCACCCAGGTCATCTCTCTCTGCATCATTTTCCCGGTCTTCTTTTTCACCTATACCTATTTCGTCATCAGCGATTACCTTGCCGGGCTCTGCACCTTCATCTTCGACCGCTTCGGCGACAATCTCGGACTCTTCTTCGGCAGCTACAACGTCAAGCTTATCGTCGCGTTGCTGGTGATTTCGGTCGCCCCGATCGCAGCAATCGTCGCCGCACTGTTCTCCTATGAAGGCGATCGGCTCAAGGGCGAGGTCGCCAACGTCGTCGTCGTCACCATCATGGCCGTGGCGATTTCGGCCTATTTCGTCACCCGCTCGCTGCTGGGACCGCTCCGCAACCTGTCGCAGGCCATGGGTAAGGTCGCCGAGGGCGATCTCACTCAGCGCGTGCCGGTCACCTCCAACGACGAGGTCGGCGAGCTGACCGGCCAGTTCAACAACATGGTCGGCGGCCTGCGCGAGCGCGAGCGCTTCCGCGAGACCTTCGGTCGTTATGTCGACGAAAGCGTGGCCGCCACCATCCTCCAGCACGAAGGCGAAGGCGTGCTGGCCGGCGAGACGCGCGAGGCCACCGTCCTGTTCACCGACATTGCGGGCTTCACCACCATCGCCGAGCACCTCGCACCAGATCACCTCGTGGCGGCGCTTAACGAATATCTCGAGACCGTGCTGGAGCCGATCCGCGCCCATGGCGGCGTGGTCAACACCTTCATCGGCGACGGCCTGTTCGCCTCCTTCAACATGCCGCTCGCTTGCGAGAACCACGCCTGCGCCGCGGTGCGCGCCGCCATCGACATCCAGCGCGCCGTCGGCGAGCGCACCTTCGGCGACATGGGCGCAGCCTTCGCCACTCGCATCGGCATCAGCACGGGTCACGTGATCGGCGGCTCGGTCGGCGCCGGCCGACGCCTGACCTTCACCTTGCTGGGCGACACGGTCAATCTCGCGGCGCGTCTGGAGCAGTTGAACAAGGACTACGGTACGCGCATTCTCGTCTCCAACAGCACGCGCGAGGCCTGCGGCGACCAATTCGTCTTCGGCAACCTGGGCAGCGTTGCGGTGCGCGGCCGCAGCGATGCCGCTATCGTCTTCAGCGTCGACCCCCACGGCCAAGGATAGGATTCATGAACGCGTCCGGATTGTCGTCTGAACAGATCAAGCTGCAGGCGCGCGCCCGCGAGCTCGCGGCGGGACCAGTGGCGAAGCGCGCGGCCGAGGTCGACCGCACCGAGCAGTATCCCTGGGACAACGTCGAGCTCCTTAAGGACGCCAAGCTGCTCGGCATGACCATCCCGCAGCAGTATGGCGGCCAGGGCAGGAACTGGCTCGACGCCGTGCTCGTCATCGAGGCGCTGTCGTCGGCCTGCTCGGTCACCGGCCGCATCGCCGTCGAGACCAACATGGGCGCGATCAGCGCGGTGATGGCCTACGGCTCGGACGAGCAGAAGAAGCTCGCGGCCGACATGGTGCTCGGCGGTGACAAGCCCGCCATCTGCATCACCGAGCCCGAGGCCGGATCCGACGCCAACGGCATGACCACGCGCGCCGACAGGAAGGGCAACCGCTATGTCGTGAACGGCCGCAAGCACTGGATCACCGGCGGCGGCGTCTCGCGGCTCCACCTGATCTTCGCCAAGGTCTACGACGAGAAGGGCAACGAGGAAGGCATCGGTGGCTTCTTGGCGATTCGCGGCGAAACCGCGGGGCTGAAAATAACCAAGCGTGAGCCGACCATGGGGCTGCGCGGCATCCCCGAGGCGGTGATCGACTTCGAGGACATGGAGCTGCCACCCTCGGCGCTGGTGATCCCGCCGCGCGGCCTGAAGAAGGGCTTCGCCGACCTGATGAACGCCTACAACAGCCAGCGCGTCGGCGCGGCCACGGTGGCGCTGGGCATTGCCGAGGGTGCCTATCAGCTGGCGCTCGACTGGTCGGAGAAGCGCCGTCAGTTCGGCCGGCCGATCAACGAGTTCCAGGGCCTGCAATGGAAGCTCGCCGACATGTCGATCAAGCTGCGCGCGGCGCAGGCGCTGGTCTACGACGCCGCCCGCTCGGGCGAAGGCGGATTCCCCGACATGCTGCTGGCGGCACAAGCCAAGGTCTTCACCTCGGAGAGCGCCATCCAGGTGGTCAACGACGCCCTGCAGTTCTTCGGTGCGCGCGGCTACTCGCGCGAGCTGCCGCTGGAGCGCATGGCACGTGACGTGCGCATGTTCACCATCGGCGGCGGCACGGCGGAGGTTCTGCGCAACGTCGTGGCCGGCGCGCTCCTGAAGAAGAAGCTGCCGCAGACGAGGGATGGCTGGGGCAGGTCATAGCGGGAGCGCGGACCTCCAGGTCCGCTCATAGTCTTCTGGACCGCGCGCGTCCCGCGCGCCTCATGAGCGCGCCAGAGGCGCGCGGTCCGGAAGAGCATGAGCATGAGCGGACCTGGAGGTCCGCGCTCCTTCATCGTCCGAACTTGTTCCAGGCGCCGGTGGTTGAGCGCATCAGGACGAACTCCTTGCCCTTCTTGCCGCCGCCGTCGCGCGGCGTGCAGGTGACCGAGATCCACGACTGGTGATCCCAGCGCGCTGAGCAACTTTCGGCATCGCAGGGCAGCTCGAATTCGGCCTCCGTGGCCAGCTCCGCGCCATCCAACGCGTGGATGACGAGCGTGGCGCGTGGCGGCTGCAGCGAGCAGCCGATGCTCAGAAACTTCGACTTCTCCGACGTCCAGACCGGCGCGCCATAGACGGTGTACAGGCGCCCGGTCGGCATCATCACCAGGACATAGGAGAAATCGTCGTGCGAGGACTTGCGCACGACGTAGAAACGGCCGGCCTGGTCGTAGCGCTCGTAGAGGAAGTGGTAGCCGTCGTCGCCGTAGGGGCAGTCGACCAGCTCGATCGACTTGCCGCCGTCGAGCGCCAGCCACAGGCGATCGCTTTGCCGCGACACCAACTCACCATTACTCTTGAAGCGCTGCGCTTCCTGTGGCCATTCGGCGAGGGTGTCGTTCTCGTAGTAGGGATCGATCGGGCGACCGTCCGGCGCGCAGCTCGTCTGGGCGCCCGCCGTAGTCGCCAGCAGGCTGCCAACGATCGCCAACAATAACCCGAGGGTGCGCATCACCGCCTCGGCTTGAGCATGGTCTCCAGGCTGATCGACCGCAAGGTCGCCTCGGCGATCTCGTCGACTTCCAGGAGCACGCGCTGCAGGGCGGTGCCGATGTCGGTGTCCTCGCCCGGCTCCTTGGCGCGCTGGCCCGGCGCCGGCTCGAACAGGGCGACGATGTCCATGAGCGTGGTGCGCCGACGGTTGCCGGTGAAGCGATAGCCGCCCGCCGCGCCCCGGCCGCCGCGCACCAGCCCGGCGCCCGAGAGCGTGCGCAGCACCTTGGCGAGGTGATGGCTCGACACGCCGAAGCGCTCGGCGAGGTCGGCGGCCGACAGCGTGCGCTCAGGCTCGCGCGCCAGCTCGAGCACGGCATAGAGGCCAAGCCTCGTGCCGGTTTGCAGCTTCATGCGACGTCCATGTCGAGCTGCAGCGAGGGGCCCGCCACCATGCCCTGGGCACGGAAGAAGGCGAGGATCAGATGGTCCTTGCGATCGACCAGGGTGCGCACGCGCGTGACGCCCTTGGCCTTGAAGCGCGCCACCAGGGCGTCGAACAGGGCGCTGCCGACGCCGCGCTGGCGCTGCCTGGGCTCGATCTGGATGGCGAACACCCAGCCGGCCGCCGGCTGGCCGAACTCCCAGGCGCGGATCTCGCCCGCGATGAAGCCCAACAGCGTGCCCGAGTCGGTCTCGGCCACCAGGAAATGGCGGTCGGGGGCCAGCATGTCGCGCCAGTAGTCCGGCTTGTCCACCCCGGTCAGCCGCGCGTCCAGCGCCGAAATTGCAGGAAGATCAGAGGCTTGAGTAGGACGGATCGCGACCATATCTGGGGAGAGAATGCGCTTGCCGTGGAGAAAGTAAATAGGTATTTCAGTACCGAATTACGTAAATAGGGAATGCCCCATGGGAACTTCGACGTCCGAGACGCCCATCGACTTCCGCACCGCGCCCGACCGCTACCGCCACTGGAAGCTCGGCACCGAGAACGGCGTGGCCTACCTCACCATGGACGTGAACGAGGATGGCGGGCTGCGGCCCGGCTACAAGCTGAAGCTCAATTCCTACGATCTCGGCGTCGACATCGAGCTGGCGGATGCCGTGCAGCGCCTGCGCTTCGAGCATCCCGAGGTCGGCGCCGTGGTCATCCGCTCGCAGCGCGACCGCATCTTCTGCTCGGGCGCCAACATCAACATGCTTGGCCTTTCGAGCCACGACCACAAGGTGAACTTCTGCAAGTTCACCAACGAGACGCGGCTCGCCATCGAGGACGCCAGCGAGCATTCGGACCAGACCTACATCTGCTCGATCAACGGCATCGCCGCCGGCGGCGGCTACGAGCTGGCGCTGGCCTGCGATCAGATCCTGCTGGCCGACGACGGCTCGAGCGCGGTGTCGCTGCCCGAGCTGCCGCTGCTCGCCGTGCTGCCCGGCACCGGCGGCCTGACGCGCCTGGTCGACAAGCGCCTGGTGCGGCGCGATCATGCCGACTTCTTCTGCACCACCGCCGAGGGCGTGCGCGGCAAGCGGGCGCGCGACTGGCGCCTGGTCGACAAGCTGATCCCGCCCAGCAAGCTTTCAGACGAAACTGGAAAGATCGCCGAGGAGGTCGCCGCGCGATCGAGCCGGCCCAAGGGCGCCAAGGGCATCGCCCTGCCCGCGGTCGAGCGCACGATCGACGGCGACACGGTCCGCTACGCCTATCTCACCATCGAGATCGACCGCGAGCGCCGCGCCGCGAAGTTCCGCGTAAAAGGTCCGGCCGCCGCGCCGCCGGCCGATGCCGCAGCCGTCCACGCGCAAGGCGCCGCCTTCTGGCCGCTCGCGCTGGCGCGCGAGCTCGATGACGCCATGATGCATCTGCGGCTCAACGAGACCGAGATCGGCACCTGGGTCCTGCTGAGCCAGGGCGAAGCCGACTTGGTCGAGGCCCATGACGCGTTGCTGGCCAAGGAGTCGTCGAACTGGCTGGTGCGCGAGATCGTGCTCTACTGGAAGCGCACCCTGAAGCGGCTCGACGTCAGCTCGCGCAGCCTGATCGCCCTGGTCGAGCCGGGCTCATGCTTCACCGGCACGCTGCTCGAGATCGTGCTGGCGGCCGACCGCTCCTACATGCTGGACGGCATGTTCGAAGGCTCCAACCTGCCGGCCGCCACGCTGCGGCTGACGGCGATGAACTTCGGCCCCTACCCCATGGGCAACGGCCTCACGCGGCTTGGAACGCGCTTCCTCGCCAAGCCGAGCCGCGTCAACGAGCTCAAGGAGGAGATCGGCGAAGCGCTCGATGCCGAGACGGCCGACGAGCTCGGCCTGGTCACCTTCACCCCCGACGACATCGACTGGGAGGACGAGGTGCGGCTGGTCCTCGAAGAGCGCGCCGGCTTCTCGCCCGACGGCCTCATAGGCATGGAAGCCAACCTGCGCTTCGCCGGACCGGAGACCATGGAGACCAAGATCTTCGCCCGCCTGTCGGCCTGGCAGAACTGGATCTTTCAGCGGCCCAACGCGACCGGCCCCGAGGGCGCGCTGAAACTCTACGGCACGGGCAAGCAATCCAAGTACGACCGCAAGCGGGCATAGCCCAACGGGCGTAAAAGGAGCAGGACATGTCCATCGACTATACCCAGCGCATCCCCAACAACGTCGACCTGTCGAGCGACCGGCGCCTGCAGCGCGCGCTGGAGAACTGGCAGCCGCGCTTCCTCGACTGGTGGAAGGACATGGGGCCGGACGGCACGCTCAACTTCGACGTCTACCTGCGCACCGCCATCTCGGCCGAGGCCAATGGCTGGGCCAACTTCGGCTACGTGAAGATGCCGGACTATCGCTGGGGCATCTTCCTCGGGGGCCAAGATCCCAACCGCGTGATCGCCTACGGCGACAACAAGGGCAAGCCGGTGTGGCAGGAGGTTCCCGGCGAGCTGCGCTCGACGCTGCGCCGCCTGATCGTGACCCAGGGCGACACCGAGCCTGCCAGCGTCGAGCAGCAGCGACTGCTCGGCAAGACGGCGCCCTCGCTCTATGACCTGCGCAACCTCTTCCAGATCAATTGCGAGGAAGGCCGGCATCTGTGGGCCATGGTCTACCTGCTGCACGCCTATTTCGGCCGCGACGGCCGCGAGGAGGCGGAGATGCTGCTGGAGCGCCACTCCGGCGACCCCGACAAGCCGCGCATCCTCGGCGCCTTCAACGAGAAGACGCCGGATTGGCTCTCCTTCTTCATGTTCACCTACTTCACCGACCGCGACGGCAAGTACCAGCTCGCGTCGCTCGCCGAATCGGGCTTCGACCCGCTGTCGCGCTCCTGCCGGTTCATGCTGATCGAGGAAGCGCACCACATGTTCGTGGGCGAATCCGGCGTGCAGCGCATCGTCCAGCGCACCTGCGATCTCATGAAGGAGCACAAGACCGACGACATGCGCAGCCTGGGCGCGATCGACCTGGCGACGATCCAGAAGTACCTCAACTTCCACTTCTCGGTGTCGCTCGACCTGTTCGGCCAGGAGGCCTCCACCAACGCCGCCAACTACTACACGATGGGCGTCAAGGGCCGTTACCTCGAGACGCGCATCGACGACGACCACGTGCTCACCGATTCGACCTTCGCCATGGACACGGCCGAGAACGGCCGCATCGTGCGCAAGACCGTGCCGGCCCTGTCGGCGCTGAACGAGCGCCTGCGCAACGACTACATCGAGGACTGCGCCAGGGGTCTGCTGCGCTGGAACCGGGCGATCGAGCAGGCCGGCATCGCCTTCGAGCTGAAGCTGCCGCACCGCGCCTTCAACCGCCGCATCGGCGCCTTCGCCGAGCTCAACGTCTCGCCCGACGGCAAGGTGATGAGCGAGGCCGAGTGGAAGGCGGGCGAGCACAAGTGGCTGCCGACGGCCGAGGATCGCGCGTACGTGACGTCGCTGATGGGCCCGGCGATGGTCGAACCTGGAAAGTTCGCCAACTGGATCGCCCCGCCGCAGCGCGGCATCAACAACCAGCCGGCCAACTTCGAGTACGTCAGGTTCAACTAGGGTCCCTCCTTCCGGTCACTTGGACTGCTCTAAGACCGGCCGTTCACCCTCGATCGTGGTGCGATGCATTTCGCGCTGCTGGCCGTCGGCGTGGGCGCGGTGCGGTAGACGGTGTGGCCAATAGGCATCATCATGCTTTCATGATTTGATCAAAACGATCATCCTCAATTCACTCTATCATGACCAAAAGCGCCAGAGGATTGAGAGTGTGATTTGGCGCGCTGCCTCGCTCAGCCGAATCCGCCTCTGCTCCTCTCGCAAGGAGATGGAAGCGATGGGTCACAACAGCATCGAGGTGCGGAAGATTGCGGGTGCCTTGGGCGCCGAGGTGACCGGGGTCGATCTATCGCAGCCGCTGGACGACGACACCTACGCGGCGGTGCGTGGCGCGTTCGTCGAACATGGCGTGATCTTCTTCCGCGACCAGGTACTGACGCCGGAGACGCACAAGCGGCTCAGCCGCTGTTTCGGCCCGTTCGGCGAGACGCCGTTCGTCAAGACCATGCCGGGGCACCCCGAGATCATCGCCGTCATCAAGGAAGCAAGCGACGTCAAGACGCACAATTTCGGTGGTGGCTGGCACTCCGATTTCAGCTTCCTGGAGCGGCCGCCCCTCGGCTCGCTGCTCTACGCCCGCGATGTGCCACCCTATGGGGGCGACACGCTGTGGGCCAGCATGTACCTGGCCTACGAGGAGCTGTCCGACGGGCTGAAGCAGAGCCTGGAAGGCCTGAAGGCGGTACATAGCGGCCGGCGCTCCTACGGCACGCAAGGGCTGTTCGCCAGCGGCGGCGGCGTCAAAGCAATGACGGTGGTGCCGAGCGAAGCGGGTGATGCCGAGATCCTGCACCCGGTGGTGCGTACCCATCCGGAGAGCGGCCGCAAGGCGCTCTACATCAACGGCGTGTACACCATCCGCTTCGAAGGCTGGACCGAGGCGGAGTCGAAGCCGCTGCTCGACTACCTGCAGGCGCATGCGACACGGCCGGAATTCACTTGCCGTTTCCGCTGGAGCAAGGGTGCGCTGGCGATGTGGGACAACCGCTGCACCCAGCACAACGCCATCAACGACTACGACGGCCAGCGGCGTGAAATGCATCGCACTACGATCGAGGGTGAACGGCCGGTCTAGAACGAAGGGTGGGTGATCCGACGCCAAGGACAGGCTCAGTGGAGTATGCTGCGCCCCAAGCATGCCCATGCTTGGGATGGCGCTGGGTTCCATGCCCGCGCCGGCTAGCTGGCAATGTGCTGGAGCTATCGCTTCTTGCGGCCGCCCAGCACTTCGGCATGGCTGGCGGCGCCCACAGCCTTGACCATCTCGAAGATGCGCTTGCGGACGCGGCCTTCGCGGATCTTGTAGT
>WHTW01000028.1 GCA_009377525.1 Rhodospirillales bacterium
AATGATCAACCAGCTGTCCGGCGTTTTGCTGTCTCACCCGAGGGGTGCAGTCCAAACAAGAGGGTCGGGCGGAAATGCCGGAAAATCCTCGCGCCGCTGACAGCAGTGCATGCACGGCTTGGCGGATCCTCGGCCAGCCGGCTGCCAACAGGTCAAAGTCATCGTGAGGGGGTGACGACGTGCCTGACCCCCTCACCCAGCCTCTCCCTCTAGCGGGGGAGAGGTGCATGACTTATGTGATGCGCCATCCATGGCCCTCCTGTCCACCGAGCCTCTTCAGATCACCGAGCCGTTCCGCGGCCGCAACGACACGCGCCGCAACCTGGTCGGCCTGTCGCGCGAGGAGCTGAAGGGAACGCTCGCCGAGGCGGGCCTGGAGCCGTTCCGCGCCCGCCAGGTCTGGCAGTGGATCTACTGGCACGGCGTGCGCGACTTCGGATTGATGACCAACATCGCCAAGAAGACGCGCGATCGTCTGGCCGAGCTGTTCGTCGTCGAGCGGCCCGAGATCGTCACCGAGCAGCGCTCGGTCGACGGCACGCGCAAGTGGCTGCTGCGCTTTCCCGACGGCAACGAGGCCGAGACCGTCAACATCCCCGAGGAGGATCGCGGCTCGGTGTGCGTGTCGAGCCAGGTCGGCTGCACGCTCACCTGCAGCTTCTGCCACACCGGCACGCAGCCCTTGGTGCGCAACCTCAGCCCCGCCGAGATCGTCGGTCAGTTCATGGTGGCGCGCGACAGCTACGGTGAGTGGCCGACGCCGACCGAGACCACGCGCATGCTCTCCAATATCGTCATGATGGGCATGGGTGAGCCGCTCTACAATTTCGACAACGTGGCGACGGCGCTCAGGATCGTCATGGACGAGCAGGGCATCGCGCTCTCCCGCCGCCGCATCACGCTGTCGACCTCGGGCGTCGTGCCCATGATCCCCAGGGTCGGCGAGGCGCTGGACGTCAACCTCGCGGTCTCCCTGCATGCGGTGAGCGACGCGGTGCGCGACACGCTGGTGCCGATCAACCGCAAATGGCCGATCGCCGAGCTCCTCAAGGCCTGCGCCGCCTATCCCGGCGCCAGGAACAGCCGGCGCATCACCTTCGAGTACGCCATGCTGAAGGGCGTCAACGACAGCGACGCCGACGCGCGCGAGCTGGTGCGGCTCCTGACGCCGATCCACGCCAAGGTGAACCTGATCCCGTTCAATCCCTGGCCGGGCGCGCCCTACGAGTGCAGCTCCAACAACCGCATGCACCGCTTCGCCGAGATCGTGAACGACGGTGGCTTGAGCGCCCCCATCCGCACGCCGCGCGGCCGCGACATCCTCGCCGCCTGCGGCCAGCTCAAGAGTGCCAGCGCGCGCAAGCGCGGCGAGCGTGTACGTGACATCGAGGTCAAGGCCGGCGTTTGACGTCTTCCTTCGCCCGACTGCAGACTAGCGCGATGACTGAGATCAGGATGTCCACCAGAGGGCGCGTGGTCGTGCCCAAGGCGATTCGCGACAAGCATCGTTGGCGCAAGGGCATGACGGTGATGGTGGAGGATCGACCTGAAGGCGTCTTGCTGACACTCGTCACCAAGAAGGCTAACGCCAAGAGTCAAAGGCGTCGAGGCCGATAGCTGCCGTCGAGGCCGAGGGGCTTACCTATTGAACGCCGCGATCTTCGATAGGAAGGCGCGTTCGCTGGCGATGGGCTTCAATCCGGCCGCTTCGCCCCACGCTTCGACGCTGCCGTTGGCATACTCCGCATAGTACGGCTCGTGGAAATAATGCGGGAAGAGGTCGATCAGACCGTTCCATGACGGCTGATCGCCCCTCTGGATCGAATCGACGATCACGACGAGGCCATCCGGCTTCAGCACGCGCGCCATCTCGGCCAACGCCTGTTGGCGGATCGTCTCGGGCAGCTCGTGCATCAGGAATGACGACACGACGAGGTCGAGGCTGGCATAGTCGAACGGCAGCTTCTCGGCGGCGCCCTCGATCAGTTTCACGCGCGCGGTCCGGCCGATCAGGCGGCGCGCCTCGACGAGATAGGGCGGGCTGAGATCGAGGCCGGTGAACTTCATGCCCGGCCAGGCATCATGCAGGAAGGCGAGCAGCCGGCCGGTGCCGCAGCCGACGTCGAGGCCCGCGAGATGGCGCTGGCTGCGGCCCACCATCCACTCGGCGATCGGCTTCATGGCACGGCGGCGCATGACGTCGGCGGCGCCGGTGAACAGCACTTCGACCTGGGTGTCGTAGATCGCGGCCGAATGCTCGCTGAGCCAGCCGTCGCTCTGGAAGTGGAAGTTCTGGCGGTAGTAGTCGGGCAGGCCGTCGCCCTGCTCGCCGGGCGGCAGCTCCTCGCTCTGGCCGTGGCGGCGCGCGTCGACCTGCGGCAGGTCGCGGAAATAGAGGACGCTGCGGCGCAAAAACTCGCCGGGATCGAAGGACAAAGAGCGCGGTACTGGAAGGAGCCCGGCTTTGATGTCCTGCCATTCGCGCTCGAAGACGGCGCGCATGTCCTTCGTCAGTTCGTCGCGCGAGGGCGTTGGCCCGACCGGAAAGTCGGGCTTGGGCATGGGCTTCAGCAGCCGGCGGCCGGCGGCATAGTGGCCGGCATACCAGGCGACACGCGCGGTCTGGCGCGCGGCATAGGTGAGGCGATCTAGGGCAGAGGCCATGGCTGAGCTTATCTCGGGAGCGATTATAGCGTCTTTGCGGCAGGCTTGCCCGGCTGGCTTCCGCCGCTATATTCGCGCGCCTTTACCGATCCGAACCGAAAGCCGGCCGCCATGAGCGTTACTTATACCGGGCCCTTCAAGAAGGGCGACATCAAGAAAGTCGTGCTGGCCTATTCCGGCGGCCTCGACACCTCCGTCATCCTGAAGTGGCTGCAGGAGGCCTATGGCTGCGAGGTCGTGACCTTCACCGCCGATCTCGGCCAGGGCGAGGAGCTGGGTCCGGCGCGCAAGAAGGCCGAGATGCTGGGTATCAAGCCGGAGAACATCTACATCGACGACGTGCGCGAGGAGTTCGTGCGCGACTTCGTCTTCCCGATGTTCCGCGCCAACGCGCTCTACGAAGGCCAGTACCTGCTCGGCACCTCGATCGCCCGGCCGTTGATCGCCAAGCGCCAGATCGAGATCGCCCGCATGGTCGGCGCCGACGCCGTCAGCCACGGCGCCACCGGCAAGGGCAACGACCAGGTGCGCTACGAGCTCACCTATTATGCGCTGCAACCCGACATCAAGGTGATCGCGCCGTGGCGCGAATGGGAGCTCACCTCGCGCACCAAGCTGATCGAGTTCGCCGAGCAGCACCAGATCCCGATCGCCAAGGACAAGCGCGGCGAGGCGCCGTTCTCGGTCGACGCCAACCTCCTGCACTCCTCGAGCGAGGGCAAGATCCTGGAGGATCCCTGGGAGGAGGCCGACGAGATGGTCTACCAGCGCACCATCGCGCCCGAGGAAGCGCCCGACAAGGCGACCTACATCACCATCGATTTCGAGAAGGGCGATGCGGTCGCCATCGATGGCAAGGCGATGTCGCCCGCGACCCTGCTGACGCGGCTGAACGAGCTCGGCAAGGAGAACGGCATCGGCCGCCTCGACCTGGTCGAGAACCGCTTCGTCGGCATGAAGAGCCGCGGCATCTACGAGACGCCGGGCGGCACGATCCTCCACGCTGCCCATCGCGGCATCGAATCGATCACGCTCGACCGCGGCGCGGCGCACCTCAAGGACGAGCTGATGCCCAAGTACGCCGAGCTGATCTATTACGGCTTCTGGTATTCGCCCGAGCGCGAGATGCTGCAGGCGCTGATCGACAAGAGCCAGGAAAACGTCACCGGCACGGTGCGGCTGAAGCTCTACAAGGGCAACACCACCGTGGTCGGCCGCAAGTCGCCCAAGTCGCTCTACTCGATGAAGACCGTCACTTTCGAGGACGACGCCGGCGCCTACGACCAGCGCGACGCCGAAGGCTTCATCAAGCTGAACGCGCTGCGCCTGCGCCTGCGCGCCACGGGGCAGGGTGGTCCGAAGAAGTAAGGATCATGCTTTTCCGGACCGCGCGCGTCCCGCGCGCTCATGAGGCGCGCGGGACGCGCGCGGTCCGGAAGACATGAGCTATTTCGGCTTGCCCTACATCCACGCCGTCTTCGATGTCACGGCGTGGCTTGCCTCGATGACGGTGTTCTGGTGGACCACGCGTCATCTCATTCCGGCTGAAGCGCTGCCCGCCAACCGCGTGGCGCATCCCGGCCTCTACGCCGTCACCGCCGGCGCCGGCGCGCTCTGCGGCGCGATGTTCTTCGGCACGGCGAATGCGCTGCTCTCCGGCCTGCATGCACTGGGCTTCTCCATGGTGGGCGGCATCGCCGGCGCCATCGCCGCTGTCGAAGCGTTCAAGCGCTTCACCGGCGTCAAGGGCTCGACCGGCATCGTCTTCGCCGCCCCCTTCGCCGCCACCGTGGCGGTCGGCCGGCTGGGCTGCTTCTTCTCAGGCCTTGCCGATTTCACCTACGGCACGCCGACCGGCGTTCCCTGGGCCGTCGATTTCGGCGACGGCATCGGCCGCCATCCCGTGCAGCTCTACGAATCGCTCGCCATGGCGGCGATTTTCGTCGTGCTGATCCAGCGTTTCATCGCTCGCGACCGCTTCTGGCTGAAGAACGGCTTCTATCTCACGGTCGGCTGGTACGGCCTGCAACGCTTCGTCTGGGAGTTCTTCAAACCCTATGCAACGCTCGCCGGCCCGTTCAATCTGTTCCACTTGGTGTGTCTCGCCCTGGTCCTGTACGCTGGCGTGATGATCCGCCGAGGGAGCAGGGCATGTACGACGGCGTAAAGCGCAAACTGTCCGGCTCCAAAGAGCCGGACAGCTTGCGTGTGAACGAGGCACCTGGAACAACGCGTTTCCAATCGGTTGGAACCGCAAGCGGTTCCAACCGATTGGAAGCCGCGCTACCACGCAAGGCGGCACCCTACCTCTTCCTCGGCCAGACCACCTCCCTCTGCGAGACCTGTCTCGGCCTGGTGCCGGCCAAGATCGTCGAGGAGGACGGCGGCATCTACTATTCCAAGCGCTGCCCCGAGCACGGCGTGATGAAGACCCTGGTGTCGGACGACCCGGTCTACTGGCGGCGCACCCTGGAATACCTCAAGCCCGGCGACCGGCCCCTGGCGCCGTTCACCCGGACCGAACGCGGCTGCCCGTGGGATTGCGGCCTCTGCCCCGACCACGAGCAGCATTCGTGCCTGGCGATCGTCGAGATCAACGAGGCCTGCAACCTCGCCTGCCCGGTGTGCTTTGCCGATTCATCGCCCAAGCGGAACAGCCATCGCAGCCTCAGCGAGGTCGAGTTCATGCTTGACGCCCTGGTGAGGAGCGAAGGCGAGCCCGACCTGGTGCAGATCTCGGGCGGCGAGCCCACCATCCATCCGCAGATCCTCGACATCCTCGCTGCCGCCCGCCGCCGCCCCATCAAGCACGTGATGCTGAACACCAACGGCATCCGCATCGCCGAGGATCCGGCCTTCTGCGACGCGCTGGCCGCGCTGCGCCCTGGCTTCGAGGTCTACCTGCAGTTCGATTCGCTCAATGACGAGGCGCTGAAGAATCTGCGCGGCGCCGCGCTTTCACGTATCCGCCGCCAGGCGTTGGCCAAACTCGAGGCGCGCAACATCTCGACGACGCTGGTCTGCACGGTGAAGCGCGGCGTCAACGACAGCGAGATCGGCGACATCGTGCGCCACGCGCTGAAATACAAATGCGTGCGCGGCATCAACTTCCAGCCCGTCCAGGACGCCGGCCGCAACGAAGGCTTCGATCCCAAGACCAACCGCATCGTGCTGTCGGAGATCCGCCGCCGCATCGTCGAGGAGTCGGGCGTGTTCGCCGACGGCGACATGATCCCACTGCCCTGCAATCCCGCCTCGATCTCGATCGGCTACGGCGTGCGCGACGGCGAGAAGGTGATCCCGCTCACCTCGCTGGTGCCGCGCGAGGCGCTGCTGCCCGCGATGCCCAACGCCATCTCCTTCGAGAAGTACCCCGAGCTGCGCCAGCGCTTCGTCGATCTCTTGTCGCTGTCTACCGCCGACACCAACACCGCCGAGCGGCTGGGCTCGCTGCTGTGCTGCCTGCCCGACGTGCCGATGCCCGAGGGCTCGGGCTACGAGAACGTCTTTCGCGTCACCATCGTGGAGTTCCTCGACCGCTTCAATTTCTGCCTGGGCAACGTCAAGCGCTCCTGCGTCCATTTCGTGACCCCGGACGGCGCCATCATCCCGTTCGACACCTACAACACCTTCTATCGACCGGGTGCCGCCGGGAACGCTCGCTTGGCGCAAGCGAGGCGATGAACAATCGAACACCCGAGGCACCGGCAGGCATTCTTGCCTCCGGTATACTATTGTTGGCTGTCAGCCTGGGCCGTGTTGTCTCGGTTCGGGAGTGGAGGTGGTCGGCTCTCGTACTTGCCTCACCGCTGCTTCTTTTAGGGAGTGTCCTGGTGATCTTGGGATGGCTGCGCAATCGACGGTGGCACCGCGGTGGCTGACGACCCTGTGCCGCCGCCGCCCCCGGTCCATCCGCAGCCGCCGGCGAAAGGCCGCGGACTCGGCTGGTTCTTCGCCATTTCCGGCTCGATCGTCCTGTTGCTGACACTGGGCTGCATCCTGACTGTCACCGATGGCAATCTCCTCAACGACATGGGCGGCATCGCCATCTTGTGCGGCTCGCCGACCCTGATCCTGGGCGGCGTCTTTCTTTGGCTGGGCTCGCGCCGCCTGAAGCGATAGCGCAGCTTCCACGCAGATGGAACCGCGTGCGGTTCCATCTGCGTGGAAATGCGTTGTTCCGACAACGCGATCACAGGGCGCAATCCGTCCGGCTGATTCCAGCAGGACGGATAGTGCTATAAGCAAGCGTTACGACAGCGCCAGGGTTGGAACGGAGCAGCCGGATGCCTTTCGACAACAGCGACCGCCGGGGGCGGGGACGCGGCACGGGCGAGCGGGCGATCAATTTGCCGCCGGCGGTGATGTGGCTGATCGGCATCAACGTCGCGGTCCAGCTCCTGCGCAGCCTGCTGGGCGAGGAGACCGACAACGTCATCATCCTGATGTTCGGCCTGGTGCCGGCCGCCTACACCGGCGGCGGCAGCGATCTCCTGACCCAGATCGCCTCGCCCATCACCTACCAGTTCCTGCATGGCGGCTGGATGCATCTCGTCATCAACATGGTGACGCTGGCGGCGTTCGGTACGCCGGTCGAGCGCATGCTGGGCGTGCGCCGCTTCGTTTTCTTCTATCTCTCGGCCGGCATCGTCGCGGGCTTCGTGCAGGTGCTGCTCTACCCCGACTCGATCGATCCGGTGATCGGCGCGTCGGGCGCCATCTCGGGCGTGTTCGGCGCCGTGCTGATGCTGATGCGCTACACCGGCAACCTGCCCTCGCTCTATCCCATCGCCGGCATCTGGATCGCCATCAACCTCTTCTTCGGCCTGTTCGGCGGCATGCCGGGGTCGGGCGGCGAGCAGATCGCCTGGGCGGCCCATGTCGGCGGCTTCGTCTACGGCCTGCTGGCCATCCGCTTCTTCGCGCCGCGCCACCTGACATAGGGAGGCGCCGTGGCCGACCAGCCCGTCCCCTTGCGCCGCTATTTCGCCGCCAATGGCGTGGCACTGGCGCCGTCCTTCGCCGCGCTGCTGGCCTTGTACTGGTCGGGCCATCTCGCCGGCCGGCCGACGCTGATCGCCATGGCCGGCATCGCCGTGGTCACGGTCTGGCTGGTGCAGCGCTATCTCGGCTCGCTGGCCCGCTTCGCCCGTTTCGTCGGCGAACTGTCGGACGAGCGCGAGCCGGTGATGCCGCGGCTCTCCTTCGCGCCCGCCACCGAGGAGCTGGCGACGGCGGCGGCCCAGCTCTCGGCCGGCTGGCGCCGCCAGCGCGCCTCGATCGACAATCTCGCGGCTTCCGCCCAGGCGATCGTCGATGGCCTGCCCGATCCGCTGATCGCCGTCGATCGCGGCCGCCGCATCGTGCGCACCAACCTTGCCGCCCGTCAGTTGCTGGGCGCTGCCGGCGCCGAGCGCGATCTCTCCACCATGTTCCGCCAGCCGCAGCTGCTGGCCGCCATCGACGGGCTGCTCGACACCGCCGACGGCAACTTCACCGGCCCCGACCAGACCGCCGTCGAGTTCGTGCTGCCGGGCCCGCCCGAGCTCGACATGGTGGCTCACTTGCGCCGCCTGCCGCGTGCGGCGGCCGACGGCTCGCTGGCGCTGATCGTGCTGCACGACACGACGGCGCTGCGCCGCGCCGAGCGCATGCGCGCCGACTTCGTCGCCAATGCCAGCCACGAGCTCAAGACGCCGATCGCGGGCCTGGCCGGTTTCATCGAGACCCTGCGCGGCCCGGCGCGAGATGACGCGAGCGCGCGCGAGCGCTTCCTCGGCATCATGGCCGAGCAGGCCGAGCGCATGCGCCGCCTGGTCGACGATCTCCTGATGCTGTCGCGCATCGAGCAGCACGAGCATGCCCGGCCCGACACCGCGATCGACGTCGACCGCGTGCTGAAGGGCGTGCTCGACCTGCTGCAGCTCAAGGCGAGCGCGCGCAAGGTGGCGCTCGAGCTCGCCGTCGAGCCGGAGCTGCCGCGCGCCGTCGGCGACTACGACGAGCTCACCATCGTCTTCCAGAACCTGGTCGACAACGCGATCAAGTACGCCAAGCCCAACACCACGGTGCGCGTGGCGGCGCGCGCGATGGGCCGCGACCGCGTCGCCGTCGCCGTCGCGGACGAGGGCGACGGCATCCCCGCCAACCACCTGCCGCGCCTCACCGAGCGCTTCTACCGCGTCGACGCCGCGCGCTCGCGCCAGCTCGGCGGCACGGGGCTCGGGCTCGCCATCGTCAAGCACGTGGTCAACCGCCATCGCGGCCGGCTCGACATCCAGAGCACACCTGGCAAGGGCTCGACCTTCACGGTGATGTTGCCGGCAGCGGATTGAGCAGCCCGATCGTCGCCAGCAGCCGATCGAATCGCGGCTCGCCGCGCAATGGCCGGAACGGCGGGAACTCGGCGATGAAGGGCGCATTGTCGGCGCGCTCGTCCACACAGCGTTCCAGGGCATGGAGTGCCTGCGCCCGCTCGAACAGGCCGAGCGCCTTCAGCGCCGGCACGCGCTCGGCCTGGCTGAGCTGGTAGCGTGCCTCGCGTTGCGCCTGGAGGGATTCCGACGAAGCCTGCCCGTTCACCGCGCGCACCGGCAGCGCCAGCCGATAGCCGCTCTTGGCCACCGTCTCGATGCAGCCGCCGCCTAGCGCCTTGCGCAGGGCGGAGATATGGACAGTGAGGTTGCGGTCCTCGACGATGACCTCGGGCCAGAGCTGGGCGTTGAAGGTCTGGCGATCGACCAGCCGGCCTCGGCTTCGACGAGCAGCCGCAGCACGTCGAGCGTCTTGCCCGTGACGGGCACGCGTTCACCCTGCCGCGTCAGCCGCCGCTCGGGAGTGTCGAGGACGAACGCGCCGAATTCGTACAACGCCACGCCGGTTCTCCGCTTCGGCCAGCTTTTGACCTTTTTTTGACCTTGGCCTGCGACCCGCGATGGGACAAGAGCGGCGATGCTGCAATTCAGATGCGGATACCGATCGCGACGGCACGTCCCGCCATCATCTTTGATCTTTTTTTGACCTCATCGCCGTCGCGATGTGGGTTAGGCTGACCTTTACCAAAAGTTGCATGTGGCGAAGGGGCGGGGCGCTACGGCCGTACTCGATCCGTCGGTTGCGCGGTGCTGTCGGCCGCATGGGCGCGGGCTTGGGGAGAGACGATGACGCATCGGCCACCACTGCGAATCGTGGGCCGCTTGGCGGCAATGCTGCTGGCCACGACGTGTCTCACGCCCATTCTGTTGACCATTGCAGCAGTCCCCGCCGCGGCGGACGGCGGTCAGGGCGCCGGTGGCGCTGCCGGCGGCACCGACTCGCTCACCGGCGCCGGCGGAGTCGGTGCGGGCGGCTTCCTGAACGGCGGCGGCGGCGGCGGCGGCAGCGGCGCGACCGGCGGCGATGGCGGTCCGGGTAATCCCGGTGGCGCGGGCGGCACCGGTGCGGCGACCGCGGGAGGTAATGGCGACGCCGGTGGGACTGGCGCAGACAAGGGTGGCGGGGGCGGTGGCGGCGCGCACGGTGTGGTGGTCGCGGCGCCGGGAGCGATCGGTCCGTCTGCGGGCGGCAATGGGGGAACTGGCGGAGGGGGAGCTTCTGTCACCGCCGCCGGCGGCGGTGGCGCGGCCGGTTACGGCGCGGCCGTCACCGGTGCCATTGCCGTCACCACGGGGGGCGCCATTGCTGGCGGCAGCGGCGGAACAGGCGGAACTGGCGACTCTAGCGGCGGCGGCGGCGGCGGCAGCGGCGGCATCGGCATCGCTTTCGGCACAAGCGGGGCAGCCCTGACCAGCTCTTCATCCATTATCGGCGGCAGCGGCGGCGCGGGCGGCGATAGTCTCATCGTCGGCGGCGCTGGCGGGGCAGGCGGTGCCGGAATCACCGGATCGGGTTTGACCATCACCAACACCGCGACGGGCACCATTAATGGCGGCGCAGGGGGCGCCGGTGTTATCTTCGGTCCGGGCGTCGCCGGCGCGGGCGGCGCCGGCATCGTCGGCGGCGGCCTCACCGTCATCAATAGCGGCACGATCACCGGCGGGACGGCGGGCGGCGGTGGCGCGCAGGCCAATGCCATCACCTTCACCGGCGGCGCCAACACGCTCACCCTGCAGGCCGGCTCGACGGTCAACGGAAACATCGCCGTCACGGGGTCGGTGGACTTCAGCCAGCCGACGGCCGCGACCTTGTCCAACACCATCACCGGTACCGGGTCGGTCTCCAAGAGCGGCGCCGGCGTGCTCACGCTCTCCGGCACCAATACCTACACCGGCGGCACGACGGTCAACGGCGGCACGCTGGCGGTGTCGGCGGACAACAACTTGGGCGCCGTCGGCGGCGCACTGGCCTTCAACGGCGGTACGCTGCAATTCAACGCCAGCACCTTCACGAGCTCCCGCGAGATCACCCTGAATAGCGGCGGCGGCACGTTCGACATCAACGGCTTCCCCAACGAAGCCACGTTGAGCGGCCCCATAGACGGTGCAGGCGGCCTCACCAAGACGGGTGATGGCACGCTGACGCTCTCGGGCAACAACCTCTACACCGGCGGCACCACGGTCACCGGCGGGCTACTGGTGATCGACGGCGGCTCGATCGTCGGCACGGCGACCGTCAACGGCCCAACCGCATTCCTGATCTTCGATTCCACGAGCTCGGCGGGCAACGCCGTCATCACGGCATCGACCGGCGACTCCGGCGAGGTCCTCTTCAGCGGCACCAGCACGGCCGCCAACGCCAGCCTCACGGCCAATGCCAACGGCATTGTGGCATTCGGCGGCCTCAGCACGGCCGGCAACGCCGTGGTGACGATCAATGCGGGCGGCCTCGGCGGGTTCGGCGAAAACGCCACCGGAGGCACGTCGCGCTGGACGGTCAATGCGGGCGGCACATTCGACATCTCGTCCGTGCCGACGTCTGGCGTCTCGATCGGCTCGCTCGAGGGCGCGGGCTCGTTCAACCTCGGCAGCAAGCAGCTCACGGTCGGCTCGAACAATCTCTCGACGACGGTAAGCGGCGTGATTGCCGACGGGGGATTCTCCGGCGGCATCGGCAGCTCGCTGGTGAAGGAAGGCACTGGCACGCTGACGCTCGTCGGCGCCAACAGCTATACCGGGGGCACCACCATCAACGGCGGCGCGCTCTCGATCTCGGCCGACAACAACCTCGGCGATGCGGCCGGGCCACTCGCCTTGAACGGCGGCACGCTGCAGATCACCGGCGCCAACGTTAACTCGGTGCGCTGCGTGACGCTCGGCGCCGCCGGCGGCATCTTCGACATCGGCCAGAACGCCAATCTCCTCGGCAGCATCGGCGGAGCCGGCGGGCTCACCAAGACCGGCCTAGGCACGCTGGCGCTGGGTGGCAGCAACAATTACGCCGGTGGCACGACGATCAATGCCGGGCTTCTGGAGCTGCTGTCCGGCGCGAGCCTCGGCCCGGGTCCGCTCGCCGTCAACGGCGGCAGCTTCAACAACGGCGGCAACGACGTCTCCGTGGGCGGCCTGTCGGGCGCCGGCGGCGGCATCGTCCTCAACGGCGGCAGCCTGACGTCCAACAGCGTCGCCGACAACACGTTTGGCGGCACGATCTCGGGCACCGGCGCGCTGGTCAAACAGGGCACCGGCACGCTGACTCTGACGGGCAACAACCTCTACAGCGGCGGCACGACGGTGTCGGGCGGCATCCTGGCGGGCACGACCTCGAGCCTGCTGGGCAACATCCTCAACAACGCGTCGGTGGTGTTCAACCAGACCGGCAGCGGCACCTATGCCGGGGCGATGTCGGGCACGGGCGACCTCAGCCTGCAGGGCGGTGGCATGCTCACCATCACCGGCAACAATCTCTATACCGGCCCGACCACGGTGACGGGCAGCGGCCTGGTCGTGAACGGCTCGCTCGCCAGCACGGTGACCCTGGACAGCAACAGCGTGATCGGCGGCACGGGGTCGATCGGCGGTCTCGTCTCCAACGGCGCCACGCTGGCGCCCGGCAACTCGATCGGCACGCTGACGGTCAGTGGCGACTTCAGCCAGACCGGCGGCACCTACCAGGTCGAAGCCAACGCCGCGGGCCAGAGCGACCGGCTCAACGTCACCGGCAGCGCCACCATCAGCGGCGCCGCGGTGCAGGTGATCGCCGCCTCGGGCAGCTACGGCAACAGCACGACCTATACGATCCTCAACGCCACCGGCGGCGTCGGCGGCACTTACTCGGGTGTGAGCAGCAACTTCGCCTTCCTGACGCCGTCGCTGTCGTACAACGCCAACAACGTGTTCCTCACGCTCGCCCTGCAAGGTAGCGCCTTCTCGGGTTTCGGCGGCAACACGGTGAACCAGCGCAATGTCGGCTACGCGCTCGACCAGACCTACGCCAATGCCTCGGGCGACTTCGCCACCGTGATCGGCGCACTCGCCGGCCTCAACACCACGCAGGGCCCGCTGGCGCTGACCGCGATCAGCGGTGAGCCGTGGGCCGACTTCGGCACGACCAACGTCAATGCCGGCGCGATGTTCATGAATACGCTGGGCCAGCAGATGGCCTTGGCGCGCGGCGGCAGCGCGCCGGGGTCCCGCATCGCGCTGGCGCAGGCCTGCGAGGTCGAGGCTTGTGATGAGTCCCGTCCCTTGAGCGCCTGGTTCAGCGGCTTGGGCGGCCTGGGCTCGGTGCAGGGCGACGGCAACTCGAGCACATTGACTTACAACTTCGGTGGTGCGGCGGCCGGTATCGACTATCGCTACGATCCGCGCTTCCTCGTCGGCGTCGGTGTCGGCTACAGCCACGGCACGCAGTGGGTGAATTCGTTCATGGGCCAGGGCTGGACCGATTCGATCAGCGTCGCGGCCTACGGCTCGTTCACCCAGGCGGGCTTCTATGCCGATGCACTGGCAGGCTACGCCTACTTCAACAACCAGCTGCAGCGGCAGATCCAGATCCCCGGCCTGCAGCAACGCAACGCGTCGGGCAGCACCGGGGCCAACCAGTTCCTGACTCAGGTCGAGACCGGCTACAAGCTCGGCCTGTGGGAGGTGCACGACTTCGCCGACAAAGAGCTTGGCAAGGTGGCGCCTTACGGCGTCTACGACGTGGCCGCCAACGAGGGCTGGGTCAGTGTTGGGATCACCGCCGATACTGGCGAGTTCGCCGTGGCTTCGATCCGCACGTGGCTCGAGCGCATGGGACGCCAACGCTATCCCAAGGCCCGCGAGCTGACGATCACGGCAGACGGCGGCGGCTCGAACGGGGTGCGCGTGCGGCTGTGGAAGCGCGAGCTGCAGAAGCTGGCGCGGCCGGCCGCTCACCGATCGCCTCGCCGTGGTCGAGCTGATCGGCGCGACGACGACCAAGACCGGGCTCAAAGTCGAGTGCGCGCTCGACACCCGGACCTACCACAAGGGCGTCAAGGTCTCCGACGCCGAGATGGCGCGCCTCGACATAACCGGCGACACCTTCCATCCTGAATGGAACTACACGATCAAGCCGCGCCGGCCGGAAACGTAGCGCTTATCGCTGCAGATGTCCTAAGGGCACCCTGGCATCGAAGGGGGCGGCAAGCGGAGGCCACCGATGAGAAGGCAGGTCTTTGGCCATGGGCGGCAGACGGTCATGAATTGCGCGTCCGACCATATCTCGGATCATTGAGCGGAATGAGGTGAGCGCCTTGTCCGCTACGTCGCGGCTGTGGTTGTCAATCAGCCACAACCTCTCGCAGGTCGGGCTAGACTAGATGGTGAGGCCCAACCTCGAAACCATCATCCGACTGGTCAGACAATGTTCGTGCCTGCCGCCCTTATCTTCGTCATGGCTGTCAGCCTGGGCGTGATCGTGGTTCTCGTGGCCCGCGAAGTCGCGAAACGCTGACGGGGTATTGCGTTCAGCCGCCGCGACCGCCATCGGCGAGGCCGCATTTTAATACTTCAAGGGCGTGGTGTTGGCGATCCTGCGCTACCGATGGCCCTGCCGCGACTGAGGTCCGTCGACCGCAATCTTCACCGCTTGCGCGCCCAACCCCCTGCGGCGACCTTGTTGATCTTCTCGGTCGACAAGGCCGAGGCTTTCTTCTTTTTCAAGAAGTTGAAAACGTCCGATATCTTGCCGGTTCTCGTGGCCCTCACTTGGATCCGGCCATTCGGAAGCTTGCTCATGGGTATCCTCCGGGAGGAACTACGGCAGAAGCGCATTGGCGGCAAAGCGCCTACCTGCCGCAACTAAGTTGTCGTCAGCGCCCGCGATCGCCTTCCAGCTCGCGCGGCCGGATGGCGATGAACACCACCATGGCCAGCGCCATGAGAGCGGCGACCACGCCGAAGGCGAGACCCCAGGCGATTGGTGACATGCCACCCGCGGCATCGAGCGGCCAGCCGATTGCCAACGGGCCGACGAAGCCGCCAGCATAGCCCAGCATCGAATGCACGGCGAGTGTGGCGCCGCGGCGGGCCGGATCGGCCGCGCCCGCGGCGCCGGCGGTGAGCGACGAGGAGTCGAGCCAGATGATCATGCCGTAGACCACGATCAGCACGACGGCGAGCCAGTAGCCCTTCGAGCCGACGAAGCCCACCAGCAGCCCGACCGCGATCGACAGCACCATGGCGCCGACGATCAGGCGGCGCCGACCGAAGCGGATCGAGGCCTCGTTGCCGAGAACGCTGGTGAGCGTGCCCAGAAGGCCGAGCACGGTGATGACCGCGGTGGGCGACAGAAGCTCGCCGGTCATGCCGCTGTGGACCGCCACCCAGGCGAGGAAGGCCACGCCCCAGCCGCGCAGGGCGTTCATCTCCAGCGTGTGCACGCAGTAGGCCAGCGAGTAGGCGAAGGCCGAGCGGTTGCGCAGCACCGGGCGGAAGTCGAAGAGCGCGGGCTGGCCGGCGGCGGCCTTCACTGGCGGCGGCGGCCGGCCGGGCACGGCGAGCGCCACCGTGATCCAGGCGATCGCCGCCGTGAGGCCGGCGCTGGCGAAGGCCCATCGCCAGCCGAACTCGTGGGCCAAGAGGTCGCCCAGCATGTAGGAGGCCGCACCCGAGATGCCGATACTGGCGGCGTGGCCGGTGACGGCGCGCGACATCATCTTGGCGTCGACCTGGTCGGCCAGAAGCTTCAGGCCGGTCATGTAGGTGCCGGCCCAGCCCAGCCCGGCCAGCCCGCGCAGGAACATCGCCGACCAGAAGCCCTCGGCGAACAGCCCGAAAGCCGCGTGCGCGAGCACCGTGCAGCCGACGCCGAACAGGTAGACGCGCTTGGCGTCGATGCGGTCGGTGAGCGTCACCAGCACCGGCACCGAGACCATGTAGGCGGCATAGAACGACGAGGTGATCCAGCCGGCCTCGCTGTTGGTGAGCGACCAGTGCCGCATCATTTGCGGCAGCAATGCCGGCCAGTAGTAGGCGCCGATCTGCACGAACACCTGGGCGGCGCAGACGATGGCGACCAGGCGGGCGCCCGACGAGCGATCAATCGGCATGGTGAGCCGCCATGGGCGCAGGTCGGCGCAGCAGGCACAAGGCCGCGAAGGCGGCGAGGCTGAGCCCTGCCGTCACGATCAGGACCGCGCCGCCGACATGGTCGAGCAGGAGCGCGAAGCCGAGCGGCGCCAGCGCCGACAGGAAGCGCGACGGCATGCCGAGCAGTCCCAGCCGGTAGCCGTAATTCTCCGGACCGAACAGCGCGAGCGGCACGGTGCCGCGCGCGATGGTGATGATGCCGTTGCCCGAGCCGTGCAGCAGCGCGAAGGCGCTCGACGCCACGCCGCCGCCGGCGAACAGCAGCAATGCCGCGCCGACGGGGTGGGTGAGGGTGGCGAGCCGCGCCGATACCAGCGGATGGAAACGCGCCAGCGGTCCCGCTTCGAGCAGCCGCGCCACGACCTGCGCCGGTCCGATCAGGGCGCCGGCGGCGATGGCCTGGGTCTGCGAGGCGCCGGTCGCTTCGAGGATGCGTGGGAAGTGCGCGGCCATGCCGGCCGTGACGATCCAGGCGGCGGCGAAGGCGAAGGCCAGCAGGATCATCGGCCGGTCGATCGGCACCGGCTGCTCCACCGGCCGTTTGTCGGCCGGCGCAACGGTCGGCCGCGGCAGTAGCCAGTAGTTGGCCGGCAGGGCGACGAAGACGTGCAGCGCCGCCCAGGCAAGGCAGGTGTCGCGCCAGCCGATCTCCGCCGCGCCCCAGGCCGTGAGCGGCCAGCCGATGGTGCTGGCGAAACCCGCGAACAGCGTGATGCCCGTGATGGCGCCGCGCGCGCTGCTGCCGTAGATGCGGCCCAGCACGGCAAAGGCCGCATCATAGAGACCGATCCCCATGCCGATGCCCAGCACGATCCAGGCGAGTTGCAGCGTCAGCAGCGAGTGCGAGAGCTGCAGCAGGACCAGTCCGCCGGCGAACAGGAGGTTGGAGACGGCCAGCACGGTGTTGCCGTTGCCGCGATCGATCAGCCGGCCGGCGCGCGGGCCGAGGATCGCGGAAATGATCAGCGACGCTGAGAAGCTCGCGAACAGCCAGGTGGTCGATATGCCGGTGTCGCGCGCGATGTCGTCGGCCAGGATGGCCGGCAGGTAGTAGGTCGACGCCCAGGCGAGCGTCTGTGTCGAGCCCAGGACGGTGATCGTCGATAGCCGGCGCCAGGCCATGGTCAGGCTTCCGATACCCGGCTGCGCAAGTCGGCCGCGCCGCCGGGCGGACCCGGCGGCATCGGCGCCTGCGGCATCATCAGCAGCCGCAGCCTTTCTTGCCCTCCTGCTTGGCCTTCACGTCGGCCACGCAACAGCCGCTCGGCGTCTCGGCGGAAGTCGGCTCCGGTGCCGGGCCGCCGCAGCATCCAGCGGCGCTCGAGTCTGCGTCCGCTTCGGCGAGCGTGGCAGCCGGGCCCGGCCCGGAGCACACGCCGGTTTCGGGCAGCACCAGCTCGACGCGGGCCGCCGCCTCGTGGTCGCCCGCGATCTCGGCCACGATCGAACGCACCTGCTCATAGCCCGTCAGCATCAGGAAGGTCGGCGCGCGGCCGTAGCTCTTCATGCCGGCGAAGTAGAAGCCGGGCTCGGGCTGGGCGAGCTCGCGTGCGCCGTGCGGGCGCACCGTGCCGCAGCTGTGGATGTTGGGATCGATCAGCGGCGCCAGGTCGGGCGGGCATTCGACGGCGGGATCGAGCGACAGCCGCACTTCGCGCAGGAAGTCGAACTCGGGCCGGAAGCCCGTCGCCACCACCAGCTCGTCGATGGCGACGAAGCGACCGCATGACCCCGATCCCGATCCCGAGCCGACGCGCAATTTCTCGCTGTCGCGGCTGATGTGCGAGACGCGGAAACCGGTCTCGACGCAGATCTTGCCGTCCATCACCAGCCTGGCGAAGGTCGCACCCAGCGCGCCGCGCGCGGCGAGCTTGTCGTTGGCGCCGCCGCCGAACGCCTTTTCCGGCTTGTCGCCGCGCAGCAGCCAGATGACCTCGGTCCCCGGGGCTTCTTCCTTGAGGCGCACCAGGTCGATCAGCGTGCCGATCGCCGAATGGCCGGCGCCCAGCACGGCGACGGTGCGGCCGGCATAGCGGCCGCGCTCGCGGCCCAGCACGTCGGGCATGCCGTAGGCGATGCGGTCCTGCGTCTCGCGCTCGCCGATCACCGGCAGGCCGTCGGCGCCGGCCGGGTTGGGCGAGAACCAGGTACCGGTGGCGTCGATCACGGCGTCAGCCTTGAGCTGTTCCGGTCCCTTGCCGTTCTGGTAGCGGATGGTGAAGGGCTCGAAGGCGCGGCCGTTGCTCTTCATCTTGTCGAAGCCGGCGCGGCCGACGCTGGTCACCAGGCTGCTGGTGCGGATGTGCTCCTTGAGCGGCGTGCGCGTGGCCAGCGGCTCGAGATACTGGGCTAAAAGCTCGCCGCCGGTCGGGTACTGGTCGGGCGCCGGCGAGTTCCAGGCGGCCGCGACCAGCAGGCGCTCCGAGGGCTTGTCGATGGCGTACTCCCACGGCGAGAACAGCGGCACATGGCTCCACTGGCGCACGGCGTGGCCGACCTGCGGGCCGGCTTCGAGCACGACCGGCTGCATGCCGCGTTCCAGCACGTGAGCAGCGGCGGCGAGGCCCACGGGGCCCGCGCCCAGGATGGCGACGGTCTTCGGCTTGTTCAGCGAGTCGGGCATGGCTTACTCCAGTTCTCCTAGAATCATCGAAATACGGAGGTAAAAAAATTCACGCGACCTTCTTGAACCTCGACGCGATGGCGGGCGGGCAGGAGCCTTCGACGCAGCATTCCGCGACCATGTAGTCGATCAGGCCATGCATCTCGTCGTAGCTGGCGTTGCAGATCAGAGTCGTGCCCTCGCGCGTCTGGCTGACCAGGCCGACGCCGATCAGCGCCTTGAGGTGATGCGAGAGGGTCGAGGCGGCGATGTCGAGCCGCTCCTGCAAGCGGCCGACCGCCATGCCCTCTTCGCCCGCCCGCACCAGGGTGCGGTAGATCTTCAGTCGGGTCGGGTTGCCCAGGGCTTCCAGGCGGGCGGCGGCATCGTCGAGCTTCATGACAGCAATCTGGGATGCGTCATCGCGAAAGTCAAACGGTATTTCCGGAATATTGGAAATAATGATCTTCGCGACCCGCTCGAACGATTCCTCGTACAGCCTACAGGGCGGCGATCAGGGCGCCGCCGAGCGCACAGACGATGACGACAAGCCAGGGTGGCGTCTTCCACATGAACAGCAGGAGAAAGGCCCCGGCGCCGAGCGCGAAGTCCAGCGGACCGGTGATGCCTGCTGTCCAGACCGGATCGTAGAGGGCCGCCAGCAGGATCCCGACCACGGCGGCGTTGATCCCGCGAAGGGCCGCCTGAGCCGCGCTGCGGCGGCGCAGCTCCTCCCAGAACGGCAGGGCGCCGATGACCAGCAGGAAGGACGGGACGAACACCGCCACAAGGCAGAGCGCGGCGCCCGCCACCCCGTTGGGTGCCGGTGTCATGATGGCGCCGAGATAGGCCGCGAAGGTCGTGAGCGGACCGGGCACGGCCTGCGCGGCGCCGTATCCGGCCAGGAAGAGGTCGCGGCTCACCCAGCCCGGAGGCACGACCGACTCCTGCAGCAGCGGCAGGATCACGTGCCCGCCGCCGAACACCAGCGATCCTGTGCGGTAGAACGCATCGACCAGCCCGATGCCGTGCGAGGACGTCGACGCGGCAAGCACGGGCAGGCCCGCCAGCAGGACGAAGAACAGCACGAGCAGGACGGCGCCCGTTCGGCGGCTGACCGCAAGCGGCAGCGAGACGTGGTCGCTGGGCGCCTCGCTGCGCGGCAGGGCCAGGCCGATCGCGCCGCCTGCGACGATCATGCCGACCAGCGACCACGCCGAGGGCAGGGCCAGCACGACGGCCGCCGTCATTACGGCGATCGTCGCGCGCTCGCGATCGGGGGCGAGGCTGCGCATCATGCCCAGCACCGCCTGGGCGACGACGGCGACGGCGGCGATCTTCAGTCCATGCAGCCAGCCCGAGCCGCCCAGCCCGCCCAATGCATCGACTCCGTAGGCGAAAGCCACGAGCGCGACGGCCGAGGGCAGGGTGAAGCCCGTCCAGGCCGCCAAGGCGCCGGCATATCCCGCGCGCGACAGTCCGATGGCGATGCCGACCTGGCTCGACGCAGGGCCCGGGAGGAACTGGCAAAGGGCGACGATGTCGGCGTAGGTGCGATCGTCGATCCAGCGCCTCCGGGCGACGAATTCCTCGCGGAAATAGCCGAGATGGGCGACCGGACCGCCGAACGAGGTGAGGCCGAGCCGGAGGAAGATCGCGAGGACCTCCGTCCAGCGTCCGGGCGCGGCGTCGTTCGCCGGGTCGGGCTTCGCGGCGTGTGTCATCGTTTCCCGTCCAGCTCGGCCAGAAGTTCCCGTACCTTCGTCTTCGCCACGGCCAGGGCTCCGCGGCCCTTGCGGGTCGCGCGATAATGGCGGCGTGCCCGTCGGCCGGTGTCCTCGCTCCGGGATCTGAGGTAGCCCTTGCGCTCGAGCGCGTGCAGCATCGGATAGAGCGTGCCCGGGCCGATCCTGTAGCCGTGCTCGCGCAGCTCCTCGATCATCCAGTTGCCGTAGAACTCGCCGTCCACCGCATGATGCAAGACGTGCAGGCGGATCAGGCCGGCAAGGAACTCCCGGTGCCCGGTGGCTTTCATGTGCCCGCGATAATATCGGCGTTCGATTACGAATGTCGATATAGACGAAATGGGGCCGGCGCGACGGCCGACGATGCCGCTCTACCGCCTGCGGGCCGCCACGGCGGGCCCCGCCTCGTACCAGTGCTTGCTGGCATTGACGATCCGCACCACCGACAGCATGACCGGCACCTCGATCAGGACGCCAACGACCGTTGCCAGTGCGGCACCTGACGAGAACCCGAACAGGCTGATGGCGGCGGCGACGGCAAGCTCGAAGAAGTTGCTGGCGCCGATGAGAGCCGACGGTGCCGCCACGCAATGCGCTTCGCCGGTAGCGCGGTTCAGCAGATAGGCGATGCCGGAATTTAGATAGACCTGAATAAGGATCGGCACCGCAAGAAGCGCGATGATCAGCGGCTGGTCGATGATCTGCTGGCCCTGGAAACCGAACAACAGGACGAGCGTGGTCAGCAACGCCACCAGGGAGATCGGCTGGAGATGCTGCAGCAGGCCGGCAAGACCTGCCGAGCCGCTGCGCGACAACACGCTGCTGCGCAACACCTGCGCCAGTACCACCGGCACGACGATGTAGAGGCCGACCGACAGCAGCAGAGTCTGCCACGGCACGGTGATGGCCGACAGGCCGAGCAGCAGGCCGACGATCGGTGCGAAGGCGAACACCATGATGGTGTCGTTCAGCGCGACCTGGGTCAGCGTGAAGTCGGGCTCGCCGTCCGACAGGTTGCTCCACACGAACACCATGGCGGTGCAGGGTGCGGCCGCCAGCAGGATCAGGCCGGCGATGTAGCTGTCGATCTGGCTTTCCGGCAGCCAGGGTCGGAAGAGGTAGCCGATGAACAGCCAGCCCAGCGCCGCCATCGAGAACGGCTTGACCGCCCAGTTGATGAACAGCGTCACGCCGATGCCGCGCCAATGCTCGCGCACCTTGCCGATGGCGGCGAAGTCGACCTTCACCAGCATGGGGATGATCATCAGCCAGATCAGGGCCGCGACCGGCAGGTTGACGTGCGCCACCTCGGCGGCGCCGATGGCGTGGAACAGGCCGGGGAACCAGTGGCCGAGCGCGATGCCGGCCACGATGCAGAGCGCCACCCAGAGGGTGAGATAGCGTTCGAACAGCGACATCAGACGTTCATTGTTTCCGTTATTCTCGAATAATAGAAGGACTATCGATGGTCAAGCCGCCTGGCCGCGCGGTGTTTCGCCTGCAGGCAGGAGGAAAGTGGCGGCCCAGCAGACGGCAAGCATCGCCGCCGATCCGAACAGGCAGGCCGTCATGCCGCCGAGTTGATAGAGCGCGCCCGACAGGAGGATGCCGATCAGTCGGCCCGTGGCGTTGGCGGCGTAGTAGAAGCCCACGTCCTCCGCCGCTTTCTCCGAGCCGGCATAGGCAAGGATCAGGTAGGAATGCAGCGAGGAGTTCACCGCGAACGGCAAGGCAAAGAGGGCCAGGCCCGCGACCACGGCGAGATCGGGATGCCACAAGCCCTGATCCCGCAGCAGCAAACCGAGCGCCAACGGCACCGCGGTCAACAGGCCGGCCCACAGCCGCGCGTTGGGTACTTCACGGCTGAGGCCATCAGGGCTGCGCGCGACCAGGGCAGGGGCCGCCGCCTGGATCATGCCGTAGGCGATCGTCCAGGCGGCGAGGAAGGCGCCGACCTCGACGAAGCGCCAGCCCGCCGCGTAGAGGAACACCGGCAGTCCGACGACGAACCAGACCTCGCGCGCACCGAACAGGAACACGCGGGCGGCGGCGAGCAGGTTGACGCCGCGCGACTTGGCGAAGAACTCGCGCACGGTCTTCGACGCCTTGGCCTTGCCGAGCTGGCGCGGCAGCAGGAGCAGGCCGGCAACGAAGATGACGCCGATCACACCGGCCATCAGCCACAGCGCCGGCTTGAATCCAATGACGTCGAGCAGCAGCCCGCCAACGAAGAAGCCGATGCCTTTCATGGCGTTCTTCGAGCCGGTGAACCAGGCCACCCACTTGAAGAGCTGGCCCGCGCCTTCGACCGACGTCGCCTTGATCGCCGTTTTCGACGCGGTCTTGGTGACGTCCTTGGCGAGGCCGGCAATGCCCTGGGCCGCCACCACCCAGGCGACCGAAGCCGCGGCGGTCCAGCCCGGATCGAGCGCCGACAGCATCGCCAGTCCCGCGACCTGTAGCGCCTGGCCGACGGCCAGCATGCGCGGGATGCCGAAACGCGTCGCCAGCCAGCCGCCCACGAGGTTGGCGACGATGCCGGCGAACTCATAGAGCAGGAACAGGAACGCCAGGGTGAACGGCGAATAGCCGAGCTTGAAGAAGTGCAGCAGCACCAGCATGCGCAGCGCGCCGTCGACCAGGGTGAAGCCCCAGTAGGAGGCGGTGACGACAAGGTAGTGGCGCGCTGCGGGTGCCATCACGCCTCCGCGCCGATCACCAGGTTGGCGAGATCGACCATGCGGCAGACATAGCCCATTTCGTTATCGTACCAGGCGTAGACTTTCAGCAGGGTGCCGTCGGTCACCATCGTGCTCGGCGCATCGACGATCGAGCTCCTGCTGTCGTTGCAGTAGTCGGCCGAGACCAGCGGCCGGGTTTCATAGCCAAGCACGCCGGCAAGCGAACCCTTCGCTGCGGCGGCGAACAGCTCGTTAACCTCGGCCTCGGTCGTCGCCCGCTTCAGCTCGAAGACGCAGTCGGTGAGGCTGGCATTGAGCACCGGCGCTCGCACGGCGTGGCCATTGAGCTTGCCCTTGAGCTCGGGATAGATCAGCGCGATCGCCGTGGCGCTGCCCGTCGTGGTCGGCTGCAGCGACAGCATGGCCGAGCGGGCGCGGCGCAAGTCCTTGTGCGGCGAATCGACGACCACGTTGGTGTTGGTCGGATCGTGGATGGTGGTGATCTGGCCATGGTGGATGCCGATCGCCTCGTGGACGACCTTGACCACGGGCGCCAGGCAATTGGTCGTGCACGACGCCGCCGTCAGCAGGCGATGACGGTCGGGCGCGTAGAGCTGGTCGTTGACGCCGACCACGACGTTCAGCGCGCGGTCGTCCTTGACCGGTGCCGCCACGATCACCCGATTCACGCCGCGCTGGAAGTAGCTGTTGAGCTGCTCGGGCTTCAGGAACTTGCCGGTGCATTCCAGCACGACCTCGCAGCCGAGATCGCCCCAGGCGACGTCGCCCGGCGAGGCCCCGGCGCTGAAGCCAAGATACTTGCCGCCGACCGCGAAGCCGCGCTCGTCGTCGACCTCGAAGGAGCTGTGCCAACGGCCGTGGATGCTGTCGAATTCGAGCAGATGGGCGGTCGCCGCGGCGCCGCCCTTGATCTCGTTCACGTGCACGACGTCGAGACGGTTGTTGCGGCGCGGGTCGTCGGCCGGGCGATGCACGCCCCCCATCGCCGCGCGCAGGGCGAGCCTTCCCATGCGCCCCATGCCGTTGATGCCGACTCTCATGGTGACTCCTCATGGTCTTCCGGACCGCGCGCTGGGTCGCGTTTGACGCGACCCAGCGCGCTCATGAGCGCGCAAGATGCGCGCGGTCCGGAAGAGTTTGAACGATAAGCAGGCAACATCAGTCAGACCGGCGCCCTCGAGCTGTCGCCCATCTCGTCGAGCCGCTTCTTGAGCGCGATCCGGTCGAGCGAGGCGTGCGGCAGGTTGACGAAGATTTCCAGCCGGCGGCGGATCATGCCGTAGAGCTCGTTGATCATGGTGGCGCGCTCGGTCGGCGTGCCCTTGAACTTCGCCGGATCGGGCAGCGGCCAGGCGGCCGTGATGGGATTTTCCCCGACATCCGGGCAGTCCTGGCCCTGCAGCGTGTCGCAGAGCGTGATGACGAAATCCATCTGCGGCGCGTCCGCGCCGGTGAACCGGTTCCACGATTTGCAATGGAGACCGGACGTGTCGTGGCCGAGGGTGGCGAGCTTCTGGATCACTTCCGGCATGGGGTTGCGTGCCGGCTCCGACCCTGCGGAATAGGCGTTGAACTTGCCCTTGCCGATCTTGTCGAGGATGGCCTGGGCCATCAGCGAGCGCGCCGAATTGTGCGTGCACAGGAACAGGACGTTGAAAGTCGCAGTCATGTGGTCATCCTCTGGCAGGTCATCGGGGAACAATCGCGCCAGGTCGCCGCAGAGCTCGGGGCGCCCCGAGCAACAGGTCTCGGTCAGGAAGCTGAAAAGCGAACGCAGGCCGAAGAAGCGCACGGCATAGATCAGCTGGCGTCCGCGCCGCGTCGACTGGATGAGCTGGGCCTGCTCGAGCGCGGCGAGATGGAAGGACAGTGTCGAAGGCGGCTGGTGCAGCGCGGCGGCGAGCTCGCCGGCCGCCATGCCCGACGCGCCCCGCTCGGCCAGAAGGCGCATGAGCTCGAGCCGCGTTTCCTGCGCCAGCGCGGCAAATCCCGCCACGGCTTGCTTTGATTCCATAATTCGAGAATAGTCGAAAAGTGTGGCAAACGCATGACGATTCGGCGGGCTCCAGCCTGGGATTTGCAGAGCGGCTTCCGATCAGATGGAACCGCTCGCGGTTCCATCTGATCGGAAACGCGTTGTTTCAGTAGGAGTGCCCAAACGGCATTGTCCGTCCGGCTGGTTCCAGCCGGACGGACAATGCTCAAGGTCTTCGACGCCGCCTTACGGCTTTGCGAAGCGAGTTGCGCGATCCTGAGAAAGGTGACGATCGCGCAGACGCCGAGGACAGACGTGAGCGCCAGCGCCCACGCCACATCCAGATTCTCCATCAGGAAGGCGAACACGAACGGCGCCACGGCGGAGACGATCAGGCGAACGGCGATCCACCCATCGGCCCGCCCACGGCGCGGCGAGCCCGGCCGCGAGCAGGGACACCGACAGCGCGCCGAAGATCCATTCGCTCGACCAGTCGAGGTCCCTGGCCATGGCGGGCGCAAGCACGCTGAAGGCGTAGTAGAGCGTGCCGTATCCGATGATCTGGGTGAGGCCCAGGGCGGCAACGACCAGCCAGCGGTCGAGCGGGCTTGTGCGGGACGGTCGGCGCGGTGGGCTTGACATCTACTCTACTTTGCTAGTGATATGGATATGACATGGCGACCCGTGCGCAGCAACGCGAACAATCGGCGGCCGATGCCCTGGCGGCGTTGGGCAATCGCACGCGCCTGCGCGTCTTCAAGCTGCTGGTCCGGGCCGGCCCCCAGGGGACCAACATCGGCACCATCCAGCGCCTGCTCGGCGTACCGGCAACGACCCTGGGCCATCACCTCGGCACGCTCGCGGCGGCCGGCCTCGTCAGTCAGGACCGTCGCGGCCGCGAAGTCATCTGCACGGCCAACTTCAAGGCCATCGGCGAAGTTCTCGCTTACGTCAAGGAGGAGTGCTGCGCCGGCGTTACCTTCGATGAGGGCAGCAGGGCGGCCTGAAAAATTTTTGCTCGGATATATCTAGGAACCTAGAGGGATAGAGAAAATGTCGATTCACGGCATGCTGACGGAAGCCCGCGAGTGGCGCCGGCTTCGAATCGATACGGCGTGGATGGCGGTCGCTGCGATCTTTGCCGTTCTCGTTGCCCTCGTGCCGCAGCAGGCCGCGGCATCGGCGGTATTCACGGCGAAGGCGGTGTGGAGCGTGCTGCCGTTCTTCGTCCTGTCGATCGGCCTTGCCGCCTACGCCAAGGCAACCGGTGCGGAGAACCTGATCGCCAAGGCATTCTCCGGCCGATCGGAAGTGATGGTCGTCTTCGCCAGCCTGATGGGCGCGCTGTCGCCCTTCTGCTCGTGCGGCGTCATTCCCATCATTGCGGCCCTTCTTGCGTCAGGTGTTCCGCTCGCCCCGGTGATGGCCTTCTGGCTGGCCTCGCCGCTGATGGACCCGTCGATGTTCGCCATCACCACCGGCGTGCTCGGCCTTCCGTTTGCGATCGCCAAGACGGTTGCCGCCCTGTCGGTCGGGTTGCTGGGCGGCTTCGGCGTGCTGGCGCTGCAACGCTTAGGACTCCTGGTTGGATCGCCGCTGCAGGACGGTGTCGGCAACGGGGGCTGCGGAGGTTCGAAGATCCGCAATCCCAAGGCCGTGGTCTGGCGCTATTGGCAGGAGCCTGCGCGCCGGGAAACCTTCTGGGCGGGTGCGCGCCAGAACGCGCTCTTCCTCGGCAAATGGCTCGTGCTGGCCTTCGCGCTCGAAAGCCTGATGGTGGCCTACGTGCCTGCGGATCTGATCGGCGGCATCGCCGGTGACGGCGGCTTCCTCTCGATCCTGGTCGCCACCCTTGTCGGCATCCCGAGCTATCTCAATGGCAACGCCGCGCTGCCGCTGGTCGCGGGATTGATGGACAAGGGCATGGCGCCGGGTGCCGCGATGGCGTTCCTGGTGAGCGGTGGCGTGACATCGATACCGGCCGCCCTTGCCGTTTGGGGGATCGCGCGTCGGCGGGTCTTCGCTGCCTATCTCGCCTTCGCCGTGCTTGGCGCCGTTCTGTCCGGCATCGCGTTTCAGGTCGTCGCGGGCTGACTGCTGTCACTGCTTGCACGTGAATTTTGGCAGTGTACGGCACGCCAAAAATCCACGACCTTTGGACGCCCCGAACAGTTCATGATATGTTCAAAATCGCAGTGATTGGCCAAGCTGGCCGGTAATCCTGCGGTCCCATTCGTGGTTTTGATTCCATCCTCAGCAGTCGCCGGCGACTGTCACGAGACTGTCATATAATCGTAATATGACAGTGATGTGCGGCTCCTAGGGGAAGGACGCTTCGAATTCTCGAAGGAGGGACCCTATGAATTTCGCAAGAATCGCCTTGGTGACGGCCGCTGTGGCCTTTTCGTCGATGGCGGCCAACGCAGCCGACATCTCCGGCGCCGGCGCCACGTTTCCGTATCCGATCTATGCCAAGTGGGCTGATGCCTACAAGAAAGAGACCGGCAACGGCCTCAACTACCAGTCGATCGGCTCGGGCGGCGGCATCAAGCAGATCAAGGCCAAGACCGTGACCTTCGGCGCCTCCGACGCGCCGCTGCCAGGCAAGGAGCTCGACGCGACCGGCCTGGCGCAGTTCCCCATGGTGATGGGCGCCATCGTGCCTGTGGTGAACCTCGACGGCGTCAAGCCGGGCGACCTCACGCTCGACGGCCCGACGGTGGCCAAGATCTACCTCGGCCAGATCAAGAGCTGGGATGATCCGGCGATCGCCAAGCTCAACCCCAATGCCAAGCTGCCCAAGCAGGCGATCGTGCCGGTGCGCCGGTCGGACGGCTCGGGCACGACCTACAACTTCGCCTACTACCTCGCCGATGTGAGCCCCGAGTGGAAGGCCAAGGTCGGCGTCAGCACGGCCCTGCAGTGGCCGGTCGGCATCGGCGCCAAGGGCAACGAGGGCGTCGCCAACAACGTCGCCAACACCAAGGGCTCGATCGGCTATGTCGAATACGCCTATGCCAAGCAGAACAAGCTCACCCACACCAAGATGGTGAACAAGGCGGGCAAGACGGTCGAGCCGTCGTCGGCCACCTTCCAGGCCGCGGCCGCCAATGCCGACTGGAAGTCGCAGCCCGGCTACGGCGTGATCCTCGCCAACCAGCCCGGCGACCAGTCGTGGCCGATGACGGCGGCGACCTGGATCCTGCTCTACAAGAAGCCGCAGGACACGGCTGCCACCGGTGAGGCGCTGAAGTTCTTCGCCTGGTCCTATGCCAAGGGCGCCAAGATGGCCGAGGAGCTCGACTACGTGCCGATGCCCGCCAAGGTCGTGAACGACATCCAGAAGATGTGGTCGACGGATATCAAGGACTCGGGCGGCAAGCCCCTGTTCTCGCCGACCAACTGACGAGAGCGGACTGATTCGAGAAGGGCGGATGCGAAAGCTCGCATCCGCCGCTTCTCCGCTTCATCCGCCGAGGGTGAAGGCGAGGGGCCGATGGATTCCGGGGGGCGTGACGTGACCGACATGACATTGAGAGGCACGAGCGTGACGGCGGCCGAGGCGGCCTCGCGCAGCGCCGTGCTGAAACGGCTCCGTCTGACCGACGTGGTCTTCCATGGCTTGACGCGAGCGGCTGCCTTCGCGGTGCTGGCGCTGCTGAGCGGCGTGATCATCGCGTTGGTCATTGGCGCCGCGCCGGCGCTCGGCACCTTCGGCTTTTCCTTCCTGTTCGACGAATCGTGGAACCCGGTCACCGAGCGCTTCGGTGCGCTGGCGCCGATCTACGGCACGCTGATCACCTCGGCCATCGCCATGCTGATCGCCGTGCCGGTCGGCCTGATGATCGCGTTCTTCCTCACCGAGCTCTGCCCGATGGTCCTGCGCCGGCCGATCGGTATCGCCATCGAGCTGCTGGCCGGCATCCCCAGCATCATCTACGGCATCTGGGGCCTGTTCGTGTTCGCGCCGTTCCTGCAGGAGTACATCCAGCCTTTCCTGATCGGCACGTTCGAGAACGTGCCGGTGCTCGACTCGCTGTTCGCCGGCCCGCCCTACGGTATCGGCATGCTGACCGCCGGCCTGATCCTGGCGATCATGGTGCTGCCCTTCGTCACCTCGATCTCGCGCGACGTGTTCGACGCCGTGCCGCCGGTGCTGAAGGAGGCGGCCTACGGCGTCGGCTGCACGACCTGGGAGGTCTTCCGCTACGTCGTCCTGCCGTTCACGCGGGTCGGCGTCATCGGCGGCTTCATGCTGGGCCTTGGCCGTGCGCTGGGCGAGACCATGGCGGTCACCTTCGTGATCGGCAACGCCCACCACGTGTCCGCTTCGCTGTTCGCGCCGGGCACGACGATCTCGGCGTCGATCGCCAACGAATTCACCGAAGCGGTGGGTGACCTCTACACCTCCTCGCTGGTCGCGTTGGGCCTGATCCTGTTCTTCATCACCTTCATCGTGCTGGCGATTGCGCGCTACATGCTGTTGCGCCTCCAGCAGCAAGGCCGGTGACACCATGACCGACATGACGATCGTCGCCTCCAAGAGCCCGCTCTATTCCGGCCGCCGCCGCCGCAACGCCATCGCCAAGACTCTGGCGTGGATCGCCACGGCCTTCGGCCTCGGCTGGCTGGTGCTGATCCTGGGCATCCTGCTGTTCGAAGGCCTCGGCGGGCTGTCGCTGTCAGTCTTCTCCGAGAACACGCCGCCGCCGGGCGCCGCCGGCGGCCTGATGAACGCCATCGTCGGCAGCCTGATCATCACGGTCCTGGCCGTCATCATCGGCACCCCGATCGGCATCCTGGCTGGCACCTATCTCGCCGAGTACGGCCGTCACGACAAGCTCTCGAGCGTCGTGCGCTTCATCAACGACATCCTGCTCAGCGCGCCCTCGATCGTGATCGGCCTGTTCGTCTACGAGATCATGGTGGCGCCGATGGGCCACTTCTCGGGATGGGCGGGCGCCGTCGCCCTGGCGGTGATCGTGATCCCCGTCGTGGTGCGCACCACCGAGGACATGCTGACCCTGGTGCCCGACACGCTGCGCGAGGCCGCCGCCTCGATCGGCCTGCCGCGGGCGCTGATGATCATGCGCATCGCCTATCGCGCGGCGCGCGCCGGCATCGTCACCGGCGTGCTGCTGGCGATCGCCCGCATCAGCGGCGAGACCGCACCGCTCCTGTTCACGGCGCTGAACAACCAGTTCTTCAGCGTCAACATGAACCAGCCGATGCCCAGCCTGCCGGTGGTCATCTTCCAGTTCGCCCTGTCGCCCTACGAGGAATGGCAGAGCCTCGCCTGGACCGGCGCGCTCCTGATCACCGTCACCGTGCTGGCGCTCAGCATCATTGCCCGATCCCTTACAGCCACAAGGAAGTCGTCATGAGCATCGCTTCGACCAACGGCCATGGCCTTTCGACCGCCGTGCCCGTGGCGACCCACGCCAAGGTCGACACCGCCGGCCTCGCCGAGAAGGTGGGGATCCGGAATCTCGAGTTCTTCTACGGCGACAGCCGGGCGCTGAAGAGCCTCACGCTGTCGCTCTACGCCAACAAGACAACGGCCTTCATCGGTCCCTCGGGCTGCGGCAAGTCCACGCTGCTGCGCATCCTCAACCGCATGTACGACCTCTATCCCGGCCAGCGCGCCACCGGCGAGGTGATGTTCGACGGCGACAACCTCCTGCGCGCCGACCAAGACATCAATCTGTTGCGTGCCCGCATCGGCATGGTGTTCCAGAAGCCGACGCCGTTTCCCATGTCGATCTATGAGAACATCGCCTTCGGCGTGCGGCTCTACGAGACCCTGCCGCGCGCCGAGCTCGACAATCGCGTCGAATCGGCGTTGCGCCGTGCGGCCCTGTGGGACGAGGTCAAGGACAAGCTCGCCGCCAACGGCCAGAGCCTGTCGGGCGGCCAGCAGCAGCGGCTCTGCATCGCGCGTACGGTCTCGGTGAAGCCCGAGGTGATTCTCTTCGACGAGCCGTGCTCGGCACTCGATCCGATCTCGACCGCCAAGATCGAGGAGCTGATCGACGAGCTGAAGCAGGACTACACGATCGTCATCGTCACCCACAACATGCAGCAGGCTGCGCGCGTCTCGGACTTCACCGCCTTCATGTATCTTGGCGAGCTGATCGAGTTCGGCGCCACCGAGACGCTGTTCACGACCCCCAAGGACAGCCGCACCCAGGCCTACATCACCGGCCGCTTCGGCTGATAACGGAGAACAACATGGCCGAACATACCCTCAAGCGTTTCGACGAAGAGCTGGAGCGGCTGAGCTCGACCATCAGCGAGATGGGCGGCCTGGCCGAGACCCAGCTCGCGCAGTGCCTGGTGGCGTTGCGGCAAGGCGATTCGGAGGTCGCCGAGCAGGTGATCGGTGCCGACGCCCGCGTCGATGCCCTGGACAACGCCGTGCAGGAGCAGACGGTCAAGCTTCTGGCCCTGCGCCAGCCGATGGCGGTCGACCTTCGCGTCATCCTGTCGTCGATCAAGATCGCCGCCGCACTGGAGCGCATCGCCGACTACGCCAAGAACACGGCCAAGCGCACCATCGTGCTGAACAACGTGACGGCGCCGCCGGCGGCAGTGGCCGGCATCGATCGGCTGGGCCGCCTGGTGCGCACGGCGCTCAAGGACGTGCTCGACGCCTTCGCCTCGGGCGACGTCGCCAAGGCGCACGATGTGTGGGAGCGCGACGAGGAGATCGACCAAGTCTATACCGGCCTGTTCCGCGAGCTCCTGACCTACATGATGGAGGATCCGCGCACCATCACCTCGTGCACGCATCTTCTGTTCATGGCCAAGAACATCGAGCGCGCCGGCGACCATGTCACCAACATCGCCGAGCTGGTGAGTTTCCGCGCCACCGGGCACGGCTTCGACGAGGCGCGGCCCAAGGGAAGCGCGTCGCTCTATGCGGCGGGCAACGCGTCATGAGCATGGCGGCGCAGGCTCCCTCGCGGCGCGACGCGGCGACCGGCTCGATCAAGCCGCGCGTGCTGGTCGTCGAGGACGAGACGGCGCTGGTCGAGCTTCTGCGCTACAACCTCGAGCAGTCGGGCTTTCGCGTCTCGGTCGCCTATGACGGCGAGGAGGCGCTGGCCTCGGTGCAGGAGGACGTGCCCGATCTCATCCTGCTCGACTGGATGCTGCCCCTGATGTCGGGCATCGAGGTCTGTCGCCAGCTGCGCCGCCAGACCATCACTGCCAACCTGCCGATCATCATGCTGACGGCGCGCGGCGAGGAGGGCGATCGCGTGCGCGGGCTCGATGCCGGCGCCGACGACTACGTCTCCAAGCCGTTCTCGCCGACCGAGCTCGTGGCGCGCATCCGCGCCGTGCTGCGCCGCATCCGGCCCGCGCTGGCCGACGAGGCCTTGAGCTACGCCGACATCGTCATGGATCTCGTCGCCCATCGCGTGACGCGCGCCGGCAAGCCGGTGCATCTCGGCCCCACCGAGTTCCGCCTGCTGCGCCATTTCATGGAGCATCCCGGCCGCGTCTTCTCGCGCGAGCAGTTGCTCGACTCGGTGTGGGGCAAGGACGTCTATGTCGAGGCGCGCACCGTCGACGTGCACATCCGTCGGCTGCGCATCGCGCTCAACGGTGAGAGCCAAGCCGACCTGATCCGCACCGTGCGCGCCGCGGGCTACGCCCTCGACGCCACGCCGGGCTGATGCTGGGGGCGCGCGACTCCAGTCGCGCGTCTTCTCATGTTCTTCCGGACCGCGCGCGTCCCCGCGCGCCTCATGATCATGAGCGCGCGGGGACGCGCGCGGTCCGGAAGAGTATGACGCGCCATTGGAGTGGCGCGCCCCCAGCAGTTTTCCACACCACCAGTAACGGTTTTGTAGCCTCGGGGGATTACACCAGCCTCGCCCGTTCCCGGCCGGCAACCCCACGCCCCGCTCCGGAATGGGTCGGTTCCCCCGGCGCGGATGACACCCCGACGCCGATTTACTGCCCCTCCTTCCTCGCGGAAGGAGGGGTTTCTTTTTCGAAGTAGCGGCGTACCAGGACGGCCAGGATCAGCGCCGGCAGGCCGAGCAGGGTGGTGTAGATGAAGAACAGCGTGAACCCCTGGTACTTCGGTGCCGCATCGAGCACGTCGAGCAGCGCGGCGAGCGCCGGCACGTCGCGCGCCGAGCTTTGCAGGCGCTCGACGATGACGCCGGAAAAGCCGCCGAGGATCTTGCCGGGCAGGAGCATGAGCGACGTGAACAGCGCGTATTGAGTTGCCGTGTAGGCAGTGTTGGTCAGTCCCGACAGGAAGGCGATGAACACCGATCCCGACATGCCGCCTGCCAGGTTGTCGACGCTGATCGCGATGGTCAGCACCATCGGGTCAGGACGGCCGATGGCGGAGAGCCACGCGAAAGTGAGGTTTGACCCGGCGATCAGGACCACCGACAGCGTCAGGAGTCGTGCCGCGCCGATACGGAACACCAGGACGCCGCCCAGCAACGCGCCAAGGCCGGTCATGATGAAGCCGTAGACCTTGCTGATATTGGCGATCTGCTGCTCGTTGAATCCCAGGTCGAGATAGAACGGATAGGCCATGACACCCATGGCGATGTCACTCAGCCGGAACAGGCCAATGAAGGCGAGCAGCAGCAGGCCGATCCAGCGGAAGCGCACGAAGAAATCGACGAACGGGCAGACGATCGCGCCGTAGGCCCAGACCAGGGCGTCGCGCATCATGGGACTGAGATGAGCACGGCGGTTGGCGAATTCGGCGACCTTGGCTTCCTGTTCCCCGGTTGCCGCCTCCACCTGTCGCGGCGGCTCGCTGATCACGAGGGTCGTGATGATGCCGACCAGGGCAAGCGCCGCCATGGTCTGATAGGCGTCCGGCCAGGAGCTGTAGGCGGCGACGTAGAGGGCGCCGGCACTCGCGGCCAGCACGGCGACGCGATAGCCGAGCTGATAGGTCGCGGCTGTCGCGCCTTGGAGACTCTTGTCCGTCGCCTCGATGCGGAACGCATCCATGGCGATATCCTGCGTGGCCGAGGAAAACGCCACGATGACGGCCAAGACCACCAGCCAGACCAGGTCGGTGCGCGGATCGCAGAACGACATCGCCAGCAGCCCGAGCCCGATGCCGGCCTGTGCCAGCGACAACCAGGCGCGGCGCCGGCCGAGCCAGCGTGTCAGGAACGGCAGCGGCACGCGGTCGACCACCGGCGACCAGATGAATTTCACCGAATAGGTGATGCCGATCCAGCTCGCGAACCCGATGGTGGCGAGACTGACATCCGATCGCTTCAGCCACGCCGACAGCGTCGAAAAGACCAGCAGGAAGGGCAGTCCGGCGGAGAAGCCCAGGAACAGGAAGGTGACCACGCGCGGATGCGCGTAGATCGCCGCTGTCTCACGCCAGCCGCGGGCCGGTGTCGGGGCGGCAGGGTTGGTCAAACCAGCCCGCGCAGCGCCTGCTCGGGCCGCGCGCCGATGTGGCTGATGATCTCGGCGGCGGCGATGCCGCCCAGCCGCGCACACTCGGCCAACGGCTTGCCGTGCGTGTAGCCGAACAGGAAGCCCGAGGCGTAGAGATCGCCGGCGCCGGTCGTGTCGACCACCTTGGCGACGGGCGCGGCGGCGACGGCATAGGTCTCGCTGCCCTTGATCACGATCGAGCCCTTCTCACTGCGCGTCAGCGCGGCGATCTTGGCTTCCTTGCGCGTTGCCTCCATCGCTTCCTCGAAAGTCTCGACCTCGTAGAGCGCTTTGATCTCCGCTTCGTTGCCGAACAGGATGTCGACCCTGTTGCGGATCAGGTCGCGGAATTCCTCGCGATAGCGATGGACGCAGAACGAGTCCGACAGGGTGATCGAGACCAGCCGGCCAGCCTGGTGGGCCGCATCGAACGCCTTCAGCACCGCCTTCTTGGCCTCCGGTGCATCCCACAGATAGCCTTCGACATAAGTCACCCTGGCGGCACCCACGACCTTCGTGTCGATGTCTACGGGTCCGAGGCCGGTGCAGGCGCCGAGGTAGGTGTTCATGGTGCGCTGTCCGTCCGGTGTGACCAGGATCAGGCAGCGCGCCGTTGCCGGACCAGAGGTGGCGCTCGCCGTCTCGAATGACACCCCTGTCGCCTTCAGGTCGTGGCGGAATACTTCGCCGAGCTGGTCGTTGCGCACCTTGCCGATATACGCGCCCGTGCCGCCGAACGAGGCGATGCCGGCCATGGTGTTGCCGCACGAGCCGCCGGAGACTTCCACGCCGGGGCCTGTCACCGCATAGAGCGTCTCGGCGCGTTCCTCGTCTATCAACATCATGCTGCCCTTGATCAGGCCGTGCTGGCTCAGGAAGGCATCGTCGGTGTGACTGAGGATGTCGACGATGGCGTTGCCGATTCCCAGCACGTCGAAGGCAGCGGATGTCATGAAGTCTCCTGGAGTGGTCTTGAGCGTCCGACCTCACCCTGAGGAGGCCCGAAGGGCCGTCTCGAATGCGCGCGGTAAAGCCGCGCGTGGGTGGGCAACAAGCACCGTGCCTGCGGTCCATGCTTCGAGACGGGCGCGTAGTTTATCCCGAGGTACTCGAGGGGCGCTCTCCTCAGCATGAGGTTGATTCTGGGTCAACACTAAAGGGTAACCAGATGCATGCCGGGCTTGGTTTCTTCCAGCAAGGTCACGATGCCCGCGACCGTGAAGGGAACGTCGCTGCGCAGGCCGGCGCGGTCGATGCCGAGCGAGCGCAGGCCCATTTCGCACACGATGAAGCGCGCGCCAAGCTCGACGCAGGCGGCCAGCAGCGTCTCGAAGTCGCCGACGCCGCGCTCGCGGTTTTTAGCGTCGCGCGGCCAGTCGGCAAGGGGAGGCGGCGGCCCTTCGAGGGCGCGAATGCCGGCCATGGTGAAGAACAGCACCGCGGGCTTGTTGACCGCGAGCGCCGCCGCGGCCAGCGCCAGCGCGTAGTGCACGCTCTCATAGTCGCCCGCGCGCACGATCACCGAGAGCCCGCCGTCGGGGGATTTCATCGCGCCCCGCCCGAAACGCTGCACGTCGGGCAATCGGCCCGCTTGGCGATCGCCATCTCGTCGAAGGAGCCGGCGAGCGCGTCGTACATCAAGAGTCGTCCGGTGAGCGATCGGCCGATGCTGAGGATCTCCTTCACGACTTCGGTTGCCTGCAGCGCGCCCAGGGTGCCGGCCAACGCGCCCAAGACGCCGGCCTGCGCGCAGCTCGGCACGGCGTCCTCCGACGGCGCCTCGGGAAACAGGCAGCGCAGGCAGGGATGCCCCGCGCCCTGCCAGGCCTTGTAGGTCGAGATCTGGCCGTCGAAGCGCAGGATGGCGGCGGCCACCAGCGTCTTCTTCAGGCGATAGCAGGCGTCGTTCAGCAGGTAGCGCGTGGCGAAGTTGTCGCTGCCGTCGGCCACGATGTCGTAGCCGGCGATGATGCGCTCCGCATTCGCCGCGGTAAGTCGCTCACCGTGCGGTTCGACACGCACCTCGGGATTGATCTCGCCGAGCGCGCGGCGCGCGCTCTCGACCTTGGCCGTGCCGATGTCCGCGGTGCGATGGATGACCTGGCGCTGCAGGTTGGAGAGATCGACATTGTCGTGGTCGATCACGCCCAGGGTGCCCACACCGGCGGCGGCAAGATATTGCAGCAGGGGCGCGCCAAGCCCGCCGGCGCCGACCACCAGGACACGCGCGGCGATCAGCCGCGACTGGCCCACGCCGCCGATCTCCGCCAGCACGATATGGCGCGCGTAGCGGCGGATCTGCGGCTCGGTGAGCTCGGGCAGCATCGACATGGTCCGCTTATAGCATGTCCGCTGGAGCGTTTTCCGGCGTGGTGGAACCGCTTGCGGTTCCACCACGCCGGAAAAGCGCGCGCGGCCGATCCGCGTGTCACCGGGCACATTCCGTTCGGCTGATTTCAGCCGAACGGAATGTGCTCTATAGAAGCCGGCCCGAATGACATCCCCCTCAACCCGCCCGACCCTCACGCCGCTGCTGCTGGTGCTCCTGGCGCTCCTGTCGTCCTTCACGCCGCTCAGCATCGACATGTACCTGCCGGCCCTGCCGGTGATCGCCGTCGACCTGCGCGGCACGGCGGGCGACATCCAGCTCACCCTGTCGGCCTTCATGATCGCCTTCGGCGTCGGCCAGATCTTCTATGGCCCGGCCGGCGACCGCTTCGGTCGCCGGCCGGTCATCCTGAGCGGCCTCGTGATCTACGTCGCGGCGAGCATCGGCTGCGCCTTCGCGGCCGAAGCAGGCCACCTCGTGCTGCTGCGCTTCCTGCAGGGCCTGGCGGCCTGCGGCGGCGTGGTGCTGGCGCGCACCATGGTGCGCGACCTCGCCGAGAAGGACCAGGCGGCGCGCGCCATGTCGCTGATGATGGCCTGCACCTCGATCGCGCCCATGCTGGCGCCGCTGATCGGCGGGCAGGTGCTGTGGTTCCTGGGCTGGCGGGCGATCTTCTGGGTGCTGGCCATCATCGGCGTGGTCGCCCTGGTCGCGGCCTGGCTGCGCCTGCCCGAGACGCTCAGGCCCGAGTATCGCCAGCCGCTGGTGCTGTCCTCGATCCTGAAACGCTTCGGCGAGCTGGTGCGGCACCGCGCCTTCATGGGCTACGCCTTCACCAGCACCTTCCAGTTCTCCGCCCTGATGTCGTTCCTCAGCGGCTCGCCGTTCGTGTTCATCGAGAAGTACGGCATCGCCCCGCGCGCCTACGGCCTGATCTTCGGCGGCATGATCATCTTCATGACCCTGGGCAGCCTTTTGAACGCTAGGTTCGCGCCGGTGTTCGGCGCCAGCCGCATCCTGCGCTATGCCGTGATCGTGCCGGCCATCGTCGGGCCGACGGCGCTGGTGCTGGGCTTCATCGAGGCGCGCTACGGCACGATCGGCCTGTGGCCCTTCCTGCTCTGCTTCGCGCCGCAGATCGCCACCATCAGCCTGATCGGCCCCAACTCGATGGCGATGGCGCTGCAGCGCTATCCGCACATGGCGGGCACGGCCTCGTCGCTGATGGGCGTCATGCAGTTCGGCATCGGCGCGATCTTCGGCGCCATCGTCGGCCAGACCATGGACGGCACTATCGCGCCCATGACGACGGCCATGGGGATCGCCGGCGCTCTCTGCCTCGTGTCGCACCGCCTGCTGGTGCGCAGGGATTAGCCTCTTTGCTCTCATGCTCCTCTCCCCCAAGGGGGACCCTTGGGGGAGAGGAGCATGAAGAGAGCTAGCGCCTGAGATCGAGCACCAGCAGCGTGCCGGCGTCGTTGCCGACCGCGAGCCTGTAGCCGTCGGGCGACCAGGCGAGGCAGGTGACGGCCGAGCCGTCGGCCATTTTCAGCACCACCGAGCGCCTGGTCTTGATATCGCCGAGCTGCAGCTCACCAGAGTCGTAGCCACCGGCCACGAACTCCGCGGCCGGATGGGCGGCCACGACCGAGATCAGCCCCGCGCCTTCCTCGCCGAACTGCAGCGGCGGCTTGCCTTCCGGGCCCTTGCCCGAGAACGGCCAGGCCGTGAACACCGGCTGCGCCGAGGTGTAGAGGAAGCGCGCATCGGCCGTCCACGACAGCGACTTCACCTTGGCGGGATAGCCCTGCATCCGCATGTCGGTGGCCTGCGCCATGCGCCAGACATGGATGTCGTTCTCCTGCGTGCCGGTGGCGACGAACTTGCCGTCGGTGCTCCATTTCAGCGCGACATGGCTGCCGCGCCAGGCGAAGCGCCGCGGCGGCAGGGTGACCTGGCCGATGCTCCACACCGTGACGCCGCCATAGTGGGCGCAGGCGATGCGGCTGCCGTCCTTGCTGAAGTCGAGGCCGGCCACCGTGCTCTGGTGCGGGCCGAACTCCTTCACCTCGCCGCCCTTCACGACGAAGGCGCTCTTGCCCGCCGACGCGGCGACGGCACCGGTCGCGCGATGGGCGGCGATGTGCTCGAACCACTTGCCCTTCTGGTCGGCGATCTCGCTTGCCGTCCCGTCGGCGGCGATGCGCAGCAGCCGGCCGTCGTCGCCGCCGCTCACGAATCCGTCGCCCGCCGGATCGCCGACCAGCGCCAGCACCGCGCCGCCATGCAGCGGCTCGGCCGCCGGCGTCTCGGCGGCGTTGATGTCAGCCGGCAGCAGGCGCACGCGCCCGTCGCCCAGGGCAAAGGCCACGGTCGATCCGTCCTTGCTGAAGGCGCAGGCGGCGGTGGGCGCGTCGGCTGCAACGGGACGGCCCGGCGGCAGGGTCTGCTGCCAGGCCGGATTTGAAAGATCGAGCTTCACGTCTACTTCAGGCAGTCGTTGAAGCCGCGCTGGAGGTTCTCGCCATCGAGGTTGCGGCCGATGAAGACCAGCTTGCTCGAGCGTTTCTCGCCGTCCTTCCACGGCGTGCCCCAGTCGGAGTCCATCATCATGTGCACGCCCTGATAGACGTAGCGCCGCGGCGCGCCGTCGACGGCCAAAATGCCCTTGCTGCGGAAGATGTCGGGGCCGCGCAGCTGCAGGAGTGCCCCCATCCACTTCTGGAATCGGTCGGGATCGACCGGCCGGTCGGCGGTGAGCGACAGGCTTTTGACCTCTTCCTCGTGGTCGTGATCGTGACCGTGATGCAGGAAGTCGGGCTCGAACTCGAGGATGCGCTTCAGGTCGAACGCACCCTTGTCGAGGATGGCGGCAAGCTCGATCTGGCTCTTCTGCGTCCTGAAGATGCGGGCGTAGCGGTTGATCGAGCCGATCTTGCCCTCGACCTTCTTGAGCTCGTCCTCGCTCACAAGGTCGGTCTTGTTGAGCAGGATCACGTCGGCGAAGGCCACCTGCTCCTCGGCCTCGTCGCCCTGCTCGAGCTGGCCGAGGAAGTGCTTGGCGTCGACCACGGTGACGATGGCGTCGAGCCGCGTCCTGGCCTTGACCTCGTCGTCGGTGAAGAAGGTCTGTGCGACCGGGCCGGGATCGGCCAGCCCCGTCGTCTCGACCAGGATGCCGTCGAACTTGTCCTTGCGCTTCATCAGGCCTTCGATGATGCGTATGAGATCGCCGCGCACGGTGCAGCAGATGCAGCCGTTGTTCATCTCGAACACTTCCTCGTCGGCATTCACCACGAGGTCGTTGTCGATGCCGAGCTCGCCGAACTCGTTGACGATGACGGCGTATTTCTTGCCGTGCTGCTCGCTCAGGATGCGATTGAGGAGCGTGGTCTTGCCGGCGCCGAGATAGCCGGTCAGCACGGTCACGGGGATTTGGGGCTGGGCCATGGAAAATCCTTGGAAAAGCGGCCCCTGAGATAGGGTGGCGGAGGCCTTTAGTCCAGACGGTAGACGCGCTGGCGATAGCCGTGCAGGACGGTTTCGCCCGCCGGTCGCAGGCCGACCTTGTCGGCGACGCGCTGGGAAGCCTGATTGTCGGCATGGATGAAGGCAACGAAGGAGCGCAGCCCAAGGTCTTCGCGCGCATGGCGCAGCAGGGCGCCGACGGCTTCGCTGGCGATGCCGCGGCCCCAATGGGCCCGTCCCAGGCGCCAGGTGAGCGCGGTGCAGCCCGGCAGATGACAGAGGCTGAGGCCGCATTGACCGAGAAAGCCCGGGCGGTCGCGCCATTCGATCACCCAGCGCCGAAGGGATGGCCGCCCGTCGATGATGTTGGCGCGGACCTCGGCGCGATGGGCATTGGCATGCGGCGGACCGCCCATGAAGCGGCGCACGTCGGCGTCGGCGTCCATCGCCAGGATGGCGTCGAGATCATCGAGCGTGCGCGCCCGGAGCCGCAGACGCGGGGTCGCCAGCACCTGCATGATCGCTAGGGTCGTTCGCCCCTGATCAGCTTGGGCAGGTCGCCGACCAGGCCCATGGCGTGGCGGACGAAGAAGCGGCGCAGCGGCGGCACGCGGTTGACGGCGGCGAGGCCGACGTCGCGGACCAGGCGGATCGGCTTGATGTCGTTGGAGAACAGCCGGTTCAGGAGATCGGTCGCCGCCACCATGGCGAAGTTGTCGGCCCGCCGCCATTGCGCATAGCGCTCGAGCGTGTCGCCGGCGCCGACATCGAGGCCGAGCCGCTTGCTGTCTATGAGCACCTCGACCAGGGCCGCGATGTCGCGCACGCCGAGATTATAGCCCTGGCCGGCGATGGGATGGATGCCGTGCGCGGCATCGCCCACCAGCACCAGGCGCGTGTCGATGTAGCGCTCGGCGTGGACCAGGCCGAGCGGATGCCACCAGCGCGGCCCCACGGGTTCGACGTGGCCGAGATAGTCGCCGAAACGGCGGGCGAACTCGGCCTGGAAGCGCGGCGCGTCGAGTGCGAGCAGGCGCTTCGCCAGGTCGGCGCGCTCGCTCCACACGATCGACGAACGATGCTCGCCGTTCTCGCCATCGCGCATCGGCAGGATGGCGAAGGGACCGCCGGGCAAAAACTTCTCCTGGGCGACGCCGCGATGCGGCCGCTCGTGGCGCGCCACCAGGACGATCGCGACCTGGTCGTACGACCAGGCGCGGGCGCCGATGCCGGCATCCTCGCGCATGGTGCCGAAGCGACCCTCGGCCGACGCGACCAGCCGCGTCGCCAGCCGCCGGCCGCTCTTCAGCACAAGCTCGGCGCGGTCGGGATCGCGCCTGGTCTCCGTAACCTCGTCCGGCGCCACCAGTTCGACATGCGGGCAGGCCGCCAGCCGGCGCAGCAGGGCCGCACGCAAGAAGCGGTTTTCGACGATCCAGCCCATCGGCGCCGCCGGCTCGTCCTCGTTGGCGGCCTCGCGATGGTCGAAGTGGAGGAACATCGGACTCGGTCGGCCATCGTGGCCCGCATCGGAAATGCGGATATCCAGGATGGGCTCGGCCTGGTCGGCCAGCTCCGGCCAGACGCCCAGCGCCGAGAACAGGCGCTGGCTGGTGTAGGCGATGGCGGTGGTCCGTCCGTCGAAGCCCGCGTCGGTGAGCGACTTCAGCGGTACCCGATCGATCAGGACCGTGTCGAGGCCCGCCTCTCCAGCGGCGAGCGCCAACAGGCTGCCGCTCAGGCCGGCGCCCACGACGGCGAGATCGAACCGGTCGCCTTGCATGCCCCATAGATGGCTCATATTCCTCTCCCCCGCTAGGGCCCGCTAGGGGGAGAGGAGCATGAAAAGAGAGAAGAGCGAGGAAGAGAAAGAAGGCGAGACGACTAAAACGTCTTCGAGATGGTGAAGACGGCTCGCGCGTCGCAGTTCATGGTGGCGGCGCAGTTGGGCACGTCGAGGTTGGTGTCGATGTAGGCGATGGTGAGATCGACGCCATAGACCGTGGCGGTGAAGCCGATCTGCCAGTCCCAGTAGTTGTCGTTGCCGATGCCGTAGTTGGTGAAGCGCTCGACATACTGGTTGCCGATCGCGCCGTAGAGCTTGAAGGCGAAGTTCTCGTTGAAGGTGTACGGGATCGGCACCGTGACCTGGCCCCACTTGTACCAGGCAATGCCGGAGTTGGCGTAGAAGTTGGGGCTGTAGCGCACGGCGCCCTGGATGGCGGCGACGCCGAAATCGTAGCCGAGGACCAGGCCGAACTCGTTGAAGTCGTAGAACAGGTTGGAGGGGGCGCCGAGATAGTTGTAGCGGATGTAGCCCAGGTCGCCGGTCAGCTTGCCCTCGAGGGCCTTCAGCCGCAGGCCGGCGATGAGGTCGACTTCGGCGATGGTGGGATTGGTGTTGCCGAAATAGACGTTGCTACCCCAGGCGCCGACATAGGCGCTGAGCGCCACGTTCTCGCTGACTGTGGGCGTCTCGTAGGTGAAGGCGGGCTGGACCGCGATCTGGCGCTGGGTCTGCGAGATGCCGCGATAGGAATAGTCGGTGGCAAAGGCGAACGTTGCTGTCCAGGAGCCGCCGAACGGGGCTTTCCACGTTTCCTTCTCGGGTGGCGCTTGCGTCGTCGCTGCCGGACCCTGGCCGGGCGTCGGCTGCGGAGCCTGGGCCTGTTCCTGCCCTTGTCCCTGGATCTGACCCTGCCCGCGGATTTCAGCCGTCGGCGGCGTCTGCGCGACCGCTATGCCGATTGTACAGAATGTGAACAACCCAAAGGCGAGCATGGCATTTTTATTAAGCAGCACGACCACCCCAAAGCTTACTTGTTGGTTCTGCCCTTAGCTTGTGCAATCCGGATGCCAACCCATTGAAGCAAAGGAAAAAGCGCGTTGGCATGCCGTTTGCATTCTTGGGGCTGAAAATTTGGGGGCGGATGTTCCGCCTGTTGGAGGACAGCCGAATGAAAATGATCATGGCCATCTTCAAGCCGTTCAAACTGGACGATGTGCGCGACGCGCTGACGTCGCTCGGCATCCAGGGCCTGACGGTCAGCGAAGTGAAGGGCTTCGGCCGCCAGAAGGGGCAAACCGAGATCTATCGCGGCGCCGAATACGCCGTGAGCTTCCTGCCCAAGGTCAAGATCGAGGTGGTGATCGACGATGCGCTGGTCGAGCGTGCCGTCGAGACAATCCGCAAGGCGGCCGGCACCGGCAAGATCGGCGACGGCAAGATCTTCGTGACGTCCATCGAGCAGGCGATCCGCATCCGCACCGGCGAGTCCGGCACCGAGGCGCTGTGATCCCGCATCCCGTTGCTCATCGATCAACCAATCAACGATCCGAGGGAAGTACGATGAAGTTCAAGCTCAACCCGCTGCTCGCCGGCCTTGGGGCGGCCGGCATGCTGCTCCTGCCGGCCCTTGCGCTGGCGCAGGACGACAAGCCCAAGCTCGATACCGGCGACACCGCCTGGATGCTGACGTCGACGGCGCTGGTGCTGATGATGACCATCCCGGGCCTGGCGCTTTTCTACGGCGGCATGGTGCGCAAGAAGAACGTGCTGGCGACGGTCATGCAGAGCTTCGCCGTGACCTGTCTGATCAGCGTGCTGTGGCTGATCGTGGGCTACAGCCTCGCCTTCAGCGAGGGCAGCTCGATCGTCGGTGGCCTCGGCCGTGTCTTCCTGCGCGGGCTGACGCTCGACGGCGTCCATGAGCTCGCCAAGACCATCCCCGAATCGGTGTTCCTCTGCTTCCAGCTCACCTTCGCCATCATCACCCCGGCGCTGATCGCCGGCGCCTTCGCCGAGCGCATGAAGTTCTCGGCCATGATGTGGTTCATGGCGCTGTGGTCGCTGATCGTCTACGCGCCGATCGCCCATTGGGTGTGGGGCGGCGGCTTCCTCGGCTCGTGGGGCGTGCTCGACTTCGCGGGCGGCACGGTGGTGCACATCAACGCCGGCGTTGCGGGCCTCGTCTGCGCCCTGGTGATCGGCAAGCGCAAGGGCTTCGGCACCGACAACCTGGCGCCGTTCAACCTGGTCTACGCGGTGATCGGCGCCTCGCTGCTGTGGGTCGGCTGGTTCGGCTTCAATGCCGGCTCGGCGGTCGGCGCCAGCGCCAATGCCGGCATGGCGATGGCCGTCACCCAGTTCGCGACGGCCGCCGCCGCTCTCGCCTGGATGTTCGCCGAGTGGGCGACGCGCGGCAAGCCTTCGGTGCTCGGCATCATCTCGGGCGCCGTCGCCGGCCTGGTCGCCATCACCCCGGCCTCGGGTTACGTCAATCCGATGGGCTCGCTGGTGATCGGCATCGTCGCCGGCCTGGTCTGCTTCTGGGGCGCCACCGCGCTCAAGAAGGCGATGGGCTACGACGATTCGCTCGACGCCTTCGGCGTGCACGGCATCGGCGGCTTCGCCGGCGCCATCCTGACCGGCGTGTTCGCCATCGAGGCGATCGGCGGCGAGGGCAAGAAGGGCCTGATCGACGGCAATGCCGGCCAGGTCCTGACCCAGCTGTGGGGCGCCCTGGTCGTCATCGCTTGGTGCGCCATCGCCACCTTCATCATCCTCAAGATCGTCGATGCCCTGATCGGCCTGCGCGTCACGGCCGAAGAGGAGATCGAGGGCCTCGACATCAACCTGCACGGGGAGACGGTGCACTGAGCAAATCGATTCGCGCGCTCCACGTCATATTCCTCTCCCCTCATGTTCCTCTCCCCCAAGGGGGGCCCAAGGGGGAGAGGAGTCTGAGTGGCGACCGAAGTTCCTCCTCCCGCCGCATCCGTGTCGCGGCGGCTCCTCAGGGCCCGGCGAGCCTCTCGCCGGGCCACTTTTTTGCCGCCACGTTTGACGTCTTCTCCGCCAGACGCCAGTCTGTGTGCACAAGCCCGCAGGCAGGAGGAGAGGTCATGAAGCTGGTGTCCGCCATCATCAAGCCGTTCAAGCTCGACGAGGTGCGTGACGCCCTGACCGGTGTCGGCGTCTCGGGCCTGACAGTGAGCGAAGTGAAGGGCTTCGGCCGCCAGAAGGGCCAGACCGAGATCTATCGCGGCGCCGAATATCTCGTGAGCTTCCTGCCCAAGGTGAAGATCGAGATCGTGGTCGACGACACCCAGGTCGAGCGCGCCATCGAGGCGATCCAGAAGGCCGCGCACACCGGCAAGATCGGCGACGGCAAGATCTTCATCACGCCGGTCGAACAGGCCCTGCGCATCCGCACGGGCGAGACGGGATCGAACGCGCTTTAATCGGGATCAAGTTCAAGAAAACCAAGATCGACAAGCAAGACAAGACGAAGACGACACGGGAGATAAAATGATCAGGACGGCACTGCGCTTCGGCGCGCCTTTGGCGTGCGCGTTGACGTTCGGCTTGATGTTCGCGAGCGCGGCCCTGGCCGCCGACAAGCCCACCATCGATACCGGCGACACGGCCTGGCTGTTGGTCGCCACCTGTCTGGTCCTGATGATGAACATCCCGGGGCTGGCGCTGTTCTACTGCGGCATGGTGCGCAAGAAGAACGTGCTTGCCACCGCGGTCCAGGCCTTCGCCGTCGCCGCCCTGGTGACGGTGCTGTGGTTCATCGTCGGCTATTCGCTCGCCTTCACCAACGGCGGCGACCTCAACGCCGTGATCGGCTCGCTGTCGCGCGCCTTCGGTGCGGGCTTGCAGGGCAGCGTGCATGAGCTCGCCAGGACCGTGCCGGAGAATGTCTTCCTGATGTACCAGGCGACCTTCGCCATCATCACGCCGGCCATCATCGCCGGCGCCTTCGCGGAGCGCATGAAGTTCTCGGCCATGATGTGGTTCATGGCGCTGTGGCTCCTGTTCGTCTACGTGCCGGTGGCGCACTGGGTGTGGGGCGGCGGCTTCCTGGGCGCGGCGGGCGTGCTCGATTTCGCGGGCGGCCTCGTGGTCCATCTCAACGCCGGCATGGCGGGCCTAGTCTGCGCCCTGGTGATCGGCAAGCGCCAGGGCTACGGCGTCGAATACATGGCGCCGCACAATCTGGTGCTCACCCTGATCGGCGCCTCGCTGCTGTGGGTCGGCTGGTTCGGCTTCAATGCCGGCTCGGCCTTGTCGTCGGGCGAGCTCGCGGGCAGCGCCATGCTCAACACCCACATCTCGGCCGCGGTCGCCGCTCTGGTCTGGATGTCGGTCGAATGGGCGAGCCGCGGCAAGCCTTCGGTGCTGGGCATCCTCACGGGCGCCATTGCCGGCCTCGGCACCATCACGCCGGCGGCGGGCTATGTCGAGCCGTGGGCGGCGATGGTGATCGGCGTTGCCGCCGGCCTCGTCTGCTACTGGGCATCGGTCGTGCTCAAGACCCAGCTCGGATACGACGATTCGCTCGACGTCTTCGGCGTGCATGGCGTCGGCGGCATCCTGGGCACGATCCTGGCCGGCGTGTTCGCCACCAGGCTGATCAACGACGTCAACAAGGGCCAGCCGGTCGGCCTGGTCGACGGCAATGGCGGCCAGGTCCTGACCCAGCTCTATGGCGTGGTCGCCGTCACCGTGTTCTGCGGCGTCGCCACCTGGATCATCCTCAAGATCGTCGACGCCATGGTCGGGCTCAGGGCGACCCGTGACGAGGAGACCGAGGGTCTGGACACCGCCCTGCATGGCGAGCGGGTGCAGTAGGTCATTGTAGGGCGAGGTCACAAGGACTTGGCTTCATCGCCGCGCGCGATGGCACGTCGAGCCTGGCCAGACGGTCGCTGCTGAACCGCTGACAGCACTGCCAGCAGTCGGGTTGGGCTGCACAAGCCTTGGTATGACGGCGACGTCGGCCCGCGATAGGTACCCCCTTCTGGAGCACAAAAAGTCGCCGAATCGAAACGCGGGCATCGCCGAGCGACGGTGCCCGTCACAAACCATAGTTATTGACAAGCACTGGGGTTGTCGGTAGGATTCGACGTCCGTCGCTCTATGCATCGTTGATCCGATCCACCTCAGCCGGGCGCAGGCCGCTGCGGCGGTGCGGGAGGTCGGGGGCGCTCTCGTCCTGAACCACAAGCGCTCTGTCGGGACAGAGCCATAACCCTTCTCTCGTATGAAGAATGCGGGCTATTCCCTTGTTGTTATTGGCTAATTTGTTTCATACAATACGGCAATACTTTATCCGGCCGGGTCCCCTCCCGTCGGCATCATAGGCTTGCTCCGGCCCCTGCGGGCCCAGTGGATGGGTTTCGATGTTCAATCCGCGCCTCACGGAGACGCTGACAGATTTTCCGTTCGCGCGGTTGAACGCACTCATCGCTCCGATCGCGCCGCCGGCGCACCTGTCGATGATCAACATGTCGGTCGGCGAGCCGCAGGGCGCCATGCCCGCCTTCGCCCGCCAGATCGTCAATGACGAGATCGACGGTTGGAATCGCTATCCACCCAACCAGGGCATTCCCGATCTCAACCTCGCCATCGTCGAATGGCTGAACCGGCGCTACCGCCTCCCGGCGGGCCTGCTCGATCCGGCGCAGCACGTCATCCCGACGGCGGGCAGCAAGGAAGGCGTCTACATCATCTCCACGGTGGCGACGCCGCAGCAGAAGGCGGGTGCCAAGCCGATCGTGGCGCTGCCCAACCCGTTCTATCAGGCCTATCTCGGCGGTGCCGTGCTGTCGGGCGCCGAGCCGCTGCTGGTCAACGCCAATGCCGAGACGGGATTCCTGCCTGACTTCCTTAGCCTCGACGAGGCGCCCTGGAAGCGGATGTCGGTGGCCTATCTCTGCTCGCCCGCCAACCCGCAGGGCGCCGTCGCCAGCACCGACTACCTGCAGAAGCTTCTGGCCAAGTGCCGCGAGCACGACGCCGTGCTGGCCGTCGATGAATGCTACGCCGAGATCTACACCCGCGAGCCGCCGCCCGGCGCGCTCGAGGCGGCGCTGGCGATGGACACGACCGAGGGTAAGGATCCGTTCCGCAACCTCGCGGTCTTCCACTCGCTCTCCAAGCGCTCCAACGCCGCCGGCCTGCGCTCGGGTTTCATGGCGGGCGATCCCCGGCTGGTGGCGATGACGCTGCGCTGGCGCACCTATGGCGGCCCGCAGATCCCCTTTGCCGTCCAGAAGGCGTCGGCGGCGCTGTGGCGCGAAGAGATGCATCCCATCGAGACGCGGGACTGGTACCGCCGAAACTTTAGAGTCGCCGAGCAGATCCTGCACAATCGTTTCGGCTACTACACGCCGGGCGGCGGCTTCTTCCTGTGGCTCGACGTCGGCGACGGCGAGCAGGCGACGCGCAAGCTGTGGGGCGAGGCGCACGTGAAGGTGCTGCCCGGTGCCTATGTCTGCCGCGAGACGGCCGGCATCAACACCGCCGAACGCTACATCCGCGTCGCCCTGGTGCATGACGAGAAGACAACCCGCGAGGCCATGACGCGCCTCGCTTCGGTGCTCTAGGGGCGGCCATGGCCATCATCGGCGCCGCCTCCGTCGCTCCCCGCAAGACGGCGATCCTGCCGGAAGGCGGGCGTGACTTCCTGCGGCGGCGCATGATGGAGCTGGTCGGTGTCGCCGTGGCGGGCCTGGGCGTGATGGTGCTGCTGGCGCTGTTCACCTACAGCCCGGGCGATCCGTCGCTCAATCACGCGACGGGCCGCGCGCCGCACAACACCATGGGCGGGCCCGGCGCCTACGTCTCCGACTTGCTGCTGCAGACGTTCGGGCTGGCCATCGTCTTGGTGCCGGTGGCGCTGATCACCTGGGGCGTGCGCATGGTGCGCACCCATCATCTCGGCTTCTTCGGCCTGCGCCTCTCGCTGCTGCTGCTGGCGCTGCTGATGATGAGCGTGGCCTGCGTCGGCTTGGGCGATGTCGGTGCCGCCGCCACCCACGCCGGACCGGGCGGGCTGGTCGGCCTGGCCCTGGTCGGCCGCTTCCGCGAGCTGGTGCTGACCCATTCGAGCGGCGGCAGCCTCGCCCTGATCGAGCCGGCCTGTGCGGCGCTCGCCTTCATCGCCATGGCGCCGGCGCTCGGCATGAACCGCACCGACCTGCCGCTGATCTTCCGCATCCTGCGCGCGCCCTTCCTGGGCGGCGTGTGGCTGGTGCGGGCGGCAATCGGCCTGTGGCGCGGCAAGCCGCAGTCGCTCGACGAGGAGCCCGACATGCCGGCACCGCCGATCGGCTATGCCGAGACCCCGGGTGAGATCGACGCCAGCCAGTACGACCCGGCGCATTTCCCGCCCCGCTTCGAGCAGATCCCCGAAGAGGGCGCTCCCTTGCCGGCGCGCGATTCGCTGATGGTCGACGCGCCCTACGCGCCGATCGAACGGCCGGCCGACGAGATCCCGGAAATGCCGGCGGGGCATCAGCCGCTGCATCCACCGCAGACGGCGGCAGAATCGGTGCAGGAGCGCACTCTGTTCGACCGCGTGACCGGCCTGCGCATCGAGCCGATCCTGGGCCGCCTGCGGCCCGCCGCACCGGCGGCCGAGCGCGTGGAGTCGACCGCGCCGCTGCCGGCCGCGCCCATACCTGAGCCGCAAGCGGCGGCGCAGCCGGAGGCCGAGGCCGACGACGACAATCCCTTCACGCCCGACGCGCTTGCTGGCGACCAGCCGCCTCCCGCCGCCGCGAGCGGCGTCACCATCGTGCCGCGCAAGTCGGTCGCGGCTCAGGGCAAGCGCGCCGCCAAGGCCGGCCAGCGCGAGCTCGATCTCGCGACCGGCGAATACAAGCTGCCGCCGCTCGACATCCTGTCGCTGCCCTCGCGCGTCACCACCGAGACCAAGATCGACGAGGAGGCGCTGGAGCAGAACGCCCGCCTGCTCGAGACCGTGCTCGACGATTTCGGCGTAAAGGGCCAGATCGTTAAGGTGCGGCCGGGGCCGGTGGTCACGCTCTACGAGCTCGAGCCCGCGCCCGGCACCAAGTCGAGCCGTGTCATCGGGCTCGCCGACGACATCGCCCGCTCGATGAGTGCTGTATCGGCGCGCGTCGCCACCGTGCCGGGCCGCAACGTGATCGGCATCGAACTGCCCAATGCGCGGCGCGAGACGGTGTTCCTGCGCGAGCTCCTGTCGACCCGCCACTACGAGGACAACCGGCTCGGCCTGCCCTTGGCGCTGGGCAAGGACATCGGCGGCGATCCGGTGATCGCCGACCTCGCCCGCATGCCGCATCTGCTGATCGGCGGCACCACCGGCTCGGGCAAGTCGGTGGCGGTCAACACCATGATCCTGTCGCTGCTCTACAGGCTGCCGCCGGATCGCTGCCGCTTCATCATGATCGATCCCAAGATGCTGGAGCTCAGCGTCTACCAGGACATCCCGCATCTGCTGACACCCGTCGTCACCGAGCCGCGCAAGGCGATCGTGGCGCTGAAGTGGGTGGTGCGCGAGATGGAGGACCGCTATCGCGCCATGAGCGCCTTGGGCGTGCGCAACATCGCGGGTTACAACGAGCGGCTGGGCGACGCCAGGCGCAAGGGCCAGGCGCTGACCCGTCAGGTCCAGACCGGCATCGATCCCGAGACGCGCCGGCCGGTGTTCGAGGAAGCGGAGATCGACCTCACGCCGCTGCCCTTCATCGTGGTCATCATCGACGAGATGGCCGACCTGATGCTGGTCGCCGGCAAGGAGATCGAGGCGGCCGTCCAGCGCCTGGCGCAGATGGCGCGCGCCGCCGGCATCCACGTCGTCATGGCCACGCAGCGGCCGTCGGTCGACGTCATCACCGGCACTATCAAGGCCAACTTCCCGACCCGCATCTCCTTCCAGGTCACGTCCAAGATCGACAGCCGCACCATCCTGGGCGAGCAGGGCGGCGAGCAGCTCCTGGGCCAGGGCGACATGCTCTACATGGCGGGTGGCGGCAAGATCGCGCGCGTGCACGGCCCGTTCGTCTCCGACACCGAGGTCGAGGAGCTGGTGCGCCATCTCCGCGCTCAAGGCGTGCCGTCCTATATCGAGTCGGTCACCAACGATCCCGACGCCGAGGAAGGCGGGCTCGGCCTGCCGGGCGAGGGCGGCGAGGAAGGCGAGAGCGACCAGCTCTACGACCAGGCGCTCGCGCTCGTGGCGCGCGAGCGCAAGTGCAGCACCAGCTTCATCCAGCGCTACCTGCAGATCGGCTACAACCGCGCCGCCCGCATCGTCGAGCGCATGGAGCGCGAGGGCGTGGTCAGCCCGGCCAACCATGTCGGCAAGCGCGAGGTGCTGGCGCGCGACATCGACGACCGGGAGCGATGAATCTGCAGTCTGCCGACGCCCCGACGGCGGGTGGCAGCCGGGATAATTTGAGCTACCTTGCCGCTTGGGGGAGCAGGTTGAGAGTACGATGACCGACACGGGAGGGCGCGTAGAGCTGCCGACAGCGGGCGTGCGCCGGCGGCGCCGTATTCCGCTGATCTGGATCGTGCCGCTGCTCACTGGCCTGATCGCGATCTGGCTCGCCTGGGACACCTGGTCCAAGAGGGGGCCGACCATCACCATCGCCTTCGACAGCGCCGCCGGCCTCACTGCCGGCCAGTCGCAGCTCAAGTACAAGAACGTGGTGATGGGCACGGTGAAGGGCATCACCGTGTCGCCCGACCTCACCAAGGTGATCGTGTCGATCGAGACGGTGCGCGAGGCCGAGCCGCTGCTCACCGACAAGACGATCTTCTGGGTGGTCAAGCCCGAGCTGTTCGCCGGCAACATCACCGGCCTGGAGACCCTGATCTCGGGCTCCTATATCGGCATGCGGCCGTCGGCCGAGCCCGGCGACGCCAAGCGCGACTTCATCGGCGAGCAGGATCCGCCGGTGCTGCAGGCCTGGACCAAGGGCACGACCTACAGGCTCGACAGCAAGCGGCTGGGCTCGATCAGCCTCGGCTCGCCGATCTTCTTCCGCGACATCGAGGTCGGCACCGTGCTCGGCTGGGATATCGGCGACCTTGCCAGCAGGGTCACCATCCATGCCTTCGTGCGCGCGCCCTATGACCGGTACGTGCATGCGGACACGCTGTTCTGGAATGCATCCGGCATATCGGTGAAGCTCGCCGCCGACGGCGTCCAGCTCCGCATGGAATCGCTGCGCGCCCTGCTGCTGGGCGGCATCGCCTTTGAGACGCCGGACGACACCAAGCAGCCCGCCGCCACCGCCAACCAGGAGTTCCCGCTCTATCGCAACTTCGAGGACGCAAGGTCGGCGGGGTTTGGCCGGCAGATCCGCCTGGTGTCGTATTTCCCGGGCTCGGTCGCGGGCCTCGCGCCTGGCGCCGATGTCACGCTGCACGGTCTCAAGGTGGGCGAGGTCACGGATGTCGACCTAGTCTTCGATCCGAAGCTCGACCGCGTCGTCGTGCCGGTCCATTACCGCGTCGAAGCCGGTCGCGTCAAAGACATAGCGTCGGCCGAGAAAACGGATGCCGAGCAGCTCGCCGAGGAGATGATCAAGCGCGGCATGCGCGCCACGCTGCAGTCGACGAGCCTGATCACCGGCCAGAAGGTCGTCGCCCTCGAACGCATCGCGGACGCGCTGCCCGCCAAGCTGGAGAAGGAAGGCAACGTCTACGTCATCCCGACCTCGGAGGTCGGCGGCTTCGATGCCATTACGCGTTCCGCCGCCGAGCTGTTATCGAAGATCAACCGCATCGACTTCGACAAGATCGGCAAGAGCATTACCAGCGCCGCAGACGGGCTCGACACCACGATCAACGGCGCGCAGATGAAGCGCACACTCGCTGCCCTCGAAGCGGCGATGGTCGACGTCCAGGACATCGCCAGGAAGCTTGACGTCGAAGGCACACCGGCGCTGAAGCGCCTCCCGGCGATCGCCCAGCAGCTCCAGGAGTCGATCACCAAGGCCAACCGCCTGTTCGGCTCGTTCAATGCGGGCTACGGCGACGATTCGCGCTTCCGCCGCGATCTCGACCGCCTGCTGCCGCAGCTCACCGACACGGCGCGCTCGATCCGCGCGCTCAGCGATCTCTTGTCACGCCATCCCGAGGCCCTCATCAAGGGCCGCACCAATACGGGCAGGGAATGAACGACCTCTCTCTCGGCCGCCGCTGCTTCGCCCTCGGTCTGCCGCTCGTTGCCGCGGCCTGCGGTGCCTCGCCCGAACCCAACTACTACACCATCGTGCCGCGCAACGGTCCGACCTTGCCGCGCGGCCCGAAGGTCATCCTGCTGAAGGATATCGGGCTGGCGAGCTACCTCGACCGCCGCGAGATCGTGCGCTCGTCCGAGAGCTACAAGCTCGACATCCGGGCCAATGACTGGTGGGGCGAGCCGCTGGCCGGCCTGATCGGCCGCGTGCTGGTGGTCGAGCTGTCGCAACGCCTGCCCAACAGCTCGGTGTACAGCGAAAGCGGTGCCATCAACGTCGACCACAACTGCATCCTGGGCGTCAACATCCAGCGGCTCGACGCCGACAGGGCGGGCTCGCTGATCCTGGTCGCCCAGGTCGCCGCCGAGTTCAACCGGCCGCGGCGGACGGCGGCGCGCACCTTCACCATCGCCAAGCCGCTCGCCACCCAGGACACGCCTGGGCTGGTCGCGGCGATCAGCGACGCCGTCGGCGACCTGGCCGACGGCATCGCGGCGCTGCTGCAGTGAGCCTGTTTTCCGGAGCGCGGACCTCCAGGTCCGCTCATGATCTTGATGCGGATCTGGAGGTCCGCGCTCCGAAGACAAAACCCCAATTCCGCGAATGCCCGGGCTGCGGCCTGTTCCAGGTCGTGCCGGCGATGGAACCAGGACTGCGCAGCAACTGCACGCGCTGCGGCACGCTCTTGCGGGTGACGCGGGTCAATCCGCTGAACCGGCATCTGGCGCTCACCTTCGCCGCCATGGTGCTGTTCACCGTCGTCTGGCTCGGCATGCTGATGAAGGTGTCGACGGCCGGCATCGTGCGCGAGACCACGCTGGATTCCGGCCCGCTGGAGCTGGTCGCGCGCGGCCTGTGGCCTCTCGCCATCGCAGTCGCCTTCACGACCGCCTATGCGCCGATGGGCAAGTTCTTCGCCATGCTCTACGTGCTGATCGGGCTGAAGATGAAATACATGCCGCCCCGGATCCGCGACGTGTTCCTTCTGTCACGGCGGCTCAACACCTGGTGCATGCCGGAAGTGCTGTTGCTGGGCGTGTTCGTGGCCTACACCAAGCTAGGCGACCTGGTGACCATCGAGCTCGGTCCCGCCGTCTATGCGCTGGGCCTGCTCACCGTCGTCTGGGTGTGGGCCGAGGTCGCGTTCGATCCGCACGCCGTGTGGGAGGAGATCGAGCGGCGCGGCCAGACGCACGCTGCCATGCCTGTCGGTCCGCCGCTTGCCTGGCAACCGGGCGCCATGGGCTGCGAAGGCTGCGGTCTCGTCTGCGTGCCGGCGGAGACCGACGGCCACTGCCCGCGCTGCGGCTCGCGGGTGCATGAGCGCAAGCCCAACAGCGTGTCTCGCACCTGGGCCCTGGTGCTGGCGGCCATCGTCCTCTACATCCCGGCCAACGTCTATCCGGTGCTGACCGTGATGCAGCTCGGCGCCGGCCAGCCCAGCACCATCCTGGGCGGCGTCGAGGAACTGCTCGATTCGGGCATGTATCCCCTGGCCGCCCTGGTGTTCTTCGCCAGCATCATGGTGCCGCTCTTCAAGCTCCTGGGGCTGGGCAGCATGCTGACGGCAACGCAGCTCGGGCGTCCCGGAGCGGGTGCCTCCATCCTGATACGCGAGCGCACGGTGCTCTATCATATCGTCGCCTGGATCGGCCGCTGGTCGATGGTCGACATCTTCATGGAATCGCTCCTGGGCGCGCTGGTGCAGTTCGGTCGCGCCGTCACCATCGAGCCGGGCGTCGGCGCGCTTGCCTTCTGCGCCGTGGTCTTCATCACCATCTTCGCCGCCGAGACGTTCGACCCGCGCCTGATGTGGGATGCCGCCGGCCGCAACCCGCATCGCGCGCCGGCAATGGCGGGCGGCGGCGCCCTTGCGCCGCAGGCCTCGGCTTCGTAGTTTCGGAAATCGGCCGGCAAGGCGGCCACCCGTCCGCGGAGAGGGCTCAGCCCACCTTCTGATTTCGTCTGTGGTCATTCGACCTTTCCTGCCCGCCGGCGGACACCGGGCCCTTGAGGAAAGGGAGAATCATGTCCGGTGCTGAAAGCACACGCGAGCTGCCCGCTCGCCCCTCCAAGGAACATCTGCGCAAACAGGCCAAGCGGCTGGCCCGCGACAAGTCGCTGGGACTTGCCGAGGCGCAGCGCAAGGTTGCCGCCGACTATGGCGCCAACAGCTGGGCCGAGCTGATGCGGCGCGTCGATGCTGCGCGCGGCGGCGAGGACGCGTCCCTTCCGCCGCTTGCTGCGGCCGCGCGGGCAGGCGACCTGGCGGCTGTCCGGCGCCTTATTGTCGAAGGCCAGCCGATTGACGACGGCGGGCCGAAGACCGGCACACCGCTGTGGCAGGCGTGCGCCTCCGACGCGAGCTGCTCGGCCGGCCGGTGATCCGCGACCGCTCGTTCCGCGCCGCCGTGACGGCGCTGCAGCGCGGCGATGTCACGGCACTGGCGCGCCTGCTCGACGACGAGCCGCGCCTGCTCAGCGAGCGGATCCTGGAGCCCGACTGCCATCGCGAGGCCGGCCGATCGCAGTACTTCCGCGATCCCAGCTGTTCTGGTTCATCGCCAACAATCCGACGCTGATGAGGCGCATGCCGGACAACATCGTCGAGGTCGCCGAGACGATGATCGCCCGCGGCGTCGACAAGGCCGATCTCGACTATGCCCTCGAGCTGGTGATGACCAGTTTGCCGGCGCGCGAGCAGGGCCTGCAGATCCCGCTGCTGAAGTGCCTGATGAAAGCGGGAGCGACGCCGACACCCGGTGCCATCGACGTGACGCTGGCGCATCGTGAGCTGGCACCGATCCAGGCGTTATTGCGGGGCGGCCATCCCATGACGGCGCCGATTGCCGCCGCCCTTGGCCAGACCAATCGGCTGGGGGAATTGCTGCGCGAGGCGTCGGCCGCGGACATCCAGAACGCGTTCGGCATGGCGGTCATCAATGGCCGGACTGAAGCCGCGCGCCTGGCGCTCGAGGCCGGTGCCGACGTCAATGCCTTCCTGCCGGTCCATGGCCACAGTACCGCGCTGCACCAGGCGGCGATCGACGACAATCTCGAGCTGTTGGAACTTCTGGTCGCGCGCGGTGCCCGCACCGATATTGCAGACAAGCTGTGGAGCAGCACGCCGCTCGGCTGGGCGAGCCACCAAGGCAAGGTTCGCGCTCGGGCCTATCTTGAGGGGCTGCGACAGCAATCCTGACGTGTAGCAGCCCTGCAATGTTGCAGGCTGCTCGCGGAACGCTTTTTGCTCCACCGTCCCTACTGAACCAGAAGGGAGTATCGGGCGATGGCCAAGGAGATCCTGTGTGGTTTCGGCATCGACGTTGATGCCGTTGCCGGCTGGCTGGGAAGCTACGGCGGTGAGGATTCGCCGGACGACATTTCGCGCGGTCTGTTCGCCGGCGAAGTCGGCAGTCCCCGCCTGCTGAAGCTGTTCGAGCGGCTGGGCATCAAGACCACCTGGTTCATCCCGGGTCATTCCATAGAAACCTTTCCCAAGGAGATGAAGGCCGTGGCCGACGCCGGCCACGAGATCGGCATCCATGGCTACAGCCACGAGAACCCGATCGCGATGACGCGCGAGCAGGAGACGGAGATTCTCGACAAGTGCATCGATCTTGTAACCAAACTGTCAGGCGAGCGGCCAACCGGTTACGTGGCGCCATGGTGGGAGTTCTCGCCGGTCACCAACGAGCTGCTGCTGGAGCGCGGCATCAAGTACGACCATTCGCTGATGCACAACGACCATCAGCCCTACTATGTGCGGGTGGGCGACAGCTGGACCAAGATCGACTACGCCAGGAAACCGCGGGACTGGATGGTGCCCCTGAGGCGCGGCCAGGAGACCGACCTGATCGAGATCCCGGCGAGCTGGTATCTCGACGACCTGCCGCCGATGATGTTCATCAAGAAGGCGCCCAACAGCCACGGCTTCGTCAATCCGCGCGACATCGAGGAGATGTGGCGCGACCAGTTCGACTGGGTCTATCGCGAGTACGACTACGCGGTGTTCCCCATGACCATCCATCCCGATGTGTCGGGCCGGCCGCACGTGCTGATGATGCTGGAACGGCTCTACCACCACATGATCGGCCATCCCGGCGTGCGGTTCGTGACCATGAACGAGATGGCCGACGACTTTGCGCGGCGGTCGCCGAGGAAAAAGTGAGATGCGCCCCCACCGTCATCCCGACCGGAGCGCGAAGCGCGGAGCGGAGGGACCTCCTCATGCAATGCCTGCACAAGAAAAGGTCCCTCGACTGCGCACTGCGGCGCTCCGCTCGGGATGACGGGGGATTAGATGTGCTCCCTCTGCGGCATCCTCGGCGGCAGCGGTCACTGGACCGATGCCGCCGCGCGCCCCGGCGTCTTCACGCGCAACGTCGATCCCCTGCAGCGGCGCCGCGAGCGGGCGCATCGCATCGCCTGCGCCAGCCGCGTGCTGGCTTACTACGGCCTGACGCTCAGCGACTGGCAGGCGAGTTCGTTCGTCCTGTCGACGGCGACCGGCAAGACCGAGCTGGTCGAGGATCTCGGCCATCTGTGGGCCGCCGCCGAGAAGCTTTTGGGCCGACCGTGCGATCCGCTCGACCCCGATCTCATCATCCGGCTGGAGGGGGGAAGTCTTCATGGCTGACCTTCCGCGTCGACCTCACCTTGAGGAGCCACGCGCAGCTACGCGCATTCACATGCGCGATTGGCGTCTCGAAGGGTGGGCAACAGCAAGGCAGGTTGCCCACCCTTCGAGACGCGGCCTGCGGCCGCTCCTCAGGGTGAGGCGATTTGTCGAGGCGCTCGATGGCTGAACCCATCTTCACGCCGGTCAACCTGATCACGGGCTTCCTGGGTTCGGGCAAGACCACGCTGCTGCAGCGCCTGCTCGCCGATCCCGCACTGGCCGACACCGCGGTGCTGATCAACGAGTTCGGCGAGGTCGGGCTCGACCATCACCTGCTGGAGCGCATCGACGACACCATGGTGCTGCTGCAGTCGGGCTGCCTGTGCTGCACCATCCGCGGCGAGCTGTCGTCGGCGATGCGCGATCTCCATTCCAAGCGCGAGCGCGGGACTGTGCCGCGCTTCCGCCGGCTGGTGGTCGAGAGCACGGGGCTCGCCGATCCGTTCCCTATCCTGTCGACGGTGCGGGCCGATCCCGTGCTGCGCCACCACTTTCGCCTGGGCAACGTCATCACCACGGTGGATGCGGTGAACGGACTGGATCAACTCGCACGCCAGGTCGAATGCACCAAGCAGATCGCCGTCGCCGATCGCCTCGTCCTGACCAAGACCGACCTCGCCGAGCCGGCTGGGGCCGACGCTCTTGTCGAGCGGCTCAGCCGCATCAATCCGTCGGCACCGCTGTGGCGCGCTGCCGAGGCGCCGCTCGATGCCCCGGCCCTCCTGTCGCACGACCTGTTCGCGACGGCCGGCCGCAGTGGAGCAGCGCGCCGCTGGTTCGCCGCGGAACTTGCGACCAGCAGCGCCGCGGAGGCCACCGCCCCCAACCGGCATGACGAGACCGTCCACGCCTTCGCGCTGTCGTTCGACGGCCAACTCGATTGGACTCTGTTCGGCCTGTGGCTGACCATGCTGCTCCATCGCCACGGCGATCAGGTGCTGCGCGTGAAAGGCATCCTGAATGTCGCCGACGCCGATGCACCGGTCGCCATCCATGGCGTGCAGCGCCTCGTCCATCCGCCCATTCACATGGCCGAATGGCCGGATAGTGACCGCCGCTCGCGGCTGGTCTTTATCGTCGACGGCCTGGACCGCGTCCTGATCGAACGCTCGCTTGGCGCCTTTCTGGGGTCCGTGCCGCTTTCCTTGTCGGCGGTGTAGCGGGCCTATTCAGCCGCTGTCGCCAACGAAGGCGCGCCTGCCTGGGCCTCGTCGGCCAGCATGCGCTCGACCAGCCAGCGAAAGCGGCTGAGCGCCTGGTCGGCGCGGATGGCCGTCATCCGGAAGTCCGGCCGTTTGGCAAGATTTTCGGCCTGCGCCGTCACCATGGCGCGATCCTCCTTGAAGGCTTCGACCACGCTCTGATGGATCGACGCCGTGACGTCGGGGCGGTCGAGCGCGAAGTCGTGCGGATGGGCAAAGAAGTAGTGGGTGGCCGTTTCTGTCTCCGGCGTCAGCGCCTGACAGCCATGGAACGAGGCGGCGTTCTCGCGGCTGCCCTGCTGGGCACCGGCGCCGGCGGGCGCCATGCCCGAATCCATCAGGAAGATGCCGGGGATCAGGAAGTCGTAGATGTTCCAGCGGTCGACCAGGCCTTCGTAGGGCCGCACCTTCTGGATGAAAGGCGGCGGCGCCGTGTCGAGCGCCCAGCGCGTTACCCTGACGCCGCGCTCCATCGTCTCGATGGTGGCCGGATTGCGCGCGTAGTCCTCCGAGCCGCCAAGCGTCGTGGGATGGACGTAAGGCAGGTGCGCGAGATCGAGCAGGTTGTCGCAGATCAGCAGGTAGTTCGTGTCGTAGTGCGTGTAACCGTCGAGGCTGCGCCAGCCCGGGTCGTCGAGCCAATGCGTGTCGGGGATGAGGGCGGGGTCGGCCTTGGCCGCATCGCCCATCCAGATCCACATCCAGCGATGGCGCTCGACCACCGGGAAGGTGCGCACGCAGGCATTGGCCGGGACGGTGTCCTGGGACGGCACTTCGATGCACTTGCCGGCGCGGTCGAACAGCAGGCCGTGATAGAGGCAGCGCACCGTATCGCCTTCGCGCCGGCCGCGCGACAGCGGCGCGCCGCGATGGCAGCACATGTCCTCGAAGGCCACGACCTTGCCCGCCTGGTCGCGCCACAGCGCCAGCGGCAGGCCGAGGATCGTGCGCGCCAGGAAGCCGTCCCGCGGCACCTCCTTGCTCCATCCAGCGACGTACCAGGTGTTCTTGATGAACATGGTTTCCTCCCGATCAGGTACGGGGCAAGCCTGCGACTCGTTTGTTGACTTGTCAACTTTCTGTGCCCTTGGTGGCTCCTCACAGGGTCGAGCACGCGACCAACGACGGCACTGCCAGCACATGGGTTGGCGCACACAGGCCATGGTATGACGGAAGCGGCGGCGCCCTGGGGGTGGCCCTTGCTGGAGCGCCAAAAGTCGCGCAATGGCGAAACGCGCTAGGCGATATGCACTTTAGTTATTGACAAGCACGGCGATTTTGGCTAGAGTTCGGTGTCTGTCGCTCTATGCATCGTCCATCCGATCCACAACAGCCGGCCGGCGGGCCCGTTCGGCAAGGCCGCGATGCGCGAGGTCGATGGCGAGAATGCCGAACGAAACCTCTCGAACGAAAATGGCCAGCGAAACTATCGGAATTCCCCGAACGTCAAAAAAGGCCCAAATATCGCGGCCTTTGCGGGTCAATTTCGGACAGGGGCGCAGCTATCCGAATTCATCCGAATTCCCGGCCCACCGCCCAACGGTTCGCAGACCAACCCATCATGACCTTTCTGACGAGGTACGGACTTGGGGGACCTACCGTTCCGGCGGAATGTCGATGGGCGCGTTCATGGCCGGGATGCGCCGGTGCAGGCGGTTCAGGAGATTGATGAGGGCTTCTTGCTCGGCGACGGACAGATCGCCCAGCAGACGCCGCTCGCGCTCGAGCGAGATCTCGAGAATGCGACCATGCAGGCGCCAGCCCTTGTCGCTGAGCGCATAGACCAGGCTGCGGCCGTCGGAGTGATGAGAGCGGGCGCGGACCAGCCCCTTGTCCTGCAGCGTGACCAGGGTCCGGCTGACGGCCGCCTTGTCGAAGCCGATCACCTTGCACACGCGTCCGGCGGCGATCCACGGCTCGACCGCGAGCATGGCCATGATGCGCCATTCGGTGGTGCCGATGCCGAAGTGCCGGCGGAAGATCGCCGACGCGCCGCTGGTGAGCTTGTTGGCGAGGAACACCAGCAAGGCAGGCACGTAGCGCTCGAGATCGAGCACCGCGCGCGGCTGACCGCGCTTGGATGATTTGGTCTTCCCCATCGTCCGGCCGGACCCTAGAGCGGAATCCGATCAGATGGAACCGCGTGCGGTTCCATCTGATCGGATTCGCGCGCACCGGCGATGTTTGTTTCACAGGGCACAATCCATCCAGCTGATTGAACTAAACCGCTGCGCGGTAGGGGGAGTGGCGACTTGGCGTGAGAGCGCTCCTGTCTGAAGGATTGCGGGTTGTCGAAGCCCACCCTTGCAGACAGGAGAACCCCGATGGCCGATATGAGCCCTCTTCGCCGCCGCATGATCGAGGACATGACGATCCGCAATCTGTCGCCGGCGACGCAGCAATCGTACATCCATGCGGTGGCGAAGTTCAGCCGGTATTTTGGCTGCTCGCCGGACCGGCTGGATATTGAGGACGTGCGCACCTATCAGGTGCAGCTGGTCGGCCATGGCATCTCCTGGCCGGCGCTCAATCAGACCGTCTGTGCGCTGCGCTTCTTGTACGGCGTGACGCTGGGTCGGACCGAGCTGCCCGGGCGCATCCCCTATGCCCGCGAGCCGAGCAAGCTGCCGCTGGTGCTGAGCGGTGATGAGGTCGTGCGCTTTCTCGAAGCGGTGCCCGGCTTGAAGAGCCGCACGGCGCTGACCGCGGCCTACGCTGCCGGGCTGCGGGCCTCGGAGGCGGTGCGGCTGAAGATCGGCGATATCGACAGCGGCCGGATGATGATCCGGATCGAGGAGGGCAAGGGCGCCAAGGACCGCTATGCCAT
>WHTW01000029.1 GCA_009377525.1 Rhodospirillales bacterium
CGGAAAGGGCGGAAAGGGCGCAAACCTCGAACCGCTGACGGCAGTGCTGGCACCGCCGGTGGGCTTTCTGTCAGCCGCTCGCCAAACCACCGTGCCAAGAACTAGCGGCTGTCCATCTTGAGCGCAGCGATGAAGGCCGACTGCGGGATCTCCACGTCGCCGACCTGGCGCATGCGCTTCTTGCCCTTCTTTTGCTTCTCCAGGAGCTTCTTCTTGCGGCTGATGTCGCCGCCGTAGCACTTGGCCAGCACGTCCTTGCGCAGCGCGCTGATGGTCTCGCGGGCGATGATGCGCCCGCCGATCGCCGCCTGGATCGCGATCTTGAACAGCTGGCGCGGGATCAGATCCTTCAGCCGCTCGCACAGCGCGCGGCCGCGGCTCTCGGCCTGGTTCTTGTGGGTGATGATGCTGAGCGCGTCGACCGGCTCGCCATTGACCATGATGGTGAGCTTCACCAGCTCGCCTTCCTCGTAGCCCACCATCTCGTAGTCGAAGCTGGCATAGCCGCGGGTGACCGACTTCAGCCGGTCGTAGAAGTCGAACACCACCTCGTTCAGCGGCAGGCGGTAGACCGCCATGGCGCGCGAGCCCGCATAGGTGAGCTCGATCTGCTGGCCGCGCCGCTCCTGGCAGAGCGTCAGCACGGAGCCGAGATGCTCGTCGGGAGTCATGATCGTCGCCTTGATCCACGGCTCCTGCATGCTCTCGATCTGCATCGGGTCGGGATAGTCGGCCGGATTGTGCAGCTCGCGCTCGGTGCCGTCCGTCATCCGGAGCTTGTAGACGACCGAAGGCGCGGTGGTGACGAGGTCGAGGTCGAACTCGCGCTCCAGCCGCTCCTGCACGATCTCGAGATGCAGCAGGCCAAGGAAGCCGCAGCGGAAGCCGAAGCCCAGCGCCGCGCTCGATTCGGGCTCGAAGTGGAACGAGGAATCGTTCAGCCTGAGCTTGGACAGCGATTCGCGCAGCTGCTCGAACTCCGCGGCGTCGGCCGGGAACAGGCCGCAGAACACCACCGGCACCGAGGGCTTGAAGCCCGCCAGCATCTCGGCCGCGGGCTTGCGGTCGTCGGTGATGGTATCGCCGACCTTGCAGTCGGCGATGGTCTTGATGCCGGCGATGATGAAGCCGACCTCGCCCGGCCCCAGCTCGGCCACGTCCTTGGGCTTGGGCGTGAACACGCCGACCTTGTCGAGGTCGTACGACGCGGCCGCCGCCATCATGCGGATGCGCATGCCCTTCTTCAGGACGCCGTCCTTCACCCGCACCAGGGTGACGACGCCGAGGTAGGGGTCGTACCAGCTGTCGACCAGCAGCGCCTTCAGGGGCGCGTTGCGGTCGCCCTTGGGCGGCGGCAGGCGCTTGACCATCGCTTCCAGGAGATCGTCGATGCCCAATCCGGTCTTGGCCGACACCTTCATGGCCTCGGACGTGTCGATGCCGATCACGTCCTCGATCTCCTGACAGACGCGGTCGGGATCGGCCGAGGGCAGGTCGATCTTGTTCAGGACCGGGATGATCTCGTGGTTGGCGTCGATCGCGTGATAGGCGTTGGCCAGCGTCTGCGCCTCGACACCCTGGCTGGCATCGACCACCAGCAGCGAGCCTTCGCAGGCCGCCAGCGAACGGCTGACCTCGTAGGCGAAGTCGACATGGCCCGGCGTGTCCATGAGATTGAGCACGTAGGTCTTGCCGTCGAGCGCGGGGTAGTCGAGCCGCACGGTCTGCGCCTTGATGGTGATGCCGCGCTCGCGCTCGATGTCCATGGAATCGAGCATCTGGTCGTGGAACTCGCGCTCGCTCACCGCCCCGCAGCGCATGAGCAGCCGGTCGGCCAGCGTGCTCTTGCCGTGGTCGATATGGGCGATGATCGAGAAATTGCGGATCAACGACAGGTCGGTCATGTCACACTCTTTTGGACCGCGCGCATCCTGCGCGCTCATGAGCGCGCTGGAAGCGCGCGGTCCGGAAGATAAAAACTCTAACCACGCAGCGTAGCACCGGTTGCCTTGGCTACCTGCGCCACGATCTTGTTGCTCGCCGCTTCGATCTCGGCATCCGTGAGCGTGCGCTCGACCGGCTGCAGCGTGACCGTGAGCGCGATTGACTTCTTGCCGGCGGGCACCCCCTTGCCGGTATAGACGTCGAACACGCGGGCGGCCGTTACCAGCGCCTTGTCGGCGTTGCGCGCGGCGCGCACCAGCTTCTCGGCCTCGACCTCGGCGTCGACGATGAAGGCAAAGTCGCGCTCCAGCGGCTGGAAAGCCGACAACGCGAGCTTCGGCCGCGCCTTGGTCGCCTTGGCCTTGGGCAGCGGCGGCGCATCGAGGAAGACCTCGAAGGCGACGACGGGGCCCTTGAGGTCGGCACCGGCCGAGATCTCGGGATGCAGCTCGCCGAACTGCGCCATCACGCGATCGCCGAGCTTGATGAGGCCCGAGTGGCCGGGATGGTACCAGTCGGGCGCGCCCGGCTGGGTCGACAGGTTGTCCATCGGCGTGCCGATCGCGGCCAGCACGGCCAGCGCATCGGCCTTGGCGTCGAAGGCGTCGACGGTGCGGGCCGGGCCCGCCCAGTTGCGCGGCACCGCCATGTTGTGGCGCAGGCCGGCGGCCACCGTGCGCTGGCCCGTGGGTGTCGCGTTCTTGTACTCGGGGCCGACCTCGAACAGCGCCGGATCGCTGAGCCCGCGCGCCTCGTTGCGCTGCGCCGCGTCGATCAGGTTGGGCAGGATCGAGGGCCGCATGGTGTCGAGCGTGGAGTCGATCGAATTCAAAAGACGCAAGTCCGCCTGCTGCTTCGTGCCGAACCGCTCGGCCTTGGCGCGCGCCAGGAACGACCAGGTCACGGCCTCGTTCATGCCGCGCGCGCCGAGCGCCCGGCGGGCCAGCGGCACGCGACGCTGCAGCGGACTGCGCACCGGCTTGGATGTGGCCGACAGGCGCGGCAGGGATGTCGTCGGGATGTTGTCGAAACCGAAGACGCGGGTCACTTCCTCGACCAGGTCGGCTTCGCCCACGATGTCGGGCCGCCACGGCGGCACGGCCGCCGTCCATGGGCCGCCGCCTTCGACGGTGAAGCCGAGCTTGGCCAGGATCGAGGTGGTCTTGTCGGACGGCACGTCGATCGCCGTCAGGGTCTTCACGCGATCGGTGCGCAGCGTGTAGCTGCGCTGCCAGTTGGGCATGACACCGCTCGACATGACCTCGCTCGTCTCGCCGCCGCACAATTCCAGGATCAGGCGCGCCGCCACCTCGGCGCCCCACCAGCACGACTGCGGATCGATGCCGCGCTCGAAGCGATAGCGCGCATCCGAGAATATGCCGAGCTTGCGGCCCGACGCGGCGGTGCGGATCGGGTCGAAATAGGCGACCTCGAGGAACACCTCGGTGGTGTCCTCGCGGACGCCCGTGTCCTCGCCGCCCATGATGCCGCCCAACCCATGGACGCCCTTGGCATCGGCGATCGCGGCGATCGACGGATCGAGGGTGTAGGTCTTGCCGTCGAGCGCCAGCATCTGTTCGCCGTCGCGGGCTTGGCGCATGACCAGGTCGCCGGCGAGCTTCTTCGCATCGAACACGTGCAGCGGCCGGTTGAGGTCGAAGGTCACGAGGTTGGTGATGTCGACCAAGGCCGAGATCGGACGCAGCCCGATCGCCTTAAGCCGGCGTTGCAACCAGTCCGGCGAGGCGCCGTTCTTGATACCGCGGAAATGGCGGCCGACCACGATGGGGCAGGGGCTGTCGGGCCTGGGCTCGTAGCCGTGCGCCCACTTGATCGGGCTTTGATAGGTGCCCGACACCTTGTCGGCCTTCAGGGGCTTCAGGGTGCCCAGCCCCGCCGCCGCGAGATCGCGGGCGATGCCGTGCACGCCCAGGCAGTCGGGGCGGTTGGGCGTCACCTTGATCTCGATCACCGGATCGTCGAGGCCGAGCGCCTCGGCCGCCGGCGCGCCGGTCTTGGCCTCGGCCGGCAGGTCGATGATGCCGCTATGGTCGTCGCCCAGCTCGAGTTCGCGTGAGGAGCAGAGCATGCCGTTGCTCTCCTCGCCGCGGATCTTGCTCGCCTTGAGCAGCAGGCCGGTGCCTGGGATGGTGCTGCCGGACGGCGCGAAGACGCCCTTCATGCCGGTGCGCGCGTTGGGCGCGCCGCAGACGACCTGGACGACGCCGCCGCCGGTGTCGACCTTGCACACGCGCAGCCGGTCGGCGTTGGGATGCTGCACGGCTTCGACGACATAGCCGACGATGAAGCCTTTCAGCGTCTCGCCCGGGTTGGTGATGCCCTCGACCTCGAGCCCAAGCATGGTCAGCGTGTCGCGGATCTCACCGAGCGACGCGGTCGTGTCGAGATGCTCCTTCAGCCAGGACAGCGTGAACTTCATCGTCCCAGCCCTCCGGTCAGCGACGGCCATTCCAGCGCCGAGAAGCCGTAGTGGCGCAGCCAGCGCAGGTCGGAGTCGAAGAAGCTGCGCAGGTCGGGGATGCCGTATTTCAGCATGGCGATGCGGTCGATGCCCATGCCGAAGGCGAAGCCCTGGTAGACCGCGGGGTCGAGCCCGCAATTGGCGATCACGTTGGGATGCACCATGCCCGAGCCCAGGATCTCCAGCCACGAATCGCCGGCGCCGATCTTGAGCTCGCCGCCCTTCCACGAGCAGCCGATGTCGACCTCGGCCGACGGCTCGGTGAAGGGGAAGTAGGAGGGGCGGAACCGCAAGGGCAGGTCGTCGATCTCGAAGAAGGCGCGACAGAAATCGACCAGGCAGCCCTTCAGGTGGCCCATGTGTGTCGTGCGATCGATCACCAGGCCTTCGACCTGATGGAACATCGGCGTGTGGGTGGCGTCGTTGTCGATGCGGAAGGTGCGGCCGGGCACGATGATGCGCAGCGAGCCGCCGTCGGCCAGCATCTTCTGCACGCCCTTGTCGAGCATGGTGCGGGCCTGCACCGGCGAGGTGTGGGTGCGCAGCACCATGGGCGTGCCGTCCGGCCGCGACGGCAGATAGAAGGTATCCTGCATCTGCCGCGCCGGATGGTCGGGCGGGATGTTGAGCGCGGTGAAGTTGTGCCAGTCGTCCTCGATGTCGGGACCGTCGGCCCAGGTGAAGCCCATCTCGCCGAAGATGGCGGCAAGCTCGTCCATCACCTGGCCGATCGGATGCAGCGTGCCCTCGGTCCAGGTGGCGAATTCCGGCCGTGTCGGCAGGCTGACATCGACCTTCTCGTTGCCGAGCTTGGCGGCCAGCGCCGAGGCGCTGAGGTCGCTCTTGCGCGCCTCGAGCGCCGCCTCGATCTCGCCCTTGAGCTGGTTCACCTCAGCGCCGAACTCGCGGCGCTGGTCGGGCGCCAGGCTGCCCAGCGTCTTCATCAGGCCGGTGACGCTGCCTTTCTTGCCGAGGGCAGCCACGCGCGCGGCGTCGAGGGCGGCGAGGTCGGCCGCTTGGCTCACGGCGCCCAGCGCCTCGCTGCGAATCGTCGAAAGATCGTCCATAGATGTCTCTCTCACTCCGAAGAGCACTCACTTCCGAACCCGACACGAAAAAGGGAGCCTGCGGTCCAGGCTCCCTCTTTGCGATCCTTATCCGAGCACCGATCCGGTGCGCGGACATTACTTGAGGGCGGCCTGGGCCTGTTCGACCAGGGCCTTGAACGCCGCCGGCTCCCGCGCCGCGAGATCGGCCATGACCTTGCGGTCGACCTCGATCCCGGCCTTCAGGATGCCGTTCATGAACTGCGAGTAGGTGAGGCCATGCTCGCGCGCCGCGGCGTTGATGCGCTGGATCCACAGACCGCGGAACGTGCGCTTCTTGTTGCGCCGGTCGCGGTAGGCGTATTGCAGGCCCTTCTCGACCTTCTCGATGCCGACGCGGAACGCCAGCTTGGCGCGGCCGCGATAGCCCTTGGCGAGCTTCAGGACCTTCTTGTGACGAGCGTGTGCAGCCACGCCCCGCTTGACGCGTGCCATGGGCTACCTCTCGTACGGGAAGAAGTTGCGCTTGATGATGCGCGTGTCGGGCTCGGACACCAGGGTCATGCCGGTCTGCTGGCGCAGGAAGCGGTTGCCCCGCTTGGTCATGCCGTGGCGCTTGCCGACGACGCCATGCTTCACTTTGCCGGATGCCGTGAAGCGAAAACGCTTCTTGGCCCCACTCTTGGTCTTCATCTTGGGCATTTTCGTTCCTTTTCAAAGGGTTACGATTGGCGGCCGAGGCAATGCCCTGTTCGGCCAGGCCGCCGAAGAACGGGGCTTATAGCGGCGGTGCGGGGACCACGCAAGCGCGGGACGGACCGTCTTCTGGCGAGAATCTACCTCATCCTGAGGAGCGGCCGTAGGCCGCGTCTCGAAGGATGGGCAACAGGCACGGTGCGTGCTGCCATCCTTCGAGACGCGCGCTTCGCGCGCTCCTCAGGATGAGGCGTTCTTGGAGGGGAGAGCATGAGACTGGCAGGCAAGGTGGCGCTGGTGACCGGCGCACAGCAGGGCATCGGGGCGGCGATCGGCCGGGCGCTGGCAGAGGAGGGCGCCGACGTGGCGCTGAGCTGGCTCGACGACCAAGCCGGCGCCGAAGCGGTCGCGACCTATGCCGGCCAGACCGGCCGGCGGGCGCATCTCGTCAAGGCCGATGTCGCCAAGCTCTCGGACATCGAGGCCATGGTGGCCGAGACCGTGCGGACACTGGGCGTGCCCGACATCCTGGTCAACAACGCCGGCGTCTATCCGCGTGTGAAATTCCTCGATATGCGCGAGAGCGACTGGGACTACGTGCTCGACATCAACCTCAAGGCCGGCTGCTTCGCCGCCGTCGCTGTCGCCAAGGCGCTGATCGCGGCCGGCAAGCGCGGCTCGATCGTCAACCTGTCATCGCAGGCGATGCGCGGCGCGGTGCGCGGCGTGCACTACAGCGCGAGCAAAGGCGGCGTCGTCTCGATGACTCGGGCGATGGCGCTCGAGCTCGCGCCGCACGACATTCGGGTCAATGCCATCGCTCCCGGCACGACCGACACCGCCCAGCCGCGCTATGGCAACACCGACGCCGAGCTGATCGAGATCGCCCGCGCCACCATCCCGCTCGGCGGCAAGCTGCTGGCGCCCGACCAGATCGCGCGCAGCGCGGTGTTCCTGGCCTCGGACGACGCCGATGCCATCACCGGCCAGGTGCTGCACGTCAATGGTGGCTCATACATGCCGTAGTGCCAGCGGCGGCAACCGCAACGATCACAGCTTTCATGCGTTGCACCGCTTGGAGGCTAAGCGTCCGGCCATGAAGAAGACCGCAGCAATCGCTCTTGTGGCGTTTCTGGGCGCCACGCCGGTCGGGGCACAGTCGAGTTCCGAAAAGGTGCGGGACAATCCAGTCGCCCAGTACGTGCAGGTGAAGACGGTGGTCGGCCAGGTGATGGGCGTGGTCGATGCGCGCGCGACGCCGATCGAGCCGGAGGGCTATAATCTCCTGAGATACTGCTGGACGGCCGAGAACGTGCTGGGCGACTGGGCCGAGCGCGCGGGGCTTACTGGCGCGATGGTCGTGCGCGCCCTCGAGACGCGCTCCTGGCAGCGCGATCTGGCGCGCGCCGGCTATCCCGAGGCGCCGGCGGTCGAAGCGATCGGCCGCTACGAGGCCATGCTGATCGGTGCCGGCTTCACCGATGCCGCCCGCGCGCGGGCGGTCGACGCGCTGGCGCTGGAGCTGGACGGGCTCAGGCGAAAGACGCCGGGTGCGGCGCAGGTCCGCGCGATCCATCGCTGTGACGGTCAGCGGCGTTCGTTGGCGCTCAACTACGCGACATTGCCGGCGGATGGCCGGGCGCGGTTCATGCCTTACGTGCTGCACCAGGTCTGCCAGGGGCAGCAGCTCGACCCGGACGATCCGATCCGCTGCGACTACTGGATGTACGGCAAGACCGACAAGCCGACGTCGTTCGCCGGCGAGACCGTCTACAGCGTGCGCTGGCTCGACGGGTCGACGGCAAACGGGCGATTCGATCCTGAGCAATCGCGCAGCGCCGGAACCGTGACGTTGCGCCTGCGTCCCCCCAAGGCGACGAAGTAGTTACTTCGGCGCCAGGACCATGATCATCTGCCGGCCTTCCATGCGCGGCATCGATTCGATCTTGGTGAGCGGGTCCATCTCGCCGCGGACGCGGTTCAGCACCTGCAGGCCGAGCTCGGAATGGACCATCTCGCGGCCGCGGAAGCGCAGGGTGACCTTCACCTTGTCGCCTTCCTCGATGAACCGCTTCATGGCGCGCATCTTCACTTCGTAATCGTGCTCGTCGATGTTCGGGCGCATCTTGATCTCTTTGACCTCGATCACCTTCTGGTGCTTACGCGCCTCGTGCGCCTTTTTCTGCGCTTCGTACTTGTACTTGCCGTAGTCGGAAATTTTGGCGACTGGCGGAACGGCATTGGGGGAGATCTCGATCAGGTCGAGACTGGCCTCCTCTGCCATGTCGATTGCCTCGCGGGTGCTGACGACGCCGACCATATCGCCGTTCTCGTCGATCAGTCGGACTTGCGGCGCTTTGATTTCGCCGTTGACGCGCGGACCCTCGCGGGTGGGCGCGCTTTGTTGAGCAGGTCGTGCTATGGCTTCATTCTCCTTCGTAAGAGCTCCGGTTCGGAGCGGGGGTACGAGACGGCGGCCGCCCTAGAAGGGCGGCCGTGCCTCTTCAGAAAGATTAGTGACGGCGGCCCCGAGTTCAAGGACCTCCTGCTTTTCCGAGCCCAGGCGGCGGACGGCGACCGTCTTGCCCTCGATGTCGCGCCGGCCCACGGCAAGGATCAGCGGCACATGGGCCAGCGAGTGCTCGCGGACCTTGTAATTGATCTTCTCGTTGCGCAGGTCCGTGTCGACCCGCATGCCGGCCGCGCGAAGCTGGCTCGCGACCTCGTTGGCATAGGAGTCGGCGTCGTTGACGATCGTGGCTACCACCGCTTGCGTCGGCGCCAGCCAGAGCGGGAAGCGGCCGGCATGGTGCTCGATGAGAATGCCGATCATGCGCTCGAAGCTGCCGAAGATGGCGCGGTGCAGCATGACCGGGACCTTGCGCGAGCCGTCCTCGGCGACATAGCTCGCGCCCAGCCGCTCGGGCAGCATGAAGTCGACCTGCAGGGTGCCGCACTGCCAGTCGCGGCCGATCGCATCGCGCAGCACGAATTCCAGCTTGGGACCGTAGAACGCGCCTTCGCCGGGATTGAGGATCAGATCCAGACCCGCCGCCTTCGACGCCGACTTCAGGGCACCTTCGGCCTGGTCCCAGATCGCATCGGAGCCGATACGCACGGGTGGGCGATCGGCGAATTTCACGAAGTATTCGAAGCCCAGGTCGCGGTAGACGTCGCCCAGCAGCTTGCAGAAGCGGATCGTCTCGACCTCGATCTGGTCTTCCGAGCAGAAGATATGCGCGTCGTCCTGCGTGAAGTTGCGCACCCGCAGGATGCCGTGCAGGGCGCCCGACGGCTCGAAGCGATGGCACGAACCCATTTCGGCCATGCGCAGCGGCAGCTCGCGGTAGCTGCGGAGCCCCTGATTGAAGATCTGGATGTGGCACGGGCAGTTCATCGGCTTCAGCGCGAACATGCGCCGCGCCGGATCGGCGACATACTCCTTCAGGCCTTCCTCGTTCTCGCTGAGATACATGTTCTCGCGAAAATTCTCCCAGTGGCCCGACTTCTCCCACAGCCGCCGGTCGTTGAGCTGCGGCGTCTTCACCTCGACATAGCCGCCGGCCTCGAGCTTGCGCCGCAGATAGCCCTCGAGCGTGCGCCAGAACGTCCAGCCCTTGGGATGCCAGTAGACCATCCCCGCCGAGTCTTCCTGCTGGTGGAAGAGGGCCATCTCTCGGCCGAGCTTGCGATGGTCGCGCTTCTCGGCCTCCTCGATGCGGTGCAGGTAGGCCTTCAGCTCCTTGTCGGAGAAGAACACCGTGCCGTAGACGCGCTGGAGCTGGGCGTTGTTGGCATCGCCGCGCCAGTAGGCGCCCGACACCTTCGTGAGCTTGAAGGCCTTGCCGAGCTTGCCCGTCGAGGGCAGGTGCGGACCCAGGCACATGTCGAGCCAGTCGCCCTGCTTGTAGACCGAGATCACCTCGTCCTTGGGCAGTTCGTCGACCCACTGGGCCTTGAAGCTCTCGCCGTGCTGCTTGAAGTAGTCCTTGATCTTCGCCCGGTCCCAGATCTCGCGCGTGATCGGCAGGTCGCGGTCGACGATCTCGGCCATGCGCTGCTCGATCTTGGCGAAGTCATCGGGCGAGAACGGCTGCTCGCGCACGAAGTCGTAGTAGAAGCCGTCCTCCGTCGCCGGGCCGAACGTGATCTGCGTGCCGGGATAGAGCTCCTGGACCGCCTGGGCCAGCACGTGCGCCGCGTCGTGGCGCAGCAGCTCCAGCGCCTCGGAATCGCGCGACGTCACGATGCCGATCTTGGCGTCGTGATCGACGACGTGGGAAAGGTCCTTCATCTTGCCGTCGACGCGCAGCGCCAGCGCCGCCTTGGCCAGCCCTGGGCCGATCGAGGCGGCGATGTCGGCGCCGCTCACCGGTTTGTCGAACGATCGGACCGAACCGTCCGGTAAGGAAATATTGATCATGGCAACCACCGCATAAGAAGATTCCGAACACAGCTCACGCGCCGACACGAAGTGTCGGCGGCAAGAGGCCGGGAAGCGGCACGAGTGCGCGCGCCCGGCCGAATCAAGTTCGAACGGTGGTCGTGAAGGCTGGAGCGGTGAAAAACCGGCGTTCCATGGGCCTGGAGATAGAGGCGGCTAAGCCGTTAGTCAATGCCCCGGCGCACCGTGTGGTTGCACTGCGGTGGAAGCGATTCGGCATTCTCAGGGCCTGGAGCGGCTTCCGATCAGATGGAACCGCTCGCGGTTCCATCTGATCGGAAACGCGTTGTTTCGGCAGAAGTGCCAAAGGGCATTATCCGCCCGGCTGATTCCAGCCGGGCGGATAATGCTCTAGGCCAGTCGCTCGTAGAGCTGCAGCAACTGCCGATTGGCCTGCGCCAGGCCGTAGCGGCCGCGCACCTGTTCCTGGGCGGCGCGGGCAACCTCGGCGCGCCGCTCGATGCTCAGCGACAGCGCGCTTTGCAGCGCCTCGGCCAGCGCCGCCGGATCGCCTGCCGGCGCCAGCCAGCCGGTGACGCCGGGCAGCAGCGATTCGGCGGCACCGCCGCCGTCCTCGGCCACCACCGGGCGGCCCATCGCCTGCGCTTCGACCAGCGTGCGGCTGAAACCTTGCCGCACGCCGCCGGTCGACACCACGACATCGGCCAGCATGTAGGCCGCCGGCATGTCGTCGACATAGGGCCCGATCTGCATGCGGCCGGGCAGCTCGGCCGCCACGATGGCGCGTTCCAGCTCACGCTCGAACGGCGTCGGCGCGCCCACCGAACCCAGCAGCAGGCAGAACACGTCGTCGCGGCCCAGGCGCTTCACCGCCTCGATCAGGATCTTCTGGCCGCAATCGTTGTCGAAGCGCGCCGGGCAGAGGATGAGATGGCTGCCGTCCGGCACGCGCAGCTCGCCCGCGAGCTTGATCACCCGCTCGGCGCGCACGATGGCGGGATCGAAGCGGTCGAAGTTGATGCCGGGCGGGATGGTCTCCAGGCGGCCGTCGAGCGCGGGGAAGCGCTGCAGGGCGTCGCGCGCCACGTGCTCCGACACGGCGATCACCGCATCGGCGCGCGCCTGGCGGCGCTCGACGAAGCGCTCGGCGATGCCGCCGGCGAGGAACGGCGTGTGCAGGGTGGCGATCCACTTGATCCCGAATCGCCGCGCCAGCGCGCGCGCCACCCAGGCGGTGTTGGGCGAGCGCGCCTGGATCAGCGACACGCGCGCCTCGCCGAGGCTCGAGGCGAGCCTGCCCGGGAGGGTGAGGCGGCCCCACAGCGCATGGCCGCCGTCCGGCAGCTCGAGATGCGTGGCGCGCAGCCGGAGCAGATCGGGCACCATGGCGCCGCCCGGCGAGGCGACGATGGCCGACCCGCCGGCGGCGATCACGGCCTGCGCGGCATCGAGCGTGGCGCGCGCCAGCCCGCCGCCGGCGAGGGTGGGAACGATTTGCAGAAGCGTGGGGGCGGCGGACACGTCAGCTTGGCGGAAGGTCGATTGTTGTGGCAGGTAACACGAGATGACCAGCGACGATAGAGTGCAGAGACTACAGCGTCCCGACGGCAACACCGTTGCCTATGCGACGACATCGGGTCGCACGCCGACGGTGGCGTTCCTGGGCGGCTTCCGCTCCGACATGACCGGCACCAAGGCGATGGCGCTCGAGGACTGGGCGCGGCGGACCGGTCGGGCGTACGTGCGCTTCGACTATCTCGGTCACGGCCAGTCGTCGGGCCGCTTCGAGGACGGCACGATCGGCCGCTGGCTCGACGATTCACTCTCGGTGCTCGACCAGCTCACCGAAGGCAAGCTGGTGCTGGTGGGATCGAGCATGGGCGGCTGGCTGTCGCTGCTGGCGGCGCGGGCGCGGCCCGAGCGGCTCGCCGGCCTGGTGCTGATCGCGGCGGCGCCCGACTTCACCGAGCGCATGCTGCTGAAGGGCCTGTCACCCGAGGATCGTGAACGGCTGCAGCGCGATGGGCGGCTGGAACGTCCGTCGCAATATTCGCCCGAGCCGTCGGTCTTCACCTGGAAGTTGATCGAGGAGGGACGCAATCACCTCCTGCTCGACAAGGAGCTCACGCTGCCCTGTCCGATGCGGCTATTGCACGGCCAGAGCGATCCCGACGTGCCGTGGGAGTATTCTTTGCAGATCGCCGAGCACGTCGAAGCGCCGGAAGTGCTCACGACGTTGATCAAAGGCGGCGACCATCGCGTGAGCACACCCGCCGACATCGCCCGCCTGATCGCGACCGTCGAGGAGCTCTTGCCTTAGTCTTCCGGACCGCCGGCCTCCGGCCGGCGGTCCGGAAGAGCATGAATCGCCCGCAGCCCTTCCCTGTACGTCGGATAGCGCAGCACGACGCCGAGCTCGCTCTTGATCTTGTCGTTCCGCACGCGCCGGTTCTCGGCATAGAACGAGCGCGCCATGGCGCTCATGGTCGGCGCCATCTCGTCCCACGGCACGGCCGGCGGCACCGGCTTGCCCAAAAGCTCGCAGGCGAAGGCCACGACCTCGCCGGTCGCGGCCGGCAGGTCGTCGGCGACATTGTAGATGGCGCCGGCGCCCGCATGGCTCAGCGCCAGGAGTACGGTGCCCGCGACATCCGCGACATGGATACGCGAGAAGACCTGGCCCGGCTTGTCGATTCGGCGCGCGGTGCCCGCCCTCACCTGGTCGATCGCACTGCGGCCAAGCCCGTAGATGCCGGGCAGGCGGAAGATGTCGACGGCCGAGCCCGCCTCCATGCCCATCGCCTGCCAGGCGCGCTCGGTCGCCAGGCGCTCGACGCTACGCGGCTGGGCGGGGCGGGCCGGCGTTTCCTCGTCGACCCATCCGCCGCGATGGTCGCCGTACACCCCGGTGGTCGAGAGATAGCCCAGCCAACGCGCATCGCGCAGCACGCGCGCCGAGGTCTTGAGTGCGGGATCGCCTGTGGTGCCGGGGGCGATGGTGCTGAGAACGTGCGTCGCCCTACCGAACGCCTCGGCCGGCAGTGCCGCGGTGCCGTCGAACAGATGCGCCTCGAACCCCTGCTGGTTCAACTCGTCTGCCTTTTCACTCGTCCGGCAGGTCCCGGCCACGCTCCAGCCCGCCGCCCGGGCAAGCTTGGCGATTTCAAGGCCGCAGTAGCCCAGGCCGAAGATGAAAAGACGTCCTGCCATCTTGTCAGGATCGCCGCGACGCGGTTCTTTTCAAGGATGTTGTTTTCCCGTTCGGCGTTGCTCGTGATGGCCGCGCCGATCGGGCCCCGAGGTGGCCCGAGCGCGGGGAAGAGTCGCCCACCATTTGCGTCACTACAATGAATGCACCAACCGCGGGCGCGCAAAGAGCCGTGAACGGAACGACTTACTGCCCGCGGGATATGGATGCGATCTGCATGCCAGCCCAATCCGAGGTAAAGGATTTTTCGCGCATACCTTGAGTCCTACGATTGCAGTATCCGTATGCCGAACAAAGTACGGGCGCCTTTCCGCAAGCGACCGAGCGGGCTCGCCGCCTGCGTCGAGAGTAGCTGTGACCGCTTAGTTGGCTTTCCCAATCTCAAGTTGATCATCGTTCCCCAGCATGTACTATCGCAGTCGTACGCTGGGGTGTTTGTTGCTTCCCGCCTGCGGACTTCGATCAAGCATTGCTGATTCCAGGCTGGTCGCCTGACTCATCCTCTGGTCGTGACGGTCGTCTTTACGGTCGTCGCCGTTGAGGTCACGAGCGCCATGGAACCTCTTGGAGGACATTCTGCAACCGTAGGATGGGATCCTGGCCCGCGTGCTCAGGAGCGCTTGAACGCGCTGTTCAAGCGCTACCGCGCGGGCGTCGGCGCTTGCCTCGAGCCGATCGTCCGCCAGTACAACCCGTTGATGCTCGAGGGTGAGCAGGACGAGTATCGCAAGATGCTCGAGCTCAGCGCAAAGATGAACGTGGTCGGTCACGCCTGCGCGGAGATCGGCGGCTTCGACTACGACGAGCGCCGCCACATGATCGGCAGCCTGTTCGGCGCCTGCTGCTTCTTGGCCGACAGCTTCATTGACGACTTCGGCGAGGAGGCCACCCGCGACTACCTCGAGCGACTGGGCACGCTGCTGACAGAGGGCTGGTTCGACCCGAAGACCGACCGCGAACGGCTGTTCTTCGTGATCGCGGCCAGGTTGTTCGCCGAGCGCGACGTTCTGCACCCCATCGTCCGGCAGGCAGTGCTGCAGCTCTACATGGCGCAGAAGCAGGACGTGGAACTCAGGGCCACGCGCAGAGACGGCCGTCGGCTGGCCCGCGCGCAGCTCAACATGCTGAAGCGCTGCGCTCGCAACCGCAGCGGCCACGCCATCCTGGTGCTGTCGGCCTTCGTGCTTCCGGAGCTGCGGCTCGACTACCTGGCGCGGATGTTCTGGGCCGGCGCCCTGATCATGTACATCGACGACCACGGTGACTGCTGGTCCGACCTCAAGAGCAATCGCCTCACTTTTATGAATCAGGTGGGCAACCCCGAGCGCACTTTGAGGCGCCTATTCCACGCCCACATCGGCCAGCTGGCCTCGGGGCTGCCGGACGGCGATGGGCGCGACCTGCTGATCGCCTTCCTCACCCGCTACTACCTCACGAGGATAGAGAAGCACCGCCAACAGCGGGTGAAGGGGGCCTCCCCCTGGGCGATCTATGAGTGAAGGCATTCCCACCTCCCGCGTCGCGCTCGTCGACACGATCGGCCTGCGGATCCAGGAACTGCACGCCTCCGGCAAGCTCGCCGGCGACCAGCCGCTGCTGCGAATCGACAACAGCGAACGGGCGCGGCAGGCGCCGTTCCAGTTCGACGCTGCGCGGGGACAGCTTCACCGTACCGGCTGCCGGGCCATCCCGCCCACCTCGCGCTCGGCCCTCTACGGCGTTTGGGAGATCGGGACGGACGGCGCGGCCGTCGCCTGCCCGCGCTGCAATCCCATGGGCAAGCCCGCTGCGGCGGAGCCCGAAGCCACGCCGCAGCAAAAGGCCAAGCAGACCGAAGAAGCCAAGCAGGACGAGTCCGCACAGCCCGAGGCCAAGCAAGGCGAGGCCAAGGCTGAGGCCGTCGGAGGCCGCCCGCAGGACGACCAGGCGGTCGACATCCTGTACGGGGTTCTTTCCATCGTCAGTCAGTTCGGTAGCGTCCTCCGTGAGCGCGGCCAGGAGTACCGCAAAAGCGGCGCCGGGGCAGCACTTGGCGACCGCATCGAGAAGATCTACGCCGAGGTCAACGAGAGTGAGCGGAGTGTCCTGGACGTGCTGACCACCTCACTCGGCACCCTCGCCGCGGCCCTCCGTGAGATCGAGGGCGGCCTCAACAGCGAGCGGACCCGCGGCGCCGGGCCGCGCGGCGCCGAGCCGTCGGCGGCCCGCCCGCGGCAAGACGAAGCGCAATAGGAGGCCACCCATGCCGAGGATCGTCATCTCGTTGAACCTGGGCCCGATGGTGAAGATCGAAATAGAAGGCGACAGCTGTCCTGAGATCGTCGAGGCGCTGACCGGCTTCGAAAAGCTCAACGACACCGTCGACAGCATGTTCTCGGATCTCGCCCAGCGCGTCTTCCCCGAGGGCGTCCCCTCCGGCGAAAAGGATGCGTCATGACCCGTCGGCGGATCGACTTCGAAGGCCATCCCGACCTCACCACCCAGTTGCGGCTGCATCCCATCAAGTTCGAGGTTGCGGCCAGCGGCACGGTCGAGCTGGCGCTGGGGGATGTCCATCTGCGCTTCGACGAGATCCCCATTCACATGCGCATCCCGTTCCTGCACCGCCGGGTGCTGGCGGGCTCGATCGGCCCGTTCGGCGTGCATATGAAGCCGGTGGACGCGCGCATCCGAGCCTCCGAGATGGTGACCCGTGGCGTCATCGGCGGCGAGAAGTCCGGGGTTGACGTTCGTGTCGAGGGCGCCTGCCGGGCCACCGTCGAGATCTCGGAGAAGTCCGGCAAGGAGAAGTCGGAATGATGCCCGTCCATCACCATCGGCGAGGGCGACATCGCGGCGTGGTCACCGATGTCTACCATCACATCGTCTGCCGTCATCAGGTGGAGATCGAGGTCTGGCCGGCGCGTGCCGAGGTCCACTTCGGCGACGACTGGACCGCCAACGTCGCGACCACCCAGGTCCGCTTCGAGGCCCAGGTCTACAACTCGACCCAGGGATACGTCTGGGACGTGCGTGACATCAACGGCGGGCCCGGGCAGGGCACGATCGACGCCTCGGGCCTCTATCGCGCTCCGCCCAAGGGCGCGCTCGCCAGCGGGACCACCGAGCTGGTTGTGGCGAGCTCACGGGAGGATCCGCTGCGCAAGGCCTTCGCGTGGGTGACCCTGGTGGGCCTCGGCCCCAGGCTGGCCAAGGCGGCAGAGGTTGCCATCTTCCCGCGACGCATCAACCTCTACTACGGCCAGGGCGCCAACAACGACATGATCGACGGCTGCAACAAGCGCTGCCAATTCCAGGCGATCGCCTTCAACACGGGCGCTCAGGTCGAGTGGCTGGTGAACGGTGTGCTGCAGGGCGTGACCGGACCGTGGTTCCTCTACCAGACGCCGGCGAACGGTGGGGCCGCGGTGATCACCGTCAGGGCCCGGCTGCAGGGTAATCCCGGTGTGTTCGACGAGGCCAAGGTTTCGCAACTCAACTACGACTGGCCGGGCATCTAGGACGCCCGCTGCCGCTCCGGAGGGGGCAATGGTGGATGTAAAAATCAAGCAAGTCCGCGACATCGATCCGCTGGATATCAACCCGCTGACGATCAATCCCTTGACCGTCAGGCCGCTGGCCGTGCACCTGAAGGAGCTGAATCAGGTCGCCCCGCTCTCGGTGGAGTCGCTCAGGGTCGACCATGTGCGTCATGTCGATCCCCTGCAGATCGACCAGCTGAACATCACCAGCCTGCCGACAGTGAACCTGACGATGAGCCAGCTGCCGGCGCTGGACATCAATGTGAGGCGCGTTCCGCCGGTGGCGGTGGCCCTTCATCAGCAGTTCGAGATGTGCTCCGACTACGCGATGACGGCGCGCGTTCTCGGCCTGCCGCTGATGCGCCTCTCGCTCTCGGGCCGCACCACCATCACACCGAAGGACTGCGCCCGGCGCGAGCAGTCCAGGAGCCATGAGCGCAGCTTCCCGGACGTTGCCGCCCTCGGCAATCCCGCCATCCCGAGCCGCGCCATAGAGACCTGCACCGAAACCGTGACCCATCGAGTCGCGCCGCCACCCGTACGCCGCCACGGCGTCCATGCCGGCACGCCGCGCTTCGGCTTCTCCCTGCAGCAGGCCGAGACGCGCGCGCCCGCGGCCGACAGCGCCGTGAACGGAGGCTGAGCATGCGCCATCACCATCATCATCATCATCATCATCCATCGCGCCTCGTCACCCTCGGCGAGAACCTCGCCACCCTGGTCGAGACGGGCAGCCTCGCGGCTATGGCCCTGGGCTCGCTCACCCGTGCGGTGATCAGTGCGCCCTTCCGCGAGTCCCGCGAAGGCTACCGCTCCGGATGCGGCTGCGGGCCCGTCCGGCATCACTATCGCTGCTGCTACGAGCCGCCGGTTTACCGCTGCGGAGGCTGCTGAGATGTCAGGCGAGACACCCTCCCCGAACGGGAACCCCGGGCCGGCTGGCCCGGAGGCCCCTGGAAAGCCGCCGCCGTCGGGACCGGGCGCGGCCGTGGACCTGCGCGAGCGGCTTGATCAGATGGGGACCATCCTCGCCAAGGGGCTCGACCTCGCCGAGGCCGGCGTCAGTCTCGGCGTGACCATCCTCAACCGGGTGAGTCTGGCCGCTCAGCAGAAGATCCGCGAGGGTCTGGACGGTGCCGCGCAATCACAGTCCGGGCCACAGTCCGACGCGCAGCCCGGTCCACCCGGCGCCACGCCCGACGTACCAGCCGAATCCGCCGAGGCCGACCAGTATGGCCTGACCAACCGACTGCCGCTCACACCGGGCGGCGAGGTGAGGATCTCCTTCTCGGTCAACAACGACTCCGTGACCGAAGTCAGGAAGGTCGAGTTCAAGGTGCAGGGCTTCGCCGGCGAGTCCCGCGAGGCGGCGATCGACGCCTCTGCCTTCGCCGTCAAGCCGGGACAGAAGACCATCGCGCCGGTCGATTTCGAGAAGTTTGTTCTGAAGGGCGTCGTTCCCGAGACGACCCCGCCCGATGTCTATCGCGGCGTCGTGGTGGTTCGCTCGGACAAGGACCTCTTCATCCCCGTCATCCTGGTGGTGACTCCGCCTTGAGGTGAGCCGCATTAGATGAGCACGCTCTACGACGTCATCGTGGTGGGGGCAGGGCCCGGCGGATCGAGCGCCGCGACCTTCCTCGCGCGCGAGGGCGTCAAGGTGCTGGTGCTCGACAAGTCGGCCTTCCCCCGCGACAAGGTCTGTGGCGACGGGCTTACCCCCCAGGGCATCTATTGGCTCGACCGCCTGGGTTGTGCGAACGAGGTGCTCGCCCACACCAAAGGCTGCATCAAGAGCGCCGACATCGTCATCAACCGCGAGAAGGTGCTGACCGGCGGCTATCCCCCCGACACCATCTATCCCGACTTCGCCATCCTCCTGGATCGCCGCAGACTCGACAACATCCTGCTGGAGCACGCCGTCGCTTGCGGCGCGGACTTCCAGGATGAGGTGCTGGTCAGGGAAGTCGAGATCGGCTCCGACCGCGCCACCGTGACGGCCGAGCGCCGGGGCAAGACGGTCGAATACCGCGGCCGCATCGTCATCGGCGCCGACGGCGTCAGCTCAACCGTGTCGCGCGCCATCGGCAACATCCTCAAGGATGGGGTGGTGGCCGTGTCGCTCAGGGCCTACTTCCGCGACTGCCGCTGCGATGGCGCCCGGATGCAGGTCTACTTCGACCGGGACTACTTTCCCGGCTACGGCTGGCTGTTCGTCGACGACGTGGGTTTCGCCAATATCGGCCTGGGCTGCCTGAAGGACCGGCGTTTCCCCCTGCGCCATAACCTCAGGGCGAGTTTCCGCCGCTTCATCGCCGAGGACCTCGCCGACATGCTCGCCGACGCGACCCAGTGCGGGCCGTTTTCCGGCGGCTCCTCCGGCTTCTTCCGGCCGAGGGCCATCTCCGCCGCGCGCGTCATGCTGATCGGCGACGCCGCCAACCAGGCAGACCCGCTGAATGGCGGCGGCATCCACAAGGCGATGGAGAGCGCCTGGTGCGCGGCCGAGGCCTGCCGCGCGGCGCTGGCCGAGGGTGACTTCTCGGCCGCCTCCATGCGGCGCTACGCCGACCTGTGGAGCCGTCAATGGGAGGCCGACTGGCGGGCGGCCGAGCTCTTCATGTCGATCGCCAAGAACCCGAGCCTCAGCGACTTCGGCCTGTTTGTGCTGCGCCACATGGGCCGGCTCAGCATGTCCGACCCCAAGTTCCGCGAGTTCGCCGGCGGCATCTTCGCTGGCATCGTCTCCCAGGATGCCTGGCTGGCCGTCCGCGCCCTCTATCACGCCTTCCCCAAGGACCTCGCCGCCTGGCGCGACCTCCTGCGCGCGAGCGGACAGGAGGTCGGGGGCGAGATCGCCGCCGGGACTTTCAACCTCACCGCCGGCTACCTGGCCAGCGCCGCTCGTGCGGCCGTCAGCATGGCCAAGGATCCCATCACCAACATGGATTGGGGCCTCGACCTGGCGACCAAGGCGGCCTGGCTTGCGCAGAACCGCCTGGCCGGCCCGCCCGTCGCGGGAGGAGAGCGGCGATGACCGTCCATGATGTCATCGTCGTGGGGGCCGGGGCCGGCGGATCCGCCGCGGCGAGCCTTCTGGCGCGTCGGGGTATCGACGTCCTGCTGCTCGACAAGTCCGCTCCGCCGCGCGACACGGTCCGCAGCGACGGACTGATGCCTCAGGCGATCTACTGGCTCGACCGGCTGGGGTGCGTTCGCGAGGTGCTGGCCGAGGCCAAGGGCTGCATCAAGGGCTGCGATCTCTACCTCCACGGTCGCCATCTGCTGACTGGCCGGTTCCCCGACGACACGCCCTATCCGGATTTCGCTCTCCTGGTTCTGCGGCGCCGGTTCAACGAGATCATGCAGGCCCATGCCGTGGCGTCCGGCGCGCGCTTCGCGGGCGGGACCGCGGTCCGCGGCGTGGCGCGCGATGGCGAGGTTGTGCGTGTGTTCGCCGACACCGGCCGCAAGGCGGTGGAGCACCGCGCGCGTATCGTCATCGGCGCGGATGGCGCAAGCTCGGTCGTCTCGCGCTCGATCGGCAACAACCTGAAAGACGGGGTGCTGGGCTTGTCGGTGCGCACCACCTACGCCGGGGTGAAGTGCGACGCCGGTATCCGCGTCTACTTCAACCGCGACTACTTCCCGAGCTACGGCTGGATGTTCATCGACGAGCATCAGACCGCTTGCGTCGGCGTAGGCTGCGCGGTCGATCCGAAGTTCCCGCCCACCGACAACCTGGGCGCGGCGCTGCGCCAGTTCATCGATTCGGACCTGAAGGTGACGCTGGCGGACGCGCGCCGGATCGGGCCCTTCTCCGGCGGCATCGCCCCCCACTTCCGGCCCGAGGCCATGACCGCCGACGGGGTGCTCCTGATCGGGGACGCGGCCTGCCAGGCCGACCCGCTGAACCGCGGTGGCATCCACACGGCCATCGAGAGCGCCTTCTACGCCGCCGACGCGTGCCGTCTTGCGCTCGACGCCGGCGATTTCTCCCGTGCAGCACTCGCCCGCTACGAAGCGCTGTGGAGCGCGCACAGCGAGCCCGACTGGCGCACCTCCGAGATCTTCATGTCGCTCGCCAAGAACCCGGGCCTGAAGGAGCTGGTGCTGTTCCTGCTGGAGCAGGTGGGAACCCTGGGTGAGGCCGACCCCCGTTTCGGCGGCTTCGCCAGCGGCGTCTTCAGCGGCGTAGTCTCCCAGTCGAGCTGGCTGAGCGTGCGCGCCCTTTCCGAGGCCGTGCCCAAGGACCCCGCCGCCTGGGTCGCCCTGCTGCGCGAGAACAGCAAGAGCAAGACGAGCATCACGGCCGGCTCGGTGCGCCTTCTGGCCGGAGCCATCGCCAGCGCGGCCCGCGGCGGCGCCGGGCTGGCGCGTCGCCCGGGCGCGTCGCTCGACTGGGCGCTCGAGGTACTCACCAAGGCCTTCACCTTCGCCGACCGGCGCCTCTCGGCACCGCGCGCGGTGGCGTCACCGGAGAACTAAAACCGCAAGAAAGGTCATGTCATGGCATCTCTCTTCGATTCCGTCAGGAGCCTCATCCACGACACCACCCAGGGTTTGATCGACGCTCAAGTCACGACCAAAGTGTCGGATATGGTCACGAACTTCGTCAGCTCGGGCCTGACGGTGACCAACGATACGCTGAAGATCGTGCGCGACATCACGGTGCCGCCACCCCCGCCTCCCGGGCCCTGAGAGCCCGCGTCCTCATCCAATTCAGGAGGTCGCCATGTACACGGGATATTGGAGCCACTACGGCCATCAGCCGCCCAACTGCCACCACTTCTATCCGGCCATGCTGGTGGCTCGCGAGATCGACGCCGATACGGCCACGCCGTCCAAGGAAGGCCTCGTCGGCGGCGCGCGGCCGGTCTTCCTCTCCCTGGAATACCTGGTGGACGCCGGGGCGGCTTCGCCCACGGTGAAGGTGACCACCGCCGCCGCCGGCTCCAGCGCCACCTGGAGCGACGACACGCCGGCCGAGGGCTACACCGTGCGCCAGGCGGTGCTGAGCGCCGCGCCGGGGACGAAGGTGACCCTGGCGGTGACCAATGCCATCGCGCGCCTCAGATGGTGCGAGCTCGTCTGTTGTTGAGACTTCCACCTCGATGAACGCGCACACCGGCGCGGTAAGGAGACACGCCATGAGTTCAGCCCAGTTCGCCAGATATACCGGTTCGCGCGTGGTGCCGTTCGCGCCCCATGGACACGCCTACGGCCCGGGGATGTGCAAGCGGTGCGGGTGCGCCTCCGCCGACTGTCGCTGCGGTTGCCGGCAGTGCCGCAAGGAGGCCAAAGAGCTCACCTATACCGCCGACCCCAGGGCCACCGGCCGCGACAACGTCGTGGCCGGCCTCGCTGCCTCTCACCTCGCATCCTTTGCTACGGCGGCGGGGGCCGCAGGCACCGCGGCGGCAGCCGCTCCTGCAGCCGGTCTGGCGACCGCCTTCATCGGCGGGGGTTGCTGCGTGCACATCTCGCTGGAGTACGCCCCGATCGCCGCCACCGCCCAGTCGGTCGTGGCCGTCCTCGTGCGCGACACCGAAGGCACGGTGATGCTGTGGGAGAAGATCAACCCGCCGGGCACGCACTACCAGGTCAAGGAGTGTGTGGTCACCACCAAGCCCGGCGCGACCATCCTGCTGTTCGCCATTAACGCGACCGTGCGGGCGCGCTGGTGCGAAGTGTTCAGCTGTTAGAGGCAGAGGAGATCACCATGGCGCGCACCACGACGACCACAAAGCCGGCCACCCCGAACAAGGCGCAGGCAGAGTTCGACAAGTACACCAAGCGCCGGCAGGCGCAGGCGGCGGCATCGAGCGGATCGTCGCCCAAGCTGCCCCCGGCGGCTGCGGCGGCCGGCCCTGAGACTGCGGCCGGACCTTTCCCCGGCAGCGGCCTCACTTGGGCGGTGCCGCTCGGCGTCGGCACGGCGCCGGTTTTCTTCGGTGGGCCGCCGCCGGCCTCGGGCGGGTCAGGCCCGGGAGGCGCCGCCGGTCTCGGCGGTGCAGTGGGCGGGCTGACCGAGGGTATCGGGACCACCCTCCGGCTCGGGGTGGACCTGTTGAACGCAGCCTTGTTCAACAGCGCGAAGATTCTCGGCGGCTTCACCGGCACCTATGGCTACGGCCACCACGACGATGGGGGATGCGGATGTGGCTGCGAGAGCTGCTGCGAGCCGTCATGCTGCCAGCCGGACTGCTGCGGCTGCGAGTGCTGCAACCCGGGTGTGGGGAGCTGTTGTTGAGGCGGCCGGGCGCGCGCGCTGCGGACGCCGAACAGCTGGCGCTCACGCGAGTTGGTCGACTGACGGCAAGGGTCAGTGTTGGTCGGCCAATTGCTTGAACAACCGATCGCGATCAGCAACGTCACTTGCGAGCCTGCTTTCCAGCCGCTTCAGAAACGCTCTTGCCAGACTGGCATCATGGCCAGCTCGCTCCAGCATCCCGACTGCCTCACGCTGCCGTAGGATGTTGAGCTCTTCTCGATGAAGAAGATTTTCGGCTTCCCAAAGGCGCTGTTGGAGCGTGGTCCTGTCCATCCGACCTATTTACCTCCAACGCGCGTCGACACTCGATTAGACAGAGCGCCGGCCAATAGAGGTATGAACGATTGATCCATGAACGCCTCCTCAAAAGAGAGCGGACATATTCGATCGTATCGATGCCGTCAGGCTTGGCTGCGATGGGCGGCTTGAGAAACCAAAGCCCGATCGCCCCACGGTTGTTACGGCGGAAGAGTATCACTGATGGTTGCAGATGCTAGATGAATTCTCCGGGTGTCGTTTTCAGAACTGTGCGCGCATCGGTCGCTTGAGGCGATGGGCCGTTTCATCTTGTCAGGATCGCCGCGACGCGGTTCTTTTCAAGGATGTTGTTTTCCCGCCTGGCGTCCTGCCTTGCGCTGTTGGCCGCTGCGCCGTGTGCCGCGCAAGGCCTGAGCATAATCGAGGAATCCCCCGACCATCTGCGCCGCTACAACGAATGCATGAACTTGGCGCGCAGCGAGCCCTTGAAGGCGTTGCCAGTCGCGGAGAAGTGGCACGCCCAGGGCGGCAGCCTGGCCGCTCGTCATTGCGTGGCGACCGCCATGTTCGGCGCCGGCCGCTTCACCCAGGCGGCCGCGCAGTTCGAGGCGATCGCGCGCGACATGGGCAAGGACCGCCCGGGTCTGCGCGCCGAATTGTGGGCGCAGGCCGGTCAGGCCTTCATGGAGGCGGGCCTGCCGGAGAAGGCAGCGGAGGCGCAAAGCCGGGCTCTCGAGCTCAACAGCAAGGACGCCGATCTGTGGCTCGATCGCGGGTTGAGCTTCGCCGCCTTGAAGGCCTGGCCGCGCGCCATCTCCGACTTCGACCGCGCGCTCACGCTCAGGCGCGACGACGTCGAGACCCTGGTGCTGCGAGCGGCGGCCTGGCGCAACGCCGGCAATCCGGCAAGGGCTTATGAGGACGCCTCGCGCGCGCTGAAGGTCGCGCCCGACCATTCCGAGGCCTTGCTCGAGCGCGGCTTCGCCAGCCTGGCGCGCGGCGATCGCGGTTCGGCCAACTCCGACTTCAGCGCCGTCCTGCGCCTTGTGCCGCCCGGCTCGAGCGCCGCGCGCGGCGCCGAAGCCGGTCTGCGCGGCGAGCAGCCGCCGGCTGCCGCTCCGGCTCCGGTCTCTCCCTCGATGCCCACTGTTCCACCGAAGAGTGGGCCGAAGAAGTAGCGTCGTCGCCACCCCTGATGTAAGAGCCCGTAGGTAATGTACCGACTTCTCATCCTGGTTCTTGTCCTGCTGGCCGGCGCCGCCGCCGCCCAGCAACAGCAGCAACCGCCGACTTCTTACTATCCCGCGCCGCCGCCGACCCAGGCGCCGACCGTGCAGCAGGGTGCTCCGACCACCGGGCTCAGCTCGCCCTTGCCGGCGAGCGTTCCCAGGATCGACCGCACCGAGATCGCCTCGGACGCCGAGGCGCAGCTCTTCGCCAATGCGCGCAAGATCGTCTGGGGCCGCTATGCCAAGGTGAAGGGCGCCAAGCCCGGTGACGTCACCGTCACCGGGCAGGGCAATGTCTGGGTCGTGAAGGGCCGCATCGACAGCGTGGCGCCCGGCAGCGAGGGCGATTGGGCGTCGATCGACGGCGTGGTCGAGAAGATCGCGCCCGGCCTGGTGCAGATCCGGGGCGAGGTCGCTTTCCGCGTCGCCAAGGTCGAGAAGGGCACGCCTTGCAAGGTGGCGGGCGTCCTGAACTTCAAGCGCTCGGGCAAGTCGCAGGTCTGGCGCCTGGCCGAAGGCGACAATCCCTGCGACGGCATGCGCGAGGGCTTCGACCTGGTCTACGTGAAGCCAGTCGAGAAGAAGCCGGTGCCGGCCCAGCCGAAGCGCAGTTGATGCCGGGAGCGCGCCACTCCAGTGGCGCGTCTTCTCATGCTCTTCTGGACCGCGCGCATCCTGCGCGCTCATGAATCATGAGCGAGCCGGACCTGCCTGCGCGAAGCCGAAGCGGCTTCGCTTCGGCGAAGGCAGGGGCTCGCGGTCCGGAAGATCATGACGCGCCACTGGAGTGGCGCGCTCCCAGCGCTATCTCATCTTCACGATCTTCCCCCGCGCCAGCTGATCGGCGCGCTCGTTCTCGGGATGGCCGCTATGGCCCTTCACCCAGCGCCATTCGACCTGGTGCGGCGCGCGCGCGGCGTCGAGGCGCTGCCACAGCTCCATGTTCTTCACCGGCTTCTTGTCGGCGGTGCGCCAGCCGTTCTTCTTCCAGCCGTGGATCCACTTGGTGACGCCATCCTTGACGTAGATGCTGTCGGTCCAGAGCCGCACGTTGCACGGCCGCTTCAGCGCCTCCAGCCCCATGATGGCCGCCATCAGCTCCATGCGGTTGTTGGTCGTGGCGGGATCGCCGCCCGACAATTCGCGCTCGCGACTACCCAGCCGCAGGATGGCCCCCCAGCCGCCTGGTCCGGGGTTGCCGCTGCAGGCCCCGTCGGTGAAGATCTCGACCTCGGGTACGCTCACGATCCACTCTTCATAGGCCGTAATCCGCGATCGACGCGATGCCGCGATGGAACCGCAGCTTGGCGAGGTATTCCTGCGGATCCTTGCGCTTGACCAGGGCGTCGGACGGCGTGTGCACCCAGTCGTACAGCCTGGTCAGCAGGAAGCGCAGCGCCGCACCGCGCGCCAGCAGCGGCAGCACCTTGCGCTCGTCGGCGCCGAGCGGCCGCACGCTTTCGTAGCCCTGCAGCAGGGCGCGGCCCTTGGTGGCGTTGAACGACTTGTCGGGCTCGAAGCACCAGGCGTTGAGGCAGATCGCCACGTCGTAGGCGAAGGCGTCGTTGCAGGCGAAGTAGAAGTCGATCAATCCCGACAGCCTGTCGTGCAGGAAGAGCACGTTGTCGTTGAACAGGTCGGCATGGATGACGCCCGATGGCAGGCCGGTTGGCCAATTGGCCTCGAAGAAATCGATCTCGGCCCTGAGCTCGGCCGCGGGCGGCGCGTCGATGTGATGGCGCGAGCCTTCGTACAATGGCCGCCAGCCCGCGACCGACAGCGCATTGGGCCGCTTGAGCTCGAAGTCACGGCCGGCCAGGTGCAGGGCGGCCAGTGCTTCGCCAACCTGCCGGCAATGGCTCAACGTCATGCGGCGCGGCCACAGGCCCTGCAGGAAGGTCGTGATGGCGGCTGGCCGGCCGGCCAGCGTACGCAGCGCCTTGCCGTCGCGGCCGTGGATCGGCCGCGGGCAATTGATGCCGCGCGCGGCGAGATGGTCCATCAGGCCGAGGAAGAACGGCAGGTCCTTCGGATCGACGCGCTTTTCGTAGAGCGTGACGAAGTAGGGGCCCTTGGTGGTGGTCAGCAGGTAGTTGGAGTTCTCGACCCCTTCGGCGATGCCCTTGAAGGATTCGGGCTCGCCGATGTCGTATTCGGCGAGGAAGGCTTCCAGCTCGGCGTCGCTGACTTCGGTGTAGACCGCCATCAAGCCACCAGCGCACGCGGCAGCTTGAACACGACGCTCTCCTCGGTGGTCCGCACTTCCTCGACCGTGACGTCGTAGCGCTCGCGGCAGGCGGCTATGAGCTCGTCGACCAGCGTCTCCGGCGCCGAGGCGCCGGCGGTGATGCCGAGCCGGCTCACGCCTTCCAGCCAGTCCCAGTCCATGTCGATGGCGCGCTGGACCAGCCGCGCCTTGCGGCACCCGCAGTTGGCCGCGACCTCGACGAGCCGCATGGAGTTCGACGAGTTGGGGGCGCCGATCACCACCAGGGCGTCGCACTTTGGCGCGATCGCCTTGACCGCAGCCTGGCGGTTGGTGGTGGCGTAGCAGATGTCCTCCATCTTCGGGCCCTGGATCTCCGGGAAGCGGCGGCGCAGCACCGTCACGATGCCGATCGTGTCGTCGACCGACAGCGTGGTCTGCGTGGCATAGGCGAGATTGCCCGGATCGGGCACTTCCAGCACCTCCGCCTGCGCCACGTCTTCGACCAGCAGCACCGTGCGCGGCGGAAGCTGGCCCATCGTGCCGATGACCTCGGGATGGCCGGCATGGCCGATCAGGACCACGGTGCGGCCCGAGGCGTGATGGCGCTCGGCCTCGCGATGAACCTTGGAGACCAGCGGGCAGGTGGCGTCGACGTAGAGGAGGCTGCGCCGGCCCGCCTCGGCAGGCACGGCTTTCGGCACACCGTGCGCAGAGAACACGACCGGCCGGTCGTCAGGCACCTCGTCGAGCTCGTCGACGAAGATCGCCCCCTTGGCCTCGAGGTTCTCCACGACATAGCGGTTGTGAACGATCTCGTGGCGGACATAGACCGGCCGGCCATAGCGCTCGATGGCGCGTTCGACGATTTGGATGGCGCGATCGACGCCGGCGCAGAAACCGCGAGGGCTGGCGAGCAGGATCTTGAGCGGTTTCTTCGGCGTGCTCATGGAATTATTCTGACCGGGGCCCGCTCGCTTGCGGGCCTCTTGACCATTGCCTAAAGCACTTTCCGTCCGGCTGGAAGCAGCCGGACGGAAAGTGCCCTGTGACACATACGCTTTCCGTTGCGCGCGTTTCCGACCGAATGGAACCGCGAGCGGTTCCATTCGGTCGGAAACCGCTCTAGACTCCGGTCGCAACAGATTGGCAGCAACGGACTAGGGCGGCGGCACCGTAACAAAGCCGCTGCAACGGGGAAAGCAACATGACCGAGCCGGTTGTCGCGGTGTGCGACGGAACACACAAGGCCCTGGCCAAGATCCCGTCATGACTCACGGCAAATTCGTCGTTTTTGCGCCGGCCCTGCTGGCCCTGACACTGGCTGCCTGCGGCGGCGGCACGCCGGAAGTGACTTATGCCTGCCCGCAGCCGTTCACGGTGCAGGACGCCGGACGCCTGACCCATTTCAAGGACGGGCCGGGCCGCGATCCGCGCGACATCGCCTACGAGGCGGCGATCGTCGGAGCAGGGACCAAGTGCTCGCTGAGCCGCAACCGGGTCGACGTCACGCTGCTCCTCCGCATCTCGGTCAGCTCCGGCCCGTCGGTCGGCGCCGGCCGGACCAGCGTTCCCTATTTCGTGCGCGTGCTCGACTCCGGCAACAACGTGACCCAGAGCCAGGAGTTCAATGCCGACTTCCGCCTGTCGTCGGGCAACCCGCGCGGCTCCTCGCAGGAGGAGCTGACGCTTTCGGTCCCCGTCGACGGCGGCTATCGCATCGCCGTGGGGTTGAAGCCCACGATCGAAGAGCTGAACTATAACCGGCGCGGCCGCCAGCCCTAGCTCAGTTCGTGACAGGCCTGAGCCAGGTTCGTTCCTCGCTCAGGATGAAGCGCTCACGTTCGGCGAACTCGAAGTTGGCGCGGCCGGCCGGATCGGTGCGCAGGCGCGCGCGATAGGCCTCGTACGCCGCGAGACTCTCGAACGAGATCAGCGCGTGGGCGATGTTGTTGGTGCCCTCGTGCGGCATGAAATAGCCCAAAAGATCGCCGCCGCACGCCGGGATGATGGTGAGCCAGTTCTTGGCATAGGTCTCGAACGCCTGGCACTTGAACGGATCGATGACGTAGCGGATGGCACAGGTCACGGTCATGGAAACCTCCGGTCGATGAGGCCGTGACGTTAGCCGGTGGCGGTTGATCCATGTTTCGGCCGGTGCCGAAGGCTTGACAGTCCCCGATCGCTGGCGCTGCATTCGCGCCACGTACGGAGGATTGCCTTGAGTGCTTATGCCGAACGTCTGGAAGCCTTGGCGGCCGATGCGGCCGACCGCTGCACGACCTGCGGCAAGTGCTTCGAAGCCTGCCCGACCGCGCGCGAGATCGGCCTCGATGCCGGCGCCGCCAAGGAGCGCGTCGGCGAGCTTTCAGCCCTGACGCGCGGCGAGGCGCCGGCGGAGGCCTTGCAGAAGTGGCTGGGCGCTTGTGACGGCAGCGCGCGCTGCACCGACGCCTGCCCGGAAGACATCAACGTCCGCCAGTGGGTGACCATCGCCAAGATGAAGGCGATCGAGGCGACGCGCTCGCGCGAGGTCGGCGCGGCCAACGCCGCCAGCCGCTTCCGGCACATGGCGCAGGCCGTGCGCCTGCTCGCCAGCATGCAGTTGCCGTCGGAGACGCTGAAGAAGATCCTGGCGCCGGCCGAGCGGCGCACCGCCGACGTGCTGTTCTATACGGGCTGCAACGTGCTGCGCACGCCGCACATCGTGCTGAACGTCATGGACATCCTCGATGCGCTGGAGCTCGACTTCGACGTCGTCGGCGGCACCGCCCATTGCTGCGGCGTCTACCAGTTTCAAGAGGCCGACCTGCCGACCTACGAGCGCATGGGCCATCGCACCTTCAGGCGCTTCGGCCAGTCCGGCGCCGGCCGCGTGCTGACCTGGTGCCCGACTTGCACCAAGAACTTCGACGAGCTCGAGAAGGACGTCGAGGAGCCGTCCTTCGACCTGGGCCACGTCAGCGAGTTTCTGGCTGCCAACCTCGACGCGCTGAGCGCGCGCTTCGCCGCCGAGCAACCCAGGCGCCGCGTGGTGATCCACGAGCATCTCGGCATCGGTGCCACGGTGGCCTCGATCCGCACGCTGCTCGCCGCGGTGCCCAACCTCGAGCTGCTGGAGCTGCCGCAGGATTCGGGCTTCTCCTATGCCTGCGGCGGCCAGGCCGCCAAGTTCAAGGAGCGCGAGCAGGCGATCCATCGCGGGCTCGCCGAAGGCGCGGTCGCGGCCGGCGCCGACACCATCGTCACCATGTACCATTCCTGCCATCGCGCGCTGGCTGGTGCGGAGGCGATCTATCCCCTGAAGGTGGTGAACTTCACCGACGTGCTGGCCGAGGCGCTGGGCCGCGGCGGCCATCCCGATTACTACCGCCTCTACAAGCAGGGCGGCGCCATGGACGAGGCGGTCATGGCGGCGCGCCGCTTCCTGCAGGACAACGGCGTGCGAGTCGACGAGGCCTCGGTGGCGTCGCTGACCGCCGACATCTTCAACGAGACCGGGCTCGCCGGCTCGCGCGAGGCCTTCGCCCTGGCCTTCACGGCACTGGCGAGGGAACAGCATTGAAATCTACGCTCATCGAGGAGCTCTCGAAGCTCAGCATCGAGGAGCGGCGGGCTCTCATTGACGACTTGTGGGACAGCATCGAAAGCGATCTTGATGCAAGTCCCGTTTCCGACAACGTCGGCAAGTTGCACGACAAGCGTGCCGGGGCGCTTGCGCGCGATCTCAGCCAGAAAAAATTTACGCTTGAGGAGATGGTCGCACGCAGCGGACGCCGCGCGTGAGCCGCGTGGCTTCCTGTCTGTTTCTGGCGGCGACATTGTTGGCGTGTGTGCCGCCGGACGGAGCACCGTCTCCGACGCTCAAAGGCCAGCCCGTGTCTGCGATTATCACGCGGCTTGGGCCACCCGACTCGCAGCAGCAGGTCGACGGCCGCACCGCCTATGTCTGGACGGTGGAAACCCGCGCGCCCGCGACGCCGGTGCCGTCGACACGGGTGAGCTACGCGGCCGGTCTACCCAACACCATCGACACGGTGAGCTATCCCGATCCACCGCGCCGCGAGAGTTGCACGCTGCGCGCCTTCGTCGACGGTGCCGACAACGTCACCTCGACGGACTGGCAGGGCAGCAACGCCGGCTGCTACGACGCCCAGCAGAGGCTGGCTGGAAAAGGATGAACGGCGACGTCTGGCTGTTCTCGTACGGTACGCTGCAGCAAGAAAACGTCCAGCTCGCCACCTTCGGCCGCCGCCTCGAAGGCCGCGCCGACGCGCTGCCGGGTTATGCAACGTCGCTGTTCGAGATCACGGACGCGGGCGTGATCGCGACCAGCGGCAAGACCCATCATCTCATGGCGCGTCCGACCGGAAATCCGGCCGACGAGGTCGCGGGCGTTGCCTTCCGCATCACGCCCGCCGAGCTCGCGGCGACGGATAAGTACGAGGTGTCCGCCTACAAGCGCATCGCCGTCCGGCTGAAATCCGGGCTCGAGGCGTTCGTCTACGTCGGCGCCTGACTACTTCTCCTTGACCGACAGCACCGCCCAGGCCGCATCGGCGAAGAAGCGGACATGGTCCGAAAGGTCGCCGGTGAAGCGGCCATAGACCTTGTAGGTCGCGGACTGCATGACCACGCCGATCGCCGAAGCGGCGACGAGGTCGACGTTGCGGCGTGGGATCTCGTCCGCCTTCATCGCCTGGGAGATCACGTCGCGCACGACAGTCACTGGGTTGGCCATATCGTCGGGCACCTCGATCAGAAAGGAGTGCTGATTGAGCAGGTGATAGGCGAACAGCGTCCAGTCGCGGTCGGCCCATTCGCAATAGCAGCGCACGATCGCCTCGATCTTGGCGCGCAATCCCATGGCCGGCCGCTGCGCTTCGGCGAGCGCCCCGGCCAGCCCCTGATGATGGCGCAGGAAGAGATCCAGCGCCAACTGCTCCTTGCTCGGGAAGTAGCGGTAGATCGTGCCCTCGGCGACCGAGGCCGCCATGGCGATCTCCTTGGTCGTGGTCTCGGCGACGCCGCGCGCCACGAACAGCGTCAGCGCGGCGCGCTCCAGACGCGCCTTGGTGTCCTCGGCCTTGCCCATGCCGGCCAGTCTATGAGGGAGCGCTCACTTGGCAAGGCGGCATCCATCGGCTCGCAGAACCAGCGCCAATCAAGCGTCCAATCGCTCGCCGGAGCGACGATAGGTGAAGCCTCGCTTTGCACGTCGAGGAAGACGGTGAAGGCGCGGCGGATGTACATGCGACCCCTCCTTGGAAATGAGCACATGTTCATTTATAAGTGAGCGGTCACTCAATTTCAAGCCCTATCTAAGCGCCGGATTCATCACGGGTTTTCCCGGTGGACGCCGCCGGGGAGGCCACCTAAGGTCGCGCCACTCAGACGATCCCTGTGGGAGAGACCGTCTCTCGAAGACGGCGCCGAAGGAGCAACCGGCCCCGGAAACTCTCAGGCAAACGGACCGCAGGAGGATGGGTCTCTGGAAAGCGACGGGCTCCCGAACGGGAGCGCGTCCACCGACGAAGTAAGCCGGCAACGGCGAATCTTTCAGGTCTCCGGACAGAGGGGGTCGCAGGCGGCGCAGTCCTTGCGTCGGACCACGCGACTCTGGAGACCTTCTTGGGCGATTCCCTCAGACGCACACCACTCTACGACCTGCATCGCGAGCTCGGCGCGCGTCTCGTACCCTTCGCCGGCTACGAGATGCCGGTGCAATACCCGACCGGCATCTTGGCCGAGCACGCACAGACGCGGACGGCGGCAGGGTTGTTCGACGTCTCGCACATGGGGCAGGTGCGGCTCACAGCGAAGCCCGGACAGAACGCGGCCGAGGCGATCGAGACGCTGGTGCCGGGCGACATCACGGGATTGCAGCCCGGCCAGCAGCGCTACACCCAGCTCACCAACGATGCCGGCGGCATTCTGGACGACCTGATGATCACCAGCACCGGCGATCACCTGCTGATGGTGTTCAACGCCGCCTGCAAGGACTCCGATCTCGCGCATGTGCAGAAGCACCTTGCCGCGACTTGCGAGATCGAACCGATGTTCTCCCGTGGGCTTTTGGCGCTGCAGGGGCCGCAGGCATCGCAGGTGCTGGCGCGGCTCGCACCCCAGGTCGCGGCAATGAAGTTCATGACCGGCGCCTTCTTCGTCATCGACGGCGCGCGCTGCTACATCACACGCTCGGGCTACACCGGCGGCGACGGCTTCGAGATCTCCACGCCCGCCACCGACGCCATCGCCCGCAAGCTCCTGGCCCAGCCCGAGGTCAAACCGATCGGCCTGGGTGCACGTGATTCGCTGCGCCTCGAGGCAGGCCTCTGCCTCTACGGCCACGACATCGACACCGCCACGACGCCGATCGAAGCGGGCCTGTTGTGGAGCATCGGCAAGGAACGCCGCATCCAGGGCGGCTTTCCGGGCGCCGCCGTCATCCAGAAGCAGATCGCCGAGGGCGCGCCGCGCAGGCGCGTCGGGCTGTTGCCCGAGGGCAAGGCGATCGCGCGCGAAGGCGCGGAGATCGCGATCGGCGGCAAGACTGTCGGCAAGGTCACATCGGGCGGCTTCGCGCCGACCCTCGGGCGAGCCGTCGCCATGGGCTATGTCGAGCGCGCGCATTCAGCCAACGGCACCAAGGTCGATCTTTTAGTGCGCGGCAAGCCCGTGCCGGCCGAGATCGTGCCCATGCCCTTCGTCAAGAACGCCTACCACCGCGGATAGGAGATTTGGATGGCCGACACCAAGTACACCCAGGAACACGAGTGGCTCCGCGTCGAAGGCGATGTCGGCACCATCGGTATCACGCAGTACGCGCAGGAGCAGCTGGGCGACGTGGTGTTCGTCGACGTGCCGCAGGCCGGCCGCAAGGTCGCCAAGGGCGAGGCCTGCGCCGTGGTCGAATCGGTGAAGGCAGCGTCGGACATCTATGCCCCGGTGTCGGGCGAGGTGGTCGAGGCGAATGCCGCCCTCGCCGACTCGCCGGGCGACGTCAACGCCGAGCCGATGGGCAAGGGCTGGTTCTTCAAGATCAAGCTTTCGGACAAGGGCGAGCTTGCCGGTCTGATGGACGAGGCGGCCTACACCGACTTCGTCAAAAGCCTGGGCTGAGCCATGCGCTATCTGCCCCTCACGCCGATCGACCGCCGCGACATGCTGGCAACCATCGGCGCCAAGTCGGTCGATGAGCTGTTCAGGGACGTCCCGGCCTCGGCGCGGTTGCCCGGAAAGATTTCAGGCCTGCCCGACCATCTCGGCGAGCTCGAGGTCGAGCGCGCCTTCCAGGACTTCGCGGCGAAGAACGTCTCGCCGTCCACAGCGCCGTTCTTCATCGGCGCCGGCGCCTACCGGCATCACGTGCCCTCGACCGTCGACTACATGATCCAGCGCGGCGAGTTCTTGACGTCATACACGCCCTACCAGCCCGAGATCACGCAAGGGACTCTGCAATACCTGTTCGAGTTCCAGACCCAGGTCAGCCTGCTCACCGGCATGGAGGTGGCCAACGCCTCGATGTACGACGGCTCGACCGGCGCGTCGGAGGCCGTGCTGATGGCCAACCGCATCACCCGGCGCAACAAGGCGCTGATCTCGGGTGGGCTCCATCCGCACTATCGCGCCATCATCGAGACCACCGCGCACTGGCAGGGTTATCACGCCGTCGCCGGCAAGGCCGATCCCGAGGGCCTGGAGGACCCGATCGCGAAGGTCGACAAGGAGACCTCCTGCGTCGTCGTGCAGAACCCGAGCTTCTTCGGCCATGTCCGCGATTTCACCAAGCTCGCTGCCGCCTGCCATGCCGCCGGCGCGCTGCTGATCGTGGTGGTGACCGAGGTCGTGTCGCTGGGCCTCATCAAGCCCGCGGGCGAGATGGGCGCCGACATCGTTGTCTGCGAGGGCCAGTCGATCGGCAACGGGCTGGGCTTCGGCGGGCCCTATGTCGGCCTGTTCGCCACCCGCGACAAGTACGTGCGCCAGATGCCGGGCCGGCTCGTCGGCGAGACCGTCGATGCCGACGGCAAGCGCGGCTTCGTGCTGACGCTCAGCACGCGCGAGCAACACATCCGCCGCGAGAAGGCGACCTCCAACATCTGCACCAATGCGGGCCTCTGCGCGCTCGCCTTCACGGTGCATCTCACATTGTTGGGCGAGGCGGGCTTCCGTCGCCTGGCCGAGCTCAACCACGCCAAGGCGAGCGAGCTTGCCGACCGTGTCGCCGCAGTGCCGGGCGTAAAACTGCTGAACGACAGCTTCTTCAACGAATTCACCGTGCGCCTGCCCAAGCCGGCCGCGCCGGTGGTAGAGGCGCTTGCCGGCCGTCGCATCCTGGCGGGCGTTCCCGTGTCGCGCCTGATCCCCAACGATCCCGCTGTCGACAACCTCCTGCTGCTGGCCGCGACCGAAACCGCGACCGAGGCGGGGATGGCGCCGCTGATCGCCGGCCTGAGGGAGGTGCTGTGATGGTCCAGTCGCTCGACCGCTCGCAGGGCAGATCTGGCGGCATCGCTGCCGGCACGTCCGACAACCCCACCTTCACCGGCAACCGCGCTCTGCAGATCGAGGAGCCGCTGATCTTCGAGATGGGCCAGCCCGGCCGCTGCGGCGTCGACCTGCCGGAGCCGCCCAAGGTCAAGGACCGCCTGAACGGCCTGCGCCGCGCCGGCGAGATCGGCCTGCCGGGCCTTTCGGAGCCGCAGGTGGTGCAGCACTACACGCGGCTCAGCCAGAAGAATTACGCCATCGACATGGGCGTCTATCCGCTGGGCTCGTGCACCATGAAGCACAACCCGCGCATCAACGAGAAGGTGGCGCGGCTGTCCGGCATCGGCGACCTGCATCCCCTGCAGCCGATGTCGACCGTGCAGGGCGCGCTCGAGCTGATCGACGGGCTGGCGCACTGGCTGAAGGCGCTCAGCGGCATGCCGGCCGTGGCGATGTCGCCGGCCGCCGGTGCGCACGGCGAGATGTGCGGCATGATGGCGATCGCGGCCGCCCTCGAGGCACGCGGTGAGCGGGCCAGGCGCAAGGTCGTGCTGGCGCCGGAATCGGCGCACGGCACCAATCCCGCCACGGCGGCGGCGTTGGGCTTCACCGTCAAGCCGATCCCGGCCAACGAGCGCGGTCGCGTCGATCTCGATGCGCTGAAGGCGGCGCTGGGCCCCGCCAATGGCTCTGAGGTTGCGGCCATCATGCTGACCAACCCCAACACCTGCGGGCTGTTCGAGACCGAGATCGTCGAGATCTCGCGGGCGGTGCACGAGGCCGGCGCCTTCTTCTACTGCGACGGCGCCAACTTCAACGCCATCGTCGGCCGCGTGCGGCCAGGCGATCTCGGCGTCGATTGCATGCACATCAACCTGCACAAGACCTTCTCGACGCCGCATGGCGGCGGCGGGCCGGGCGCGGGGCCGGTGGTGCTGTCGGCGGCACTGGCGCCGTACGCGCCTTATCCGTGGATCGTGAAGGACGGCGAGAGGTGGCGCGTCGCCGAGGACGGTGCTGCGGTCGATGGCAAGCCGCTGGGACGGCTAAAAGCGTTCCACGGCCAGATGGGCATGTTCACCCGCGCGCTCGCCTACATCATGAGCCACGGCGCCGACGGCCTGAAGCAGGCGGCCGAGGATGCCGTGCTGTCGGCCAACTACGTGATGGCTTCCCTGCAGGACATCATGACGCCGGCCTTCGAGGGGCCGTGCATGCACGAGGCGCTGTTCGACGACTCCTTCCTCAAGGACACCGGCGTCAGCACCCTCGATTTCGCCAAGGCGATGATCGACGAGGGCTATCATCCCATGACCATGTACTTCCCGCTGGTGGTGCATGGCGCCATGCTGATCGAGCCGACCGAGAGCCAGGCCAAGGAGGATCTCGACCTCTTCATCGCGGCCCTGCGTTCGCTGGCCGAGCGCGCGAAGAGCGGAACGGCGGCGGAGGAGTTCAAGGCCGCCCCGCGTTTCGCCCCGCGGCGGCGGCTCGACGAGACGCTTGCTGCCCGCAAGCCCGTGCTACGCTGGCGGCCGTCGAACAATCCGCCGGAAGGCGATCCGATGAAGCAGGCGGCTGACTGAAGCACTAGAGCGGAATCCGGTCAGATGGAACCGCTCGCGGTTCCATCTGACCGGATTCGCACGCACAGGGGATGCTGGTTCCACAGGGCACAATCCGTCCGGCTGATTCCAGCCGGACGGATTGTGCTTTAGCGGCCCTTCAGAGGGCCGGTTCGACGTCGGTCTTGGTGAAGTCTTCGCCCTTGAACAGAAGGGGCAGGTTGCGATTGCGGGCAACGGCATAGGCAAAGCAATCGCCGAGATTGAGTTGCGCCGGGTGGCCGCGTCCCTTGCCGTAGCGGTCGAAAGCGATGAAGGCCGTTTGCGACTCCTGTTCCGTAATGGGCGCGCATTGAATGTCCGCCACCTTCAGGAATTCGGCGACATCGGCCGCGGCTTGCTCGACGGTCGCATGCCGTACGCGGCAGATGCCGAGAGTCGCCTCGAAGATCGCGATGGGCGAGGTCACGCGCACGTCGCTCCGCTCCAAAGCGTCGGCGAGCTGGGCGGCTTCCGCCTCGCCGTTCAGCATTGCAACGATGGCCGAGGCATCGATGAACATCAGCCGGCGTCGCTCAAGTCGTCATAAAAGCTTTTGTCGGCCTCCAGACCGGTGGCCGGCCGTTTCCTGATGCGGTCCTGGATCGGGCGGAGACGTTCCTTGAGCGGAATCCTTTGATCCTGTCGCTGCAGCTCATTTTCCAAGGCGAGCTTCACAGCTTCGGTCTTGGTCATCCGCATCCGGCGCGCCAGGGCTTCCGCGAGCTGGTTGACGTCTTCACTGCGGATATTGAGCGGCATGATTGACCTTGCGTGTGTACGAATACACAATATTGTGTATACGTAAGAACATCAAGAGTGACGGTGTGTTTCTCGCGCCGGAACGAGCGGCCGCCGGCCGATATGCCGACCGTTGTTCTTGGTCCACCATGGGGCGGCAGATCCATCGGCGAGGCATGTCCAAATGAGAGTGTTCACGACGCTGCCGCAGGAGAACCTGGCGACGGTCGGCCAGGCTGCCCAGGCGATCGAGGCGACCGGCTACACCGGCGTCAGCACCCAGGAGAACCGGCACGAGCCGTTCCTGTCGCTGGCCGTCGCCGGCGCCGCCACCAAGCGCATCGAGCTGCACACCGGCGTCGCCATCGCCTTCGTGCGCTCGCCGATGGCCGTGGCCAATGTCGGCTGGGACTTGGCCTCGAGCTTCGGCGGTTCGCGCGTGACCTTGGGCATCGGCAGCCAGGTGCGTGCCCACAACGAGCGGCGCTTCTCCGTGCCGTGGTCGCCGCCCGCGCCGCGCATCCGCGAGTACGTGCAGGCGGTGCGGGCGATCTGGGCGGCATGGAAGGGCGACGGCCAGCTCGGCTACGAGGGCAAGCACTACCGCTTCACCCTGATGACGCCCAACTTCGTTCCTGAGCCCTATGACGGCCCGTTGCCGCGGCTCGGCGTCGCCGCTGTCGGCCCGGTCATGCTGAAGGTCGCGGCGGAAGAGTCCGACGACGTAAAGCTCCACTCGTTCTGCACCAGGAAGTACCTGGAGCAGAACATCATGCCGATCCTCAATGCCGGGCTGGCAGCCCGCGGCCGCAGCCGCGAGAGCTTCGAGATCTCGGGCGGCGGCTTCGTCGTCACCGGCAAGGACGACGAGGCGGTGGCCAAGCTGTTCGACTGGGTACGCTATCGCGTGGCCTTCTACGGTTCGACGCCGGCCTACTGGCCGGTGTTCGAGGTGCACGGGCTGGGCGACCTCGGCCGCAAGCTCAACGCCATGACGCGCGCCGGGCAGTGGGACCAGATGGCCAAGGAAGTGTCGGACGACGTGGTGCACCTGTTCGCCGCCGTCGGCCGCCACGACCAGATCGCCAAGGCGATCGAGCAACGCTTCGGCGGCCTGGTTGATTCGATCGGCGCCAGTGCGAACTCCGCCAAGCCCTCCGACATGCCGTCCGACTTGCTGCAGGACCTGGCGAGGATCCCGACGGTCTACAGGCACGCGTAGTCAGTCGAACAGGTTGGCCAGCCGCCGCTTCATCTGGTCGGCGACGTAGAGCGCCAGGGCCTGGATGGTCGAGGTCGGGTTCACGCCACCTCCCGTCACCCAGATGCTGCCGTCGACGATGAACAGGTTCTTCACGTCGTGGCAGCGGCCCCATTCGTTCACCACCGAGCGCTCGGGATCGCTGCCCATGCGCGCCGTGCCCAATAGATGGCCTGGGCTGTTGAGCGCGGTGCGCGAGCAGAAGAGCCGTGTCGCGCCGGCTTCGGTCAGGATCTCCTCGGCGCGGGCGATGCCGTGCTCCATCATGCGCCGCGTGTTCTCGTTGATCGTGTAGTCGATCCTGGGCGCAGGGATGCCGTTGCTGTCCTTCAGCATGGAATCGAGCGTCACGCGATTATGCTCCTCGGGCAGGTCCTCGCAGGCGACGCCGATGCCCACGCGGTGCTCGAACATCTCGCGGTAGACGCGGTGATGGTCGCGTCCCCACGGAAGCTGGCCGGCGGCGGCGCTGGTGATCGCCTGGTTCGCCGGCCCCATGCCGCGATTGAACTGCAACGTGTAGCCGCGCACGAAGCCGCGCGAGAGGTCGGTCTCGTAGAACTGCTTGCTCCACATGTTGGTGATGGGGGCCCGCCCGCCGTCCAGCGTCTCCGCGACGTAGCCCGAGATCATCGGCCAGGGATGCAGCATCAGGTTCTTGCCGACCAGCCCGGAGGAATTGGCGAGCCCGTTGGGGAACTTGGCCGAAGCCGAATTCAGCAGCAGGCGCGGGGTGCCGACCCCGTTGCAGGCCACGATCACGACCTCGGCCGGCTGGAAGTGCTCCGTTCCATCGGCGTCGTAGTAGATCGCGCCGGCCGCCATGTCGTGCCCGTCGGTGGTGATCTCGCGCACCCGGCAGCGCGTGCGCAATTCCACGCCGGCGCGGATGGCGAGCGGCCAGTAGGTGATGTCGGTGCTGGCCTTGGCGCCCTGGGCGCAACCCGGCGTGCAGTGGCCGAGGTTGATGCACTGCGCACGACCTTCGTAAGGCGCCGTGGCGATGGTGGTGTCGGAGGGCCACCAGTGCCAGCCGAGCTTGTTCATCGCCTTGGCGTAGTGCGTGCCGGTCTTGCCGAGCGGAATCGGCGGCATCGGCGGATGGCGCGGTGGCACGCCGGGGTCGCCTGCCAGGCCCGAGACGCCCATCATGCGGTCGTTCTCGTCGTAGAAGCGCTCGAGCGCCCAGTAGTCGATCGGCCAGTCGTCGGCCAAGCCGTCCAGCGACTTCACCTTGAAGTCCGACGGATGCATGCGCGGCCAGTGCGCGGTGTAGACCACCGTGCCGCCGCCGACGCCGTTGAAGTTGGCGACCTTCATCGGCGAGTTGTCGTCGTTCACCGGATAGTCGGTCTCGCGCCCGCGCCGGTTGGGGAAGATGTCGAAATCGCCGTAGCGGCGCGCCTCCCAGTCACGGCCGGTGCTGGGGAAGTCGGTCGACTTCATCCAGTCGCCCTGCTCCAGGCAGAGGATGCGCATTTTGGTTTCCGCCAGGCTCCAGGCCACCGCGGCGCCCGAAGCGCCCGAGCCGATGATCAGCACATCGACGCGCTCGTTGCCGCTCATTTCGCGAGCTCCTTGCGATCGTCGCGCCATAGCGGCGGCCGCTTGCGCACGGCCTCGAGCAGCGACCAGTCGCCCTGTTCCAGCGTGTAGCCCTTGGGGAAGGGCGCGCGTGCCTCATGTTTGAGGGACAGGAGCACGCGGTCGTCGCGGTAGTAGGCGCTCAGGATCACGCGGCCCAGCGCCACGATCGCTGCGCCGCCGCCGGCGTAGTAACCGTTGATCAGCGCCTCGCGCTTGTCGCGATCCAGCCCGGCGAAAGCGCCGCTCGACTTCGCCGCGATCTCCGCGAGAGCCTGACGGATCAGCGGAAGGTCGCGTCCCACCGACTTCACGATGTCGTCGAGAATTGCGGGGTCGTCAGCGCCCGGCGCGCCGAGGTTGGCGTCTGCCGGGATCATCGCGCCTGCGATGTCGCGCAGGCTGTCGAATTCGGTGGCGGAAAGTCCGGCGACGGCGTTGCTGTCCATGCGCGGACGCTAGCACCCAATGCTCAGGACTTCCTCCCCCGAAGACGACCCGAAGACGGGGGGAGGACATGAGCAAAGAAAAAGCCCCCGCCTTGCGACGGGGGCTGCCAGGTAGCCCGCGATTTTTGTTTGCGGGAAATCCTCAGTGCAGGCGGCGCGGCAGTTCGGCGATCGCGTCGTCGACCAGGGCTGCGCTGCGGCCCGAACCGACCTGCTCGCGCAACAGCGCTCTGGTGGCCGACAGCGCCACGTCGACGGCGGTGTCGCGCACGTCCTTGGTGGCCGCGACCTCGGTCTGGGCGACGCGGTCCAGCGCCTGCTGCTCGCGCAGCGCCACGGCCATCTTCAGGCTCTCGGCGGCCCGGGCCTGCATACGCTCGGCTTCCTCACGCGCCTGCTGGATGATGGCCGCGCCCTCGGTGGCGGCCTGGCCGAGCGTGCGCTCGGCGTCCTGCTTGGCCTTCATCGCTTCCTCGCGCAACCGCGCGGCATCGGCCAGCGCCTTGGCGATGTCGGCCGAACGCTTGTCGAGCATGGCGGAGATGCGGCCCCACAGCGCCTTGCCCGCCAGGACGAAGAACAGGAAGAACGCGACCGCGACCCAGAAGCCCGGATCGGAGAAGATGCCATCGCCGCCGGCGGTGTCGGCTGCCCATGCCGTGCCGATCATCGGCTGCCTCCCCCTCTTGTCCCTGGAGCTGCCGCCGCGATCTTGGCGGCGAGCGCCGCCCGGTCGGCCGGCTGGCCGGCGAGCTTGGCGTAGACGTCCTGGCCGATATCCTCGGCCATGCGCTCGAGTCCCTGCATGACCTCGTCGCGCTGGGCGGCGATGCGCTTCTCGGCCTCGCCGATCTCAGCCGCGAGCTTGTCGTGCAGCGCCTGGAGCCGCGCCGCCGCCGCGGCACTATCGGCCTCGCCGCGCTCGCGCATCAGCTTGCGCGCGTCCTCGCGGGTGTCGGCCAGCCGCTTCTCGTACGCCGCGACCAGGCTCCGGGTCTCCTCGTTGGCCTTCTCCGCGGCGTCGAGATCGCCCTGGATCTTGGCCTGGCGCTTGTCGAGCGTGTCGGAGATCGCGGGTACCGCGAGCCTCGACATCACCAGATAAAGCGCCAGGAAGGCGATCGCGAGCCAGACGAGCTGCGGTGCGAAGCTGTTGGGGTCGAGCTGCGGCATGCCGCCCGACCCTTCCTTCGCCAGGACCGTGCCGCTCGCCAGCAACGCGGCGAGGCCGGCAGCGAACGCACCGTAGACCGATCTACGCATCGTCGTGCTTAGAACACGAACAGGATCATGAAGGCGATGACCAGCGCGAACAGCGCCACGGCTTCCGTGAGCGCGAAGCCCAGGAGCACGTTGCCGAACACGCGGGGAGCGGCCTCGGGGTTGCGCAGCGCGCCCGAGACGAAGCTGCCGAAGATGTTGCCGATGCCGACGCCGACGCCGGCGAGGGCGATGGTGGCCAGACCGGCACCGATGAGCTTGGCTGCAGAGGCGTCCATTTCGATTGTCCTTTCGTCGATGGATGGATGTCAGTGATGGAGATGAACGGCGTCGTTCAGGTAAAGGCAGGTCAGGATCGCGAACACATAGGCCTGCAGGAACGCGATCAGCAGTTCCAGGCCGGTGAACACGACGATGAAGGCAAGCGGCGCCCAGCCGCCGATGATGCCCAGCATGACCACGAAGCCGCCGAACACCTTCAGCATGGTGTGGCCGGCCAGCATGTTGGCGAACAGCCGGATCGACAGGCTGAAGGGGCGGATGAAGTAGGAGATGATCTCGATCGGCACCAGCAGCAGCAGCAGCACGAACGGCACGCCCTTGGGCACGAACAGCGACAGGAAATGCAGGCCGTGCCGGGCGAAGCCGATGATCGTGACGCCGACGAACACGAAGGCCGCCATGGCGAAGGTGACGACGATCTGGCTCGTCACCGTGAACGAGTAGGGCACCAGGCCCAGCACGTTGCAGAACAGGATGAAGATGAAGAGCGTCAGGATGAACGGGAAGTACTTCTTGCCGCCGTCGCCCACGTTGTCGCGCACCATGCCGGCGATGAACTCGTAGCCCACCTCGGCGACGGACTGCAGGCGGCCCGGCACCAGGGCGCGCTGGCGCATGCCCCAGACGAACACCGCCGTCGCCAGGATCACGGCGATGATCATCCAAGTCGATGAATTCGTGAAAGAGGCGTCGATGCCAAAAAGATTCAGGTGGAGCAGCCGCTTGATCTCGAACTGCTCCATCGGGCTGTGCATTTGGCTTACCTCGTCCCCAACACGTCGATCTTACGCCCAACCGCTTCAGGGCAGGCGGCGCTCTTCGTCGCTCCCCCCTGCCTTGGCTGCGTCCCTCGAGTAGGCCCGAATGGCGCGCCAGGCATTGTTGGCGCCCGCGACGAAACCCAGCACGAGTCCCGTCACCAATGACCAAGGCGCCCAACCCAACCAGCGGTCAAGCCAATAGCCGAGGAACCCCCCGACCAAAAGGCCCGCGATCATATCCACCATCACTCGATACGCAACGCCTGTCTGGCGGTGCGACATTCCGCTGCTTACCCCGTTGTTCGGCCGCGGTTTTTCGATTTTTCCGCGGGCCGCTTTCAGGCGCGCGTCGATGTCGTCGATGCGCCGGCGATCACCGTCGGGGTCCGGAAGAGAATGACTACGCTTTCAGCACCGAGAACGCCGCATCGCCGTCGCGCGCCACCTGCGGCACGAGATCGACCTCCCATTCAAGGTACTGCCGCATCGCGGCCTCGACATTATCCTTGAAATCATAGGGCCGATACCACACGTCGGTCGGCGGATCGGCCATCCGCGTGTGGCCGGTCTCGATCGGCAGCTTGGCATCGCGCCACGCCTTCATGCCGCCTGCCAGAACCACGACCGGCAGGCCAGCCGCGGCGTCCGCCGCTTCGGCCGCCGCAAGGGCCGCGATCTCGCCGTCGGGCGAGACCAGCACGATACGCTTCCCCCCTTTCTGCCTGGCCAGCATTTCGGGAATGGTCTTGGCGAGGCCCGCGCGCACGGCGAACCAGGCGCCCGGCACGTGGCCGTCGCGATAGCGCAGGCTGGTGTCGAGGTCGATCACCAGCGCGTGCTCCAGCGATTTGTCGAGCTCGGCCGGTGCCACCGTCGCGGGCGTCGGCAAGGCGAAGCCCGCAGGAAAGCGCGGCTCGGCCTCGGTGGTGAGCTCGCTCGCCGAAGGCTTGTGGTCGAGCAGGTAGACTTCGTTCCAGTTCATCTGCATCAGCCAGTGCGCCGTCATGGTGGCGCGCACGCCGTCATTGTCGTGCAGCACGATGGTGGCGTGGCGCGCGCCGACATATTGATCGGTCGCCTGCACGAGCTGGCCGCCCGCGGCATGGCGGAAGCCCTTTAGATGGCCCTGCGCATACTCGGCGGGGTCGCGCACGTCGAGGCGATGGAGCGGACCGCCCCCCTTCTTCAATAAATCTGCTTCGAGCTTGGCGAGACCGGCCTTGTCGATCTTCTTGATGTTCATCTTCTTCGCGATGTTCGCCGCGGCGGCCTGCGCGAACTTGGCCGCCTCCGGTCCCTGCGGCCCAAAGCTCTTGGTTTCGCCGCGCGCCACCTTCAGGCCGGCGAGATGCCAGCCCATGGTGCCGTTCTTGAGCGCGATCACCTTGTTGGGCAGCCCGGCATTGACCAGCGACTGCGCGCCGATGATCGAGCGCGTGCGGCCGGCGCAGTTCACCACCACCAGAGTCTCGGGATTGGGCGCGAAGTCCTTGACGCGATAGACCAGCTCGGCGCCGGGGCAGTCGACGCCGCCCGGGATCGACATGTTGTTGAACTCCGGCATCGGCCGGGAATCGAGGATCACCAGGTCGGTCTTGGCGTCTAGAAGTTTCTGCAGGTCGGCGGCGTCGATGCGCGGCGTATCGTTCTCATGTTCCACCACCTCGCCGAACGCCTTGGAAGGGACATTGACGCCGGTGAAGACCTCGTAGCCCGCCTCGCGCCAGGCTTTTAACCCGCCCTTCATGACGGCGATGTTGGTGTAGCCGAGCTGGGAGAGCTTGGCGGCCGCCCGGTTGGCGCGGCCGGCCCATTGCGGGTCCTCGGCCTCATCGCCGCTGTCCATCAGCACGATGCGGGTGTGCGGATCGGGCAGCAGGGCAAGCGTGCGCGGCTCCAGCCGCGACAGCGGCAGGGGCGTCGCGAACAGGGGATGGCCCTGGATCGAGAACTCGCCTTCCTCGCGCACGTCGAAGAAGCCGAAGATCTCGCCCGACTTCAGCATTGCCTTGACCTGCGTCACCTCGAGCAGCGGCGTCAGGATCTTGGCCTTGGCCATGAAGCGCTTGGCGTTGCCCGTCGCCATGTCGACCGACACGCGGTCAGGCAGGTGCTCCAGGCTGAGCCCGTAGAAATGCAGGTGCAGCGCGTCGCCCGAGCCCGCCCCAAGATCGACGGGCGTCTCGATGTGATGGAAGTCCTCGGGCAGATAGCAGATGACGTCGCCACGGCGCAGCGTCTTCTCCTTGGCCGGCGCCTCGCGCAGTGCCACGAAATCCTCGCGCGCGCCATTGTCCAGCCGGTCGTAGACGACGTTGCGCTCGGCGCCGTGCACGCCCGCGATGATTGCCCAGGTCGTGTGATTGTGCGGCGGCACCTTCTTGCCGGCGCCGCCGGCCGAGGCATAGAGCGCGAAGCGATGGTCGGGATCCTCGGCCAGGCGATAGATGCCGCCGTCGGCGCCCAACGGGAATTCCTGCTGCGGGAAGAGTTCGGCGCGGCTCGCCAGCGAGGCTAGCAGGCCGCCGATCTTCTCCAGGTTGGCGCGGGTCACCCCTGCCTTTTCGATGGCGCGGCTTTCGTCGACCAGGCGCCGCACGGCCGCGGCGCGCTCCTGATGCAGGGTCATTTGGTCCTCCGGTTTGGAAGTCAGTATAGCCATCCGACGCTTGTCGCCCCATGGCAAGTGACACTACGGTATCGCCATGAAATACGTCGTCTCGATCGTCCTGCTCGGGGCAGCGACGATGCTGGCGGCAGGGGCCCTGGCGCAGACCCAGACCAAGCCGAAACCTCCCCCGAAACCTGCGGCCGCCAAGCCGGCTGCCGCCACCAAACCGGCTGCCGCCACCAAGCGGGCTGCCGCCGCCAAGCCGGCTGCCGCCACCAAGCGGGCCGCCGTCAGCGCCCGGCCGCGGGGCGCGCATCCCACTATCATCCCGCGTCGTCGTCCGGTGTTCGTGCCGCCGCCGCCGGTCATCGAGCTCGACGAGATGGCCGTGGTCGCCGATCTGCCGACAGTGCTCGACGCCGACGAGCGCGACCGCTATCGCCGCATCTTCCAGGCTCAAGCGTCAGGCCAGTTCGCCCAGGCCGATGCCGACATCGCCCAGCTCAAGGACAAGACCCTGATGGGCTATGTCGGCGCCCAGCGCCTGCTGGGCAGGGGCTACCCGGCGAAGTTCCCCGAGCTCGCCCAGTGGCTGCAGGACTACAACGACCATCCCGACGCGCCCGCGATCTACAAGCTCGCCGTGGCGCGCCGCACGCCCGGCTCAGGCGAGATCACGCCGGCGAGCTTCGTCGGCACGACCCACGGCTCGCCGACCTTCGCCGCCGCCCGGACGGTCAGGGGCGCCGATGCCGCGCAAGCCGCCGACCTGCGCGCCAGGCTGCAGCACATGGCCGATGACGGCGGCTTCAACGCCGCCTTCGCCCTGCTCGACCGCAAGTCGACGGTCGACGTACTCGGCCCGCAGGAAGTCGAGATGTGGCGCGGCCGCATGCGTACGCGGGCGCTCGAGGCCGATTCGCAGCGCGGCGTGCAGGTGCCGATCGAGGTCTCGATGCCGCCCGACGCCAACTGGACGGCCGGGCTCGTGGCCTTCAAGGGCGGCAACTATGCGGAAGCCGCCCGCCGCTTCGAGGCGGTGGCCGATGCCGCCCCCGACCAGGCCTCGTCCTGGACGCTGTCGCAAGGTTCGTTCTGGGCGGCGCGCGCCAACCTGCTGGCGGGCAACCCGCAGAAGTTCGCGCCCTATCTCAAGCGCGCGGCGCTCTACGGCCGCACCTTCCACGGCCTGATCGCACAGAAGGCACTGGGCATGCGCATCGAGCCGGACTGGAACGTGCCGGCGCTCGACCGCCGCCGCGCCGACATCATGAAGAACGACCGCGCCGGCCGCCGGGCGCTCGCCCTGATCCAGCTCGGCGCCCAGACAGCGGCCGAGCGCGAGCTGTTCGCCGCCTCGATCGACGCCGACCCGCAATATATCGAGACGGTCATGGCGGTGGCGCAGAAGGCGTCGCTGCCCGGCCTGTCGGTGCGCGTCGGCAACGTCAACTGGGACCAGCGCCACGCCATCAAGGGCTATGACGGCGCCATGTATCCGATGCCGCCGTGGCAGCCGACCGGCGGCTGGTCGCTCGACCGCGCCCTGGTGTGGGGCTTCATGCGCCAGGAATCGGCGTTCAATCCGAAGGCGCGCTCGACGGTGGGCGCGATGGGCCTGATGCAGCTCATGCCCGGCACGGCGCGTCTGGTGTCGAATCGCTATGCACCCGAGACGGCGGGCGGCAATCCCTACGATCCCCCGACCAGCGTCGCGCTGGGGCAGGCCTATATCGTCTCGCTGCTGGGCGAGGTCGACAACAACCTGGTGCGCACCGCGGCGGGCTACAACGGTGGGCCGGGCAACGTCATCCGCTGGGACAATTCGCTGAACGCCAGCCAGGACCCGCTGCTCTACATCGCCTCGATCCCGCTGCACGAGACGCGGGACTTCGTGCAGCGAGTGCTCGCCAACTACTGGGTCTACCAGATCAGGCTCGGCCAGCCGACGCCGTCGCTCGACCAGATCGCGGCGCACGAATGGCCGCGCTACTCGGCGCAGGATACTGGGCGCTGATTGCCGAGGAGAGAGCATGAGTATCGACCGTCTGCGCCGCTTCATTGGAGACATGACCTCCCTGGTGGGCGGCGCGTGGCAGGACAAGGACGAGGCGGCGATCGTCGAGGTCGGCCAGAGGCTCCTGGGCGAACTGGTGTCGCACGACGACTGGCTGCCCGACTCGATGGCCAAGGTGCCGCCGCACGGCTACGCCCAGAACCTCTTATGGTGCGATCCGTTCGAGCGCTTCTGCGTCGTGAGCTTCGTGTGGGCGCCCGGCGCGGTGACGCCGGTGCACGATCATCAGATGTGGGGCATGGTCGGCATGCTGCGCGGCTCGGAGACGTCGCTGCATTTCGCGCCCGATCCCGGGACCGGCGCGCTCAAGGCCGGGCTTCTGAACGAGTTGAAGCCGGGAGATGTCGAGGTCCTGTTGCCGGCCGAGGGCGACATCCACCAGGTGACCAACGCGTTGACCGACCAGGGCTCGATCAGCATCCACGTCTATGGCGGCAACATCGGCGCCGTGCGCCGGCACACGTTCGATGTGAAGACCGGGGAGCCCAAGCTGTTCGTGTCGGGCTACACCAACAAGGAACAGCCGAACCTCTGGGACCGTTCGGCCGAGGTTCGGGCCGCCTCCTAGCATTGACCCTTCGGCCAATGTGACCATATCATATGGTCACATTGGAGTTTCGCCATGGAGAGGAAGATCAACGCCGCCGCCTTCAAGGCGCGGTGCCTCGCCCTGATCGACGAGGTCGCTGAAAGCGGCCAGCCCATCACTGTCACCAAGCGCGGCAAGGCGAAGGTGCAGATCGTTGCCGTGCGCGAAAAACCTAAGACTCTGTGGGGTGCGACCAAGGGCACTTTCAAGATCCTGGGCGATATCGTCGGGCCGATTGACGACGACTACGACGAGGATCGCGAATGGCGGAACTACATCAAGGGATTCGATGACCCTCCTGCTCGATACGCACACGATCATATGGATGACCGAGCAGGTGCCAAAGCTCGGAAGGGGCGCAAGGCGCCGGTGCGACGCCGCGCTCGCAGCCGGTGAGCTCGCTGTACCAACGATCGTTTTTTATGAAGTCGGCCGAGCCCTGCAACGAGCACGTGTTGCAGCGTCGTCAAATGTCCGTGATTGGCGGGCGCGCATAGTGGCGCTGGGCGTACGAGAAGTTCCGGTATCGGCCGAGATCGCCATGCGAGCCGCGGATCTTCAGAACCTGCCAGGAGATCCGCTGGATCGAATCATCGTTGCAACTGCGCTGGTCGAGCAGGCGGTGCTGTTGACAGCCGATATGCGGATTCTGGAATGGCCAGGTCAGGTGCGGCGCCTGGACGCGCGGCGCTGACCGCTCAATGCTTGTGCGGATGCGGATGGGTCGGGTCGACCCAGTAGACCTCTTCCGGCTTCTCGACCGGCTCGACGTCGATGTTGATCGCCACCGCCTCGTTGTCGGAGCGCACCAGCACGCATTCCAGCGGCTCGGTGTCGGAGGCGTTGATCTCCTGGTGCGGCACGTAGGGTGGCACGTAGATGAAGTCGCCGGGACCGGCCTCGGCGGTGAACTGGAGCTGATCGCCCCAGCGCATGCGAGCGCGGCCCTTCACGACATAGATCACGCTCTCGAGATGCCCGTGATGATGCGCGCCGGTCTTGGCGTGGGCGTGAATGGTGACCGTGCCGGCCCACAGCTTCTGGGCGCCGACGCGCGCGAAATTGATGGCCGCGGCGCGGTTCATGCCCGGCGTCTGGGCGGTGTTGGTGTCGAGCGATCCGGCGGGAATGACCCGCACGCCGTCGTGTTTCCAGTCGGTCATGGCTCCCATCTAGGCCCGAGGCCTCGCTCCGGCAAGATGCCAGTTGTAGGATGGGACCATGAACAGGATCGACGAATCCAAGCCCTTCAGGCCGGTGAACATCGCCGTGCTGACGGTCTCCGACACCCGGACTCTTGAAACCGACAAGTCGGGCGTCACCCTGGTCGAGCGCATCGCTCGCGACGGCCACGTGCTGGCCGACCGCGCCATCGTCACCGACGACGTCGAGAAGATCCGCGCCCAGGTGAAGAAGTGGATCGACGATCCCAAGGTCGAAGCCGTGATCACCACCGGCGGCACCGGCGTCACCGGCCGCGACGTCACGCCCGAGGCGCTGGAGGGCCTGTTCGAGAAGCGCATCGAAGGCTTTGGCGAGGTCTTCCGCTGGATCAGTTTCCAGAAGATCGGCACCTCGACCATGCAGTCGCGCGCCATCGCCGGCGTGGCCAACGCCACCTACATCTTCGCCCTGCCGGGCTCGACCGGCGCCTGCAGGGACGGCTGGGACGACATCCTGCGCCAGCAGCTCGACATCCGCTTCCGCCCCTGCAATTTCGCCGAGCTGATGCCGCGGCTCAACGAAGGCAAGATGCCGCGCAGTGGCTGATCAGCGGAGCGCGGACCTTCAGGTCCGCACCATGAATCATGAGCGGACCTGGAGGTCCGCGCTCCGGCATGAATGATGTCCTGCTCGTCGCGCTGCGCGAACGGCCGGCGTTCGCTCATCTCACTGCTGCCGACCTGAATCCGTTGCCCGCGACGGGCACGGCGCACGGCCATGTGCGTTTGCCGAACGGCCTTTTAGCGCGCGTCGCCTATGCGCATGAAGGCGACCCCTCCGCGGCCGCGCGCCTCGCGACACAGGCCGAAGCCTTCCGCCATCTCGCGCCAGCCGGCCGCACGCCCCGCCTGCACGATGTCATCGAGCCGCGGCCCGGCCTGCCCGGCGGTGCGCTGATCGTCGACCGCATCGAAGGCCGCGCGCCGCGTCTGCCCGACGAGCTCGACGCGATGGCCGACACGCTCGCGCGCATCCATGCCTTGCCGCTGCCCGCCGACGACTCGCCGATCCCGCGCCAGAAGAATCCCTTCCTCGAGACGCTGGCCGCGATCGAGCAGAACGCCATGCGCTTCCTCGACAAGGCCGTGCCCGATTCGGGCGCGCGCGCCGAGATCGCCGAGGAGCTGCGCCTGATGCGCGGCATGGCGCTCGCTTTCGCGCAGCGCGCCCCGCCGCTCACCGTGGCGATGGCCGACACGCATCCGGGGAATTTCATCGTCGACCGGGACGGCATCGCCTGGTTCGTCGATCTCGAGAAGGTCCATGTCGGCCCGCCTGCAATCGACCTCGCGCATGCAACGCTTGCAACCTCGACGCTGTGGCATCCCGATGTAGGCAAAGTGCTGTCATCCGCCGAAGTTCAGCGCTTTTACACGCTATATCTTGAGAAGGTCGGACGCCGGCGGACCGCAGCCCTCGAACCATGGCTGCTGCCGATGCGCCGGCTGACCTGGCTTCGAACCACGCTTTTCATGGCTCGATGGCGTGTCCAGACACGCGGCCCGCGCGATGCGTCGGACCCCACACAATGGAGCGACGCCGGCCTGGAGCCGGCGATGAAGGCGCACATCGACGCGCGCATCGATCAGTGCTTCCGGCGCGACACGATTCAATCGATCCGAGCCGAATGGATGGCTTGACTCGTTCTCTGTTTGTTCTCAGAGTCGATCCACGATGAGACCGAAAAATCGTCCCGACTATCCTGACGACGCGATCGCCGAGCCGGTCCATCACGGCCGCGGTGCGCTCTCCAACGAGTCGAGCCGCTTCGACAGCGAGAAGCGCATCCGCACGACCGACGGCTGGGAGACCGAGGCGTCGGCCGAGCCGTCGGACGACGACGAGCTGCCGCCCCTGCGCACGACGCTGACGCGCGACGCCACGCGCACCATCCTGGCGCGCAACACCTCGCCCGACGTGCCGTTCGACCGCTCGATCAATCCCTATCGCGGCTGCGAGCACGGCTGCATCTATTGCTTCGCGCGTCCCACGCACGCCTATCTCGGCCTGTCGCCCGGCCTCGACTTCGAGACGAAGATTCTCTTCAAGCCCGACGCTGCCAAGCTGCTGGTGGCGGAGCTCGCCTCGCCCAAGTACCGGCCCGACGTCGTGGCCATGGGCACCAACACCGATCCCTACCAGCCGGTCGAACGCGAGCTGAAGATCACGCGCCAGATCCTCCGCGTGCTGAGCGACTTCAACAATCCGGTGGGCATCGTCACCAAGAACCACATGGTGACGCGCGACATCGACATCCTGGCCGACATGGCCAAGCGCAACCTCGCCGAGGTGTTCCTGTCGGTCACGACGCTCGACAAGGACCTGGCGCGCACCATGGAGCCGCGCGCCTCGGCGCCGCATCGCCGGCTCGACGCGATCCGCGCGCTGGCTGATGCCGGCGTGCCGGTCGGCGTGATGACCGCACCCATGATCCCCGGGCTGAACGACCACGAGATGGAAGCGATCCTCGAAGCGGCCGCCGAGGCCGGCGCCACCCGCGCGGGCTTCGTCGTCCTGCGCCTGCCGCTCGAGATCAAGGAGCTGTTCGAGGAATGGCTGCGCCAGCACCGGCCCGACCGCGCCGAGCGCGTGCTGTCGCTGATCCGCCAGATGCGCGGCGGCTCGCTCTACCAGTCGGGCTTTGGCCTCCGCATGCGCGGCGAGGGCCCGATCGCCGAGCTTTTGAGCGCCCGCTTCGGCGCGGCGGTGAAGCGGCTCGGGCTCAACAAGATCCGTTACCGCCTCGACACGCTACGTTTCAGGGTGCCCGAGGAGGCGCGGACGGCCTTGGTCGACGCCAAGCGCGACGCCCGGCAGATGAAGCTGCTATGATCGGCGCCGTACCGGGCCGCCCCGCGGCGGCCGGGGGCAAGGGAGCGCTTTCATGATGACCCAGCAGGAGGCGCAGAACATTCTTACCCAATGGGCGCGGCCCTGGTTCCATATCAACGCGCCGGGCAATGTCTGGCTGACGCTCGTGGAGCAAAGCCGGGCGAACGATCCTCTGCAGGCGTTCCGCCTGCATTGTCTCTATGCTCTGATCGAAGCAGCCGTCGGTCGCGCCCGGCGGGCAGCGTCGACGCGCCGGGCGCCGCCGCAACAGGATCCGCTCAGCCGGCTGAACCAGCTTTTCCTCATGCAATGGACTGATTCGGCCGCCGACCCACGCGGCTCCGTGCTGCGCGCCACCACGAACATTGCGTATTGCGGCAACAGCTTTCGCGAAAATCACGTGCTGGTGGGGACGTTGAATGGTCCGTTCGCGCGCGTGACGATCAAGCTCGACCAGACCGGCACAGTGCGGAGCGTGCTCAACGACTACGCGGCGAACGAGGTCTGCGACGCGCGCGGCACCTTCACGTTCGAACAGGTTGCTGCTCAAGCAAGCAGGACAAGCCAACCCTGAAACCTGTCGACCGTGATGGGGCTAATCGAGGAACCGCACCTTCGGCCACAGCTCGCGCCAGCGCTTGGCGGCGATGCGCGCATCGTATTCGTCGCGCCGTGTGCGGCCGAACGCCGTCGGCTGGCAGCGCAGGCCCAGAAGGTCGTCGGTGCCGAGCGGGGCGATCACCGTCAGGCTGTCGTCGGCCTCCAGCCGGACCCCGACCGCCGTCACCGTCTCCAGCCAGTAGATCATCGAGTCCGCCGTGTCGCGGTGCTGCGGCAGTCCCTTCCAGATGTGCATGCGCGCCTGGTTGCGCACTTGCCAGGGCAGGCCGGGCAGCAGGGCGTCGAGCCGCTTCTCGTACTCGGCCTCGCGCTCTTTCGAAAGGTCGACCGCGTCGTAATAAAGGACGTCGATGTCGGGCGGCTCGCGCGGCGGGGAGATGCCGTGCAGATGGTCCCACACCCGATTGCGCACGAAGCCCGCGGCAATGCACCAGTCGGGCAGGGCGAGTGCCCGTGCTGCACGAAGCTGTTTCATGCCCACAGGGTCCTGGGCGATGATGCTGGCGATCGAGATCATGCTGCACTCTAGGAGAGGCGGCGGGGGATATGCCGAGCTTTCGCCACGAAAAGCGCTGCGCCGAGGCCGGAGCGATCCGCATCGCGGGGATCGACGAGGTCGGGCGCGGGCCGCTGGCCGGCCCGGTGGTCGCCGCGGTTGCCGTCATCGACCGCACGGTCGCCAAGCGCAAGCTGCTGCGGCTGATCGACGATTCGAAGAAGCTGACTCTGGAGGAACGTGAGGAGGCCCACGCCGCCATCCTCGAGTCCGGCGCCGTTCGCTATGCCGTGGGCGAAGCGAGCGTGGAAGAGATCGACGCCATCAACATCCTGCAGGCGACCTTCCTCGCCATGCGCCGTGCCCTGCAGGCGATGGCGGAGCAGCCGGACCTGGTGCTGATCGACGGCGACCGCGTGCCGCCGGAGCTGGGATGCCGCGCCGAGACCATCGTCGGCGGCGACGCGCGCTCCTATTCGATCGCCGCCGCCTCGATCATCGCCAAGGTGACGCGCGACCGTTACATGCGCGGGCTGGCAGCCTCGTTTCCCGGCTACGGCTGGCAGACCAATGTCGGCTACAGCAGTGCCGAGCATCTGGCCGCACTCAGCCGGCTTGGACCTACAGCGCACCACCGCCGGAGCTTCGCACCCGTCAGGATGGTGCTCGAGCCGACTTTGCCCTTGGAAGAACCCGCTGCCGACATGGTGAGTCCGCTGAATTTGTATAGTGCGGAATAATATCTATCGATTGACATAGTATATCAGTCGATATAGTCGTCGCAGGCAGAGCAGCCCAGCGACCATGACCGACGCCAGAATCCCCGTTCGCAGCCGCCCGGCCATCCAGGCCCGAGGCGAGGATACGCGCCGGCGCATCCTGGAGACGGCGCTCGATCTCTTCGCGGCCCACGGATACGAGGGCGCCAGCACCCGCCAGATCGCCGAGGGCGCCGGCGTGAACCTGCCGGCCATCCAGTACTATTTCGGCAACAAGGAAGGCCTCTACCGCGCGATCATCGAGGGCATCGCCGCCGACACCGACCGGCACATGGCCTCCTTGGCGCCGCGCGTGCGCGCCGCCCTCGACGCCCCCGACACGCCGCGCGAAGAGCTTGCCGCTCTGCTTTGCGAGATGCTCGAGACCTTCGTCGTTCTGGTGACCAGCGGCACGCAGATCGAGAGCCGACGCCTCATCTTCGCGCGCGCCGAGATCGAGGAAACCCCCGGCCTCGATGTCCTCCATGAAAACGGCATGCGGCAGATCTTCAATCCCTGCCTCGGCCTGCTGAGCCGCCTGCACGGCAAGCCCGCCACCGACCAGGAGATGGCCGTGCGCACGCTGGCGCTGATCGGCCAGGTCGTCATCTTCTGCAACAACCACAAGCAACCTGTCCTGGCCGGCAGCGGCCTCGATGCAGAGAGCGTGCGTCTTATGAAAGTCGTGGTGCGCGAGCACACAGACGCCATTTGCCGCGCCGCCGTTGCCACCTCTGCCAAGTAGTTTCGCTGAGGTTTCAGTATGCGCTTGCGTTCGCCCTTTCTCGTCGCCTTTGCGGCCGCTCTTCTCAGCGGCTGCAGCTCCGGACCCGACTTCGAGCGGCCTGCCAAGCCGACGGCCACCAGCTACACGCCTGAATCGCTGGTGCCGCGGACCGGTGCGGCCGGCGGCCCCGGCGGCGCGGCGCAAACGTTCGTGCCCGCCATGGACATCCCCGGCGAATGGTGGGCGCTCTTCCACTCGCCGCAGCTCGACGCGCTGATCAAGGAAGCCCTGCAGGCCAATCCCGACATCGACGCGGCCCAAGCGGCCCTTCGCCAGGCGCGTGAGAACTTCTATGCCCAGCAGGGCGCGCTGTTCCCGGCGCTCACGGCAAACGGCCAGGGCCAGCAGCAGCTCGCGTCGCTGGCCTCGCAGGGCCAGACGGGTCCGGCCGTCATGTACGGCGTCACCACGGCCTCGCTCAACGTCTCCTACGCGCCCGACGTGTTCGGCGGCGTCCGCCGACAGGTCGAATCGACGGAGGCGCTGGCCGAGGTCCAGCGCTTCCAGCTCGAGGCGACCTACCTGTCGCTCACCTCCAACGTCGTGGTCGCGGCGATCAACCTCGCCTCGCTGCAGGCCCAGATCAACGCCACGCAGGGCATCATCCGCATCCTGGAAAACTCGCTCACCGTGGTGCGCCGCCAGTTCGACCTGGGCGGCGCCTCGCGCGCCGACGTGCTGGCGCAGGAAGCGACGCTGACGCAGACCCGCGCCACCCTGCCGCCGTTGCAGAAGCAGCTCGCCCAGCAGCGCAACCAGCTCATGCGCCTGGTCGGCCGCTCGCCCGACCAGGATCGCGGCGAGACCTTCGAGCTGGCCAAGCTCAAGCTGCCGCAGGAACTGCCGGTGAGCCTGCCCTCGCAACTGGTCGAGCAGCGGCCCGACGTGCGCGCTGCCGAGGCGCAGTTGCATTCGGCCAGCGCCGATATCGGCGTCGCCGTCGCCAACCAGATGCCGCAGTTCACCATCACCGGTGCACTGGGCTTCGCCTCGGGCGGCATCAGCTCGCTGATCGTGCCGGGCTCGGGCATCTGGAGCATCGGGCTCGGCATCGCCCAGACAGTGCTCGATGGCGCGCGACTCGACCATCAGCGCAAGGCCGCGGTCGCAGCCTACGAGCGCGCCGCCGCGCAGTACAAAGGCACCGTGCTGTCGGCCTTCGAGGACGTCGCCAATGCCTTGCGCGCCCTTCAGTCCGACGCCGATGCGCTGCGTGCGCAGGTTGAAGCCGAGCAGACGGCGGGCGCGAGCCTTCGGCTCTCCGAGCAGCAGTACCAGCTCGGCGCCGTGAACTATCTGACATTGCTCAACGCGCAGCAGACCTATCAGACGGCGGTCATCAACCGCCTGAGGGCGCAGGCCGCGCGCTACACCGACACCGCCGCGCTGTTCCAGGCGCTGGGCGGCGGCTGGTGGAACCGTACCGACGTCGATCCGAAATCCATGGGCAAGCCCGGTTACTTCGCCCTGCCGCCCGTGCAGGACATCAAGCTCCCCCGCGCGGGCCACTAGGCATGACGACGTTTGGCTTCATTTTTCCTCCCCTTCGCGGAGCCCGCGAAGGGGAGGTGTCGCCGTCATACGGCGACGGAGGGGTCAAGAGGGCCACGACTGGTCCTTATGACCCCTCCGTCGGCCTGAGAGGCCGACACCTCCCCAGCTTCGCCGGCTATCGGATTCACACATCTCAAAAAGCGATTCTGTATCAATGACTTGCCTGGTGACCTCTCTGAAGCAATTGGCTTCGTCAGCTCGACCGCGGGCATTGAAAAGACTCGGTTTTTTGGCTGGCTCTTTCGCTTGCGAGAGGCATCCTTTGAGATGTGTGAATACGACAGAGCTTCGCCGGGGAGGAAGCTCAGTTCAGTTCAAGAGGCACGCAATGATCAAGCGAATGCTCATCATGCTGGTCCTGTTCGGCTTGGTCCTGGGCGGCCTGTTCGGCTTCAAGGGCTTCGTCAACGGCAAGATCAAGGAAGCCATGGCCGGCATGGCCAACACGCCTCAGACCGTCTCGGCCGCCAAAGCCGGGAGCAGTGACTGGCAGCCCACGATCGACGCCGTCGGCAGCCTGCGCGCCGTGCGCGGCGCCGACCTGTCGCTGGAAGTGCCGGGTGTGGTCGAGGAGATCCTGTTCAAGTCGGGCGACGAGGTGCAGGCGGGCCAGATCCTGCTGCGGCTCCGCGCCGAGGACGAGATCGCCAAGCTGCAGTCGCTCGAGGCGACGGCGCAGCTCGCCCAGATCACCTACGACCGCAACGTCAAGCAGCTCAAGGCGCAGGCGATCAGCCAGGCGCTCGTCGACAACGACGAGGCCAACCTGCGCAATGCCAAGGCGCAGGTCGCCCAGCAGAAGGCGATCGTCGACAAGAAGACGCTGCGCGCGCCCTTCGCCGGCAGGCTCGGCCTGCGCCAGGTCGATCTCGGTCAGTACCTCCCCGCCGGCACGGTGATCGCCACCCTGCAGTCGCTCGATCCGATCTTCGTCGACTTCCTGCTGCCGCAGCAGGCGGTGGCGCAGCTCACCGTCGGCAGCAAGGTCGAGGCCAAGGTCGATGCCTTTCCCGACCGCGTGTTCACGGGCAAGATCACTGCCATCAATCCCAAGATCGAGACGGCGAGCCGCAACATCCAGGTGCGTGCCACGCTGCCCAATGCCGACCAGAAGCTCTTGCCCGGCATGTTCGCCACGGTGGAGCTCGAGACCGGCACCGCCGAGCGCCTGATCACGCTGCCGCAGACGGCGGTGAGCTACAATCCCTACGGCTCGCTGGTCTACCTGGTCGACGACAAGGGCAAGGGCCCCGACGGCAAGCCGCAGCTCGTCGCGCGCCAAGTCTTCGTTACCACCGGCGCCACGCGCGGCGATCAGGTCGCGATCCTGAAGGGCGTGGCCGAGGGCGACACGGTCGTGACCTCCGGCCAGATCAAGCTGCGCAACGGCGTGCCGGTCATCGTCGACAACCGCGTCGTGCCGACCAACGACCCCGACCCGAAGATCGTCGACCACTGATGTCGACATCGCCGACTCCAGCTCCTCTCCCCCTGGCGGGGCAGAGGAACATGACGAAGTGACTGAGAAGTGACCACCACTCAGCAGGACATCACCCCATGAAGTTCACCGACCTCTTCATCCGCCGCCCGGTGCTGGCGTCGGTCGTCAGCCTGCTGATCCTGGTCGTCGGCTTGCGCGCCATCGGCGCCTTGCCGGTGCTGCAGTATCCGCGCACCGAGAACGCCGTGGTCACGGTGACGACGACCTATTACGGCGCCGATCCCGACGTCATCGCGGGCTTCATCACCACGCCGCTCGAGCAGGCGATCGCCCAGGCCAACGGCATCGACTACATGACCTCGACGAGCCAGAGCGGTGTCAGCACCATCACCGTCTACCTGCGGCTCAACTACGATTCGAGCAAGGCGCTGACCGAGATCAACACCAAGGTGAGCTCGGTGCTGAACCGGCTGCCCGCCGGCACGCAGCAGCCGGTGCTGACGGTCAAGGTCGGCCAGACCATCGACGCCATGTATATCGGCTTCAACAGCAAGGAGCTGGCGCCCAACCAGATCACCGACTACCTGGTGCGCGTCGTGCAGCCCAAGCTGCAGTCGGTCGAGGGCGTGCAGACGGCCGAGCTTCTGGGCGCCAAGAACTTCGCCCTGCGCGCCTGGCTCGATCCGCAGAAGCTCGCCGCCTACGGTCTCACCGCCGCCGACGTGGCCCAGGCGCTGACCGCCAACGACTACATCGCAGGTCTCGGCACGACCAAGGGCCAGATGGTCCAGGTCACCCTCAAGGCCTCGACGGCCCTGACCTCGCTCAAGGAATTCCGCGACCTCGTGCTGAAGCAGCAGGACGGCGCGATCGTGCGCCTGAGCGACGTCGCCAACGTCACCCTGGGCTCCGACGACTACGAATCCGAGGTGAGCTTCGACGGTCAGAAGGCGGTCTATATCGGCATCCAGGTGGCGCCGGCCGCCAACCTGCTCGACGTCATCAAGGGCGTGCGCGACGTCTTCCCGTCAATCCAGGCCCAGCTGCCGCAGGGGCTGAACGGCCAGATCATCTACGATTCGACGGAGTTCGTGAACAGCTCGATCGAGGAGGTGATCCGCACCCTGGTCGAGGCGATGATCATCGTGACCCTGGTGGTGTTCGCCTTCCTGGGCTCGCCGCGCTCGGTGCTGATCCCCGTCATCGCCATTCCGCTGTCGCTGATCGGCACCTTCGCGATGATGGCCGCCTTCGGCTTCTCGATAAACCTGCTCACGCTGCTGGCATTGGTGCTGGCGATCGGCCTGGTGGTCGACGACGCCATCATCGTTGTCGAGAACGTGAACCGCCATCTCGAGGAGGGGATGCAGCCGTTCCCGGCCGCCATCCAGGCGGCGCGCGAGCTCGGTGGCCCGATCATCGCCATGACCGTGGTCCTGGTCGCGGTCTACGTCCCGATCGGCTTCCAGAGCGGCCTGACCGGCGCGCTGTTCACCGAGTTCGCCTTCACCCTGGTCGGCGCGGTCACCATCTCGGCGATCGTGGCGCTGACGCTGTCGCCGATGATGTGCTCGCGCATGCTGAAGCCGCACGCCGCTTCCGACCGCGGCTGGGAGGCGCGGCTGATCCGCGCCATCGACCGCGTGTTCGATTGGGTGCGTCGCCGCTACGAGCGTTGGCTGCGGGGCAGCCTGAACAACCTGCCGGTCACGGCGACCTTCGCGGTGCTGGTGCTGGGCAGCATCTACTTCCTCTACAGCGCGACCGCGAGTGAGCTTGCCCCGCAGGAGGACCAGGGCGTCATCATCGCCTTCGCCACCTCGGCGCCCAACTCGACCATCGACCAGCGCCAGCTCTACTCGCGCCAGATGTACGAGATCGGCGCCAGCCATCCCGAGACCGACCACGTCTTCCAGCTCGACGTCCCCGGCCAGTCGATCACGGGCTATGTGCTGAAGCCGTGGGACCAGCGCACCATGACCTCCAACCAGCTGCAGCCCATCATCCAGGGCGAGCTGGCCGGCATCGCCGGCGCCCAGGTCGTGGCCTTCCAGCCGCCGCCACTGCCCGGCTCGACCGGCCTGCCCATCCAGTTCGTGATCAACACGACCGGGCCGTTCGAGCCGCTGAACGACGTGGCGCAGAAGTTCCTGCAGGAGGCGCTTGCCACCGGCCGCTTCATCTTCCTGAACACCGACCTCAAGATCGACGCACCCCAGGCCACGGTCGTGATCGATCGCGACAAGGCCTCGCAGCTCGGCTTGAAGATGAGCGACATCGGCGCGGCCTTGGGCTCGATGTTGGGCGGCGGCTACGTCAACTACTTCGCGCTCGACGGCCGCTCCTACAAGGTGATCCCGCAGGTTCAGCAGGGCTCGCGGCAGAACGTCGACCAGATCCTCGACTATTACATCCGCGCCGCCGACGGCTCGTCGGTGCCGCTCTCGACGGTGGCAAAGATCGTCACCAAGGCGATCCCGCAGTCGCTCAACCACTTCCAGCAGCTCAACAGCGCCACCATCCAGGGCGTGGCGTTCCCCGGCGTGTCGCAGGCGGAGGCGTTGCAGACCCTGCAGGAGCTCGCGGCGCGGACGCTGCCGCAGGGCTACTCGATCGACTACGGCGGCGCCTCGCGGCAGTACATCCAGGAGAGCGGCGGCTTCATCGTCACCTTCGCCTTCGCGCTGATCATCATCTACCTGTCGCTGGCGGCCCTGTTCGAGAGCTTCCGCGATCCGCTGATCATCCTGTTCTCGGTGCCGATGTCGATCGCGGGCGCGCTGGTGTTCCTGATGGCGCTCAGCACCGTGGCCTTCCCCGGCGCCACGCTCAACATCTACACCCAGGTCGGTCTCGTCACCCTGATGGGCCTGATCAGCAAGCACGGCATCCTGATCGTCGAGGTCGCCAACGAACTGCAGATGGCCGGCAGGTCCAGGCGCGAGGCCATCGAGCAGGCGGCGGCGATCCGGCTGCGGCCCATCCTGATGACCACGGCGGCGATGGTGCTGGGCGTCGTGCCGCTGATCGTTGCCACCGGTGCGGGCGCCCTGTCGCGCTTCAGCATGGGCCTGGTGATCGCAAGCGGCTTGGCAGTGGGCACGCTGTTCACCCTGTTCGTCGTGCCCGCGGTCTACGTCATGCTGGCCGCCGACCATTCGAAGAAGCAGCCGGTCGGCGCCCTCGCCGAGACGCCAGCCGGCGACTGATTCATCGGAGCGCGGACCTCCAGGTCCTCATGCTCTTCCGGACCGCGAGCCTCCACGCCGAATCGACCGAAGGTCGATTCGGCTCCCT
>WHTW01000002.1 GCA_009377525.1 Rhodospirillales bacterium
CCGAGATCATCGTCGATCACCTCCACGGCGGCCCAGCCCAGGGTGCGAGCGCGATCGACGAGGCCGTATTGCCGACGCCGGCTCTCGTGATTGTTGAGAACTTGATCATTCGTCGACTGGCGAACATAAACGAAGGCGCCGCGGGCGAGGTGCTCAGGCGTGATCTTGGTCATCGCCGCCCTCCTCGCCGTCCAAATCTTCCGGCTTGGCCTGGCGTGGCTCCACGCCGGCCGCCTCCGCCAACAGCGCCTGGAGCAGCGGGGTCAGCTTGGTCCGCAGGTCGGGCCGAAGCTCCATCGTCGGCGTCGCTTCGTCGAACAGATCCCTCTGACTGTGTCGCGCTCTCCGCATGACCGGCTCCCTTGCAGCGGGGCGAATCCCCTGCGCATGAGGCCACGAGCGCGTCGACAAGTGCGCAAAGATCAGTCAGCCTGTCGACCGGAAACCGTGGATATGCTGCAAGCGGCTGAGCCGCTCGGCCCGGCTCGGTCATCCACGCCGGCAGCAGCGCCAGCGTCCGATCGGGCTGCCGAATGACGAAGTGTTCGGCGCCAGCATGACGCTTCGAACCAACCACTGCGACCGTCTCGCCACTCCGCGGGTGAAACGGGTAGGTGATCCGGACCTCAAACGTCAGACACCCGGCAGTATGACGCTGTCCCACCGGGCTCGGGCAAGTCCATGCTGGCGGCGCGGCTGCCCGGCATCCTGCCGCCGCTGGAAGCAGAGGAGGCGCTGGAGGCCTCGATGGTGCGCTCGCTGGCGGGCGATCTCGGCGAAGGCAAGCTCAGCCGCCGCCGTACCTTCCGCGATCCGCACCATTCGGCGACCCTGCAGGCGCTGGTCGGCGGCGGTCCGCGCGCACGGCCCGGCGAGGTCTCGCTGGCCCATCATGGCGTGCTGTTCCTCGACGAATTGCCGGAGTTCAACCGCGCCTCGCTGGAGGCGCTGCGCCAGCCATTGGAATCGGGCCGCGTGACCGTGGCGCGCGCCAACGCCCATGTCACCTATCCCGCGCGCTTCCAGCTCGTGGCGGCGATGAACCCCTGATGGTGCGTTCCCCAAACGACGCCATTTGAGGAGAGTTGTCAGAGAGGAGCAGGGCTATGGAAACCTCGTCTTTTCCGACGGTTATGCGGTCGATGATCATTTCGACGATTTGGCGCTGCTCTTCCCGCGAGAGGGTCGGCCAGCGGGTGTAGAGGTCGGTGGCGGCCGCCATGACCTCCTCGGCCGACAAGCTGTTGATCTTGAGAACGTCCCGTGATGCCTCCAGGGCCGGAAGCTCCTCGTCGATCTGTTTGAGGCGGTCGGCCAAGGGTTGGTACCGAGGGCCAAAGTCCTCCTTGGGAAGGCCGCCACCCTGGTACAGGTCGATGAGGGTGTTCTGCTGCTTGGTAATTTTGTTGCGCTCGGCTTCGAGGACCGCGATGAGTTCCTCCTTCTGCCGGACGAGGTCGCGGCCGGCGTCGAGGTGCTTGGCGATCTCGTCGGGTGACACGGCGTAGGCGCGCAGCTGCTCGTGGACGATGCCCTCGAGGTCGACGATGGGGATCTTGTTCCGGCAGGCTTGGCAGACGTACCGGGCCTTGTTCGAGGTGTGGACGTAGAGCTTGCCGCCGCACTGGCAGAAGGCCTTCCCGGCGAAGAGGTGGACAGCGCGCTTCAAGGGGCGTTTCCCGGTCGCGCGGCGGGCGTCCAGGATGGCGTTCACCTCGTCCCAGAGTTCGTCCGGCACGATCCGCTCGCACTCGTGGTACACCCAGTCGCTCTCGGGCTTGAGCTCGATCGGCTTCGATTTGCCGACGTTCTTGGTGTAGTTCGAGATGCGGACGCCCTTGGCGGTGGGGTCCCGGAGCAGCCGCTCGATCGTCGTATTCGTCCACATGGCGCCGCCTCGGGTCCGGTATCCCTGGTCGTTCAGGATCCTAGCGACCGTCTTCTTGCGGCGGTGCTTGAGAAAGAGCTCGTATATGAGCTTGCGGATGGGGGCCTCCGCCGGCTCGACCACGAACTGCCCGTTCTTCCAGAGATACCCATACGGCGACTGGCCGCCCAACGGCTTCCCGAGCTTGGCGCGGACCGGCACCGAGGCTGCGACGCGGGACGCGATCTCCTCCCGCTCCCACTGCGCCATCGCGGCGATCATGGTGTAGAAGAGGCGGCCCGCGGGGGATGAGGTGTCGATGCTCTCGCCCAGGCTCACCAAGTCAGCCTCGTGCGTGCGGAAGTAGTCGGCGAAGTCGAGAAGTTCTCGGGTGTTCCGGGCGAGCCGCGCGAGCTTCGAGAAGATGAGGCCGGCTATCCGGCCGCGCTTGACGTCCGCGAGCATCCGCTTGGCTTCCGGGTGCTCCATGACGGCTTTGCCGCTCACCGCTTCGAGGCGATACACCTCGGCGACGCTCCAGCCCTTCGCTTCGGCGTATAGCCGGGCGCGGCGTTCGTGGTGTTCGGGGCTGTCGCCCTGGGCTTGGTCTTCGGTCGAGACGCGTATCCAGATGCCCACCGCTTTTGACTGCACGGTACGTCCTCCAGTTGCGTGACCATCCTAATACACGCCAGAGTCGTCGGCCAGTAGCTGCAGGTGGCAATGCTTTCGAAACGTACGAGTCTAGCAGCCAGCGCTCCCCCATGCTGTGCGGCGCTCCGCTGCGCCATTTCGGCTCTCTTCGGACAGCATCTTCTTTGCCGATTTGACAGATACTTCATGCTGTTGTGCAACACAGGTGCGTGCTTGCACGTATCGGAATGCGTGTTAGCCTATATGTATATTCGATAATTGATGTTTATGGATCGCCTTCAACAGGACGCCATCATCGCAAACTACCTTCGCTACGCGCACAACGACCAAACACTCGATCTCTCTGACGCAGAAACGATTGAGCAGTACGGTGGAGACACTTCAAACGAGATAATTGCCAGGGACGGAGGACAGTACCTCTATCGCTCGGTCGATACGCACATTACCGTCTACACCATCATTGACACGCTCAATCCCGAACTTAGCAAAGCCTTCGAGGCCTTCGCCTAGCGTATGGATCACAAGGAGTTCGCGCGCATGGGCGGGAAGGCGAGAGCGAAGAAGTTATCAGTCGAGCAGCGTCGCGAGAGCTCCAGGAAAGCAGCTCGCGCGCGGTGGGATAAAAACAAGAACGTATGACCCTCATCACCGGACAGAAATGTAGGACGCCTGAGAAATACCGGGAGCTAGTCGCCTACTTCCTCGCAGATGACCCGAGGCTCATTGAGCTATGGCAGCGCAATGCCGAGAAGGGTGACGCTCACGCGCAGAACCTTCTCAAGTACGGCAGGGAATATTTGGCGGCCAACAACTAAGGCACGGGCCTCATTCGATAGCAGCTCGGCGGATGCGGCCTTTTAGAGAGGTCAAGACATATGGCCATGGAATGGTCCAAGACATCAAAAAAGACCCCCGTGGGGGTCTAGTTGGAGAGTAGGAACTCGACAGCCTGATAGGCATGCGTCGACGCCGCCAAGATCGCGCGCGTATCGGCCTTCAGCACTTTGAGCCAACTCGCGATGTACGCCGCGTGATCCGGGCGTGGCACGTTTGTCACCTCGTACTCCATGCAGAGGAACGCGGCGCCGAGCTCGGCAACGAGTTCCTCCATGGCGTAGCCCTCGGAGCGAAAGCGCCCTGAGAGATCACGGGACAGACGGCGGTGGTGCCCGGTCCAGTGGGTAAGCTCATGGAAGACGGTGGCGTAGTAGCCTTCGGTTGCGGAGCTGGTCGGCGATCCCCGGAAGCGAAAGCGATCCGGGATGAAGATGCAGTCGCCCAGGCGGTCGTAGTAGGCCTTGGTCCCAGCGGAGCGGATGTCGGCGCCGGTTGCGTCGATGAAGTCCTCGACGATCCGGTGCGTCTCGACCAGGTCGATTGGCTCCTTCTCCCACGGCTTCCAGCCATCCACCTGCGCGCCGTTGAAGACATTGAACGCGCGGGCGATGAGCCGGTAGTCCCGGACGGTGTCGCCGGTCTCGGCATCCTCCGCCTCGAGCGGCAGCTGCTTGTAGTAGAGGACGGTGGTGCCGCGCTCGCCCTTGCGGACTTGGGCGCCAAGCTCTTGCCACTGCCGGTATGTCGCCCAGTGGCCGGTGGGATAGCTACGCAGTTGCGCCTCTGCCCATAGGGCCAGAATATTCACCCCCTTGTACGGGAGGCCGGAGACCACGTTCCGGGGCCGCTGTAGCGCCGTCTCGGGCGCATGCCACGGCATGTGCCACTTGCCAGCGCCGGCCTCGATCGCTTTGACGATCGTCTCGGTGATCGTCGCATACACATTGGGACGTCGAGTCCCTTTCTCCTTTGAAAGAACAGTATCCATGCGTGCCTCCTCGGGGCGTGGGAAGCACCGGACCGTTCCGGTGCTTCCATCGCCTTCGGAGGCGAGGCCGCTATGGCCCCTCGTCCGGGAGCAGGCCGCGTTCGCCGAAGTACGTGAGCGCGAGCGCCGCAGCTTCGAATAGCGTCATCCGCGGATCCTCGGTCATCCAGAGTTTCCGCGGTGGCGGCAGGCGATGGCCGAATGCGTGCACCTGGCCCGCGATCACCTGCGCGATCTCATAGCGCGTCGCCGCGCCGAGCTTCTTGAACACCTTCTCGATGTCCCTGCGTGTATACCGCCGAACCTCGATCGCCTGCGCATGGGCGTACGTCGCGATGAGGTGCTGGAGCCTGCGCACGCGCTGGCTGCGCCGCACGCCGGGGAGCGCATACTCGTGGAGCACGATGACGTCGGGCTGCAGGCGCTCGACGAGCGCATTGACCGCTTTGAACCCTTCGACGTTCTTGTTCTTGCCCTTCGTTCGCTTGAGGCCCCAGTCAACCGGCGAGAGGGGTCCCTCGAAGCACGCATAGGCGACGCCGCGGGTACAGGGCGCTATCGCGAGCACGTGCTCGCGCGGAAGCCGCGACCTCATTGCTTGATGGGGTTACGCGCCTTTCCGGTCGCGCGGTCGAGCGCTTCCTTGAGGAGCTTGCGGATATTGCGGGCCCGTTGTGTATCTTCGACCTTGAGCTTTTCGTCGAGCGTGTACGCGGCTTGGATGAGCCGTTCTTCGAGCCCTTCATACAAGGCCGGAAAGATGTCTGCCGGCGGCACCCCGAACAGGAGCGAATATGTTAGTATCTCCGCGGCGTTGGGCATGGCCTTGGCCAGTTCGACGTCTGCGACTCGCTCGTGGCCGCCGCGACCAATGAGGCCGGCGAGTTCCTTCTGTGTGAACCCCCACTGTCGTCTGAGGGTTCGCACGTAACACGGTATCGTGGTCATGTTGCATTTCGCCGCCGGGGGATTAGAAATCCGGCGACGACTGGTCCATTGTCCGCTGTGCGCGCTTGCGCGCGAAGTGGTACCGATGTGGAAAAGCTCCGACATCGCAGGGACTTCAGGGACATGAGGGACTTCAGAACCGGAATCACGTCGCTCGGCCCTTCGGGTCAAAACGAAACAGGCATCCAGTGATGGATGCCTGTTTCGATGTCCCTGAAGTCCCTCAAGTCCCTGAACTATCGCGCTGCGCGTCTTTCCCCGCACTGTCCCCACCGACGCCGTATCGTGCGGCAAGCGCGGCGATGAGCGACTGCTGACCTGGCGCGAGCACGTACACGCCGTCGCTCTTGTATAGGTGAAAGCCAAGACGCCGGAGGATCGTGCCGATACTCCGGCTCGTGATGGGGCGGTCGTAGTCGGGTCCGTGCGCCTCTGAAAATGCGGATGCAATCTCGCGGAGTGGCAGCCGATCGGTAGCCTGGTCGGCGAGAAGAGCAACAAGCCGTCCCTCGGTCGAGAAGCCGCGATCGGCGCGCATTGTCGTCTCACGAGCGCCAGCGATGGTGCGGACCGACCGCCGGACCTCCTCGTCCGGCACGACCGACAGGAGCGGAAGGAGAATCTGGTTGGTCCGAGCCTCGAGGAGCGGATCGGCGAGCGAAGCGTCGAGCGTGACGCGAGACCGTTCCCGGAGGCGGTACCCAAGGAGCTTGTTGCGGAGCTCGAGCGCGTCCTCTTCCTGTGAGAGCGGCAGGTTGAGCGGCACTTCATTGCGTCGTCCGGGCAACATGTCGATAGAGAGAAAGCGGCTTTCCAGGGCGCGGTCTTCGTATGTGTGCCGCATGCCAACAATCTTTGGGCCATACACCACGAAAGCCTGCGGATCGAACTCTCGGCGTTCGGTGACCCGCGTGCGGAGCACGGGGAAGCCTTTTGCGTTGCCGTTGTTGAGGATCTTCACCAGTTCCGCCTTCTCGTCTGAGAAACGGAAGTCTGCCTCGTCGAAGATGAGCGTGCCCCGGAACGTGTCGAGTGTATGGAAGATGGGCGACACCGTCGACGCGCCCGAGGCGAAGAATGGCTTGTATGTGACGCTTCCGACGACCAGAAGCGCGCGGGTTTTCCCGGTCCCGTAATCGCCCCGGAAGCGAAGGTATGGCAGCTCACGGAAGGCGTCGTACACCCAGGTGAGAAGGACGTATGCCGCCGCGAGCCGACGTGCATCCGGTTCAAGCGAGACGTATGCCGCAAGATACCGCTCAATGTCACCCAGGAGCGAGGCTGCATCGCCATGTGTTGTCGCTTCCGATGCAAACCGAATGGCGTCGTGCTTGAGCAGGTTGTTTGTCGGGCGGATGGGTCGAAAGTGCTTGCCCTCATGTTCGAAGGTGGCCTGACGCTTGATCGAGCCATCACGACATACGAGGAAGGCAGTCTCTCCACCAGGCACATTGCGCACCGTCTCGACCATGATGTTATTGGGGAGGACGGCCGACACCAGGACGTCGGCGCGCTTCTCCTTCTCTTCTTGCATATGACAATGGTATTGCCGCGGGCACCCAAGCTGCAGGCGTCACGATCCGGAGATCGAGCGGCTTCTGCCAGGAGGTCAGGCACACTCTGCTCCACTTCGACGACCGACCTATGCGCGTTATCGTGCGATGATGAGATCCACCGTGGAAGATACCGGTGAGGGAAAGGCGCTTTTCAGCGATGAAACGATGCAGTCGTTGCGAGAACTGGGCGATGTGCTACGCGCCATTCATCGGCGGCTGATCGCCGAGGGGCATCTTGTGAGGGATGGTACACTGGTCGGGTCTAAGGAGTCCGACATCATATGCAACCAGGAGCGAGAGAACGAGCAGAGCTCATCAAGCGAATCGAACGCGGCGAGTTTCGGGAGTGCTATTTGATCTACAATCGCAAGAGCAGCGACGACACGGACAACCAGAAGAACTCGATCCGCTACCAGAAGACGGAGAACCTGCGCTTCGCAGTGGCGGAGCGGCTCAAGATTGCACCGCTCACCCTGGATGGGTTCGCTACGAACGGCATCGTCTCCGAGCGGCATTCCGGCTTTGACGAGAGCCACGAGCTTGGATTCGGCCCGGGCAATACGGTCCACTACCGCATCGAGCGGCCGAAATTCCATCAGCTGGTGCAATGGCTCGGCCGGAGATGCTTCAGGGGCGTCATCATACTGTGCTGGGATCGGGCAAGTCGCAATCGAGGCGACGACACGATCCTGCGCAAGCTGATGAAGAGCGGGACGGACGTTCGGTTCGTCCTTGCGCGGTACGACAAGAGCAGCGCCGGCGCGCTCCATATGGACGTCGATGGGATGTTCGCCGAACACCACTCGCGTGTCACCAGTGAGAAGGTAACCCTGACCAAGCGCAATTTGCGCGAGCGGGGCGTATGCACACACAAGGCCCCGGTCGGATATCTTAATCTCGGGGACATGTACCGGAAGCCGTTCGACCCTGCACGCGCACCTATCATTCGGCAGCTCTTCGCGTTGGCGGCAACCGGTGAGTGGACGCTTGCGGATCTCTCGCGATGGGCGATCAAGCAAGGGTTCACCATGCCGCCCGTTCGGCGTCGGAGGACCGAGAAGGAGATACTTGCCGAAGAGGAGGATGACGTACGACTCGAGATCGCGCCGACGCAGCGGCTCCCGACCTTCAACAATATCCACAAAGTCCTGACGAACCGGTTCTACACGGGCAGGATCATGGGGAATGAGGGCCTGTGGGTACGGAGCGTAAGTCACGAAGCGTTGGTATCGGATCAGCTATTCAATCAGGTCCAGGCACGCCTGCGCGGCCGGCAAACGAGCGTGCACTACGCCCAGGTTGTCGATCTTCCGTTGCGCCGCCTCATCTACTGTGCCGACTGCGGGCGCGTGTATACGCCATATAGCCAGAAGGGCATCGTGTACTACGGCGCGCGCTGTGCCGCGGGATGCACCAACGGCCTGAAGAGCATCAACTTCGATTTCGCCGCCGACACGTTTGGTTCCCTCATAGGTCGTCTCTCATTTAGTGACGAGGAGTATGCCTACCTCGATGAGAACGCTGGCGTTGAGGCCGTTCACCTGGAGACCACGCGCCTCAATCTGCTGGAAGCCAATGCCCGCCGCGAGAAGAAGATAAAGGAGGACCTCGCATACCTGCGCGACAATCGGCTCACCTTGCTACGCACCGGTGCGTACTCTGCCGAAGGGCTTGTAGCGGAGGAGGAGCAGCTCAACCTTCAGCTAGATCGGATGCGAGAGGACGCGATCCATATGCCGATTGAAGCCACGATCAACGATACCTTCAAGCTTTCCGAACTCATCAAAAGCGTTGCAGTTAGCTATTCTTTAGCCAATCCGAGTGAGAAAGACCAAATCGTCCGGGTTATGTTTTCCGAACTCGCTCTTTCCGAAAGCAGCCTGAGTTATCAATGCAAAAACGGCTTCCGTCCACTGGCGGCCCGTTTTCTTCCTAATCATGACCCGAAGGGTTGGCTTTCAGAACTTTGTCACTACCGCGAAGCGATCCAAGAGAGCATCGATGATGTCGAATCTCTCATTGATCTATCCGCAAACGACAATACGCCAATCGGGAAGGAAGAGGCGGCGTAAGATAGCGATCTCCTTTGCGGAGGAGTATCATGGTTGTGTTATGCACCCTATGTACTCTGTTCCGTATGTATTTTGGAACAATCACTTTTCTAGTGAGAGATTTCTTGGGTGGACTTTAATACTAACCACGATTGTAACGCTTGGACTAGGTGCGTGGATAGAGAACGAGACAGACAATTATCATGCCGCAAACAGGCAAAATCTCATTCACTATGACCGTGCCAACCTCGCATCATCCAAACGAGATAGCGTGCGAGTCCTTGGCAGGCTTTTGTCTACAACAGGAACAAATACGCCATCATTTCCTATTGATGTTGAATTGCCACGGGAAGCATATATGTACCATCTTCTTGTGAATGATGAGAAGTTTGGGTTTGAGGATAAAGAGGAACGACAAGCAAAGCTCAATGAGGCTGCATCAAGAGATATACAGTCGGTGACGGACTTCTTTCGACAAACTGGTGATCACTTTGAAGAAAATATTAACAACAGAACGAGTCAACTCATTCAGGAAGCAGAAGATTTCCATCGTAGACAGAGCACTCTGCTCTACTGGCTGAACTTTTTTCAACTAATGAACCTGCTTCTGGCTATTCGGTTTACGTATGTCTCTTACCATATCGCAAAGACAATCCGGCCTGGCTCGTAACGCCTAGAAGTAAGCGCCGCTTCCGGTCACAAGTTTCTCCCATTTCTCTCCTCGCCTAGTTGTCGCTTCTCAATGTTGATCTGTATTTCTGTTAGCGCAGCTTGGAGCTCGCGGATCGCTTGCTTGACCTGTACGTGGACCTCTGGCTTCGAGATCTCTACGAGTAATGCCTTGAGACGCGCTTCGCGATCAGCGTCGGCCTTCCGCCGACGCGTTGCCTTTCGGGTCATGTCTTAGTGTTGTGTTACGAGGGGAAGTTCGGAAACGTTTCCTGTGGGGTACACATCCCTCGGAAAATCAGAACACCTCGAAACGAAAATATACTTGTAAACCAAGGCTTATTTTCGGTTCGGAACACTTTACTTCATTTGGTGACCCGACAGGTTGGCTTTCAGAACTTTGTCAGCATCGAGCGGCGATCCAGCACAGCATAGGAGAACTCGAATCGCTGATCACTCCGCCGGCGAATGACAATGATGCTGAGGGTCTCAAGGCTGCCTAGCGTTGCTTTGGCACTGGCTACTCGCCAAGATAGTCGAAGGCACTCGGCGCCCCATTTGGAAAAATCTCACGTCTCAATGCCCTAAAGTCGCTTCGCTAAATCAGCGATCATGCAGGCGTTCTCCGCCGGAATGTATGCGTGGTGACGATCAAAGAGCGCGTTTAGCGATGTCCGCGAGGACCGTGAGGAAGGCAACCCGTTACTGGTTGCCTCTACTTTCCGACGGCGGTCCGCCCAGTTCCCCTATGGTTGTTCTATGGCCTCCTCAACCCGTAAGTCAGAGAGCGTCAACATTTCTGGCAGTTGCGGTGCGGCCCGCAGCGATGCGTCGAGGCCTGGAATGGCATCGAGTTGGCTGTCGCGGTCCATCCAGTAGGCGTCAGCCCAATCCGACCGAAGGTCACCGAGCGGATTGAGTAGCCGAGTGTCAGCATCATGTGAGGGTGCATTCTGATCGCAAAGGGCGACCCTGTACAAGATATGCTTGCCGAATCCATTAAAGTTGAATTGCCGAAATACTCGTGCGTCTTCGAGTGAACGGAAAGCAAAAGCGCACTCCAAGCGCGAGGGCCTATGGGGAAACCGAAGCACGCGGGCAGCCTCTAGAACCATTTCTCTAAGCGCCGCATTGTGCTGCCACTTCCACGAGCGGACGATGCGCCCCCAGTTTCCTGACTTGATGATCGATCCAGAACCTAGCATCGCGCCAGAGAGGTGGAAAAAGTCAGGCATAGATGTTCACTCTCCCTTGGCGACGTACCGAGGATGGCGGATCGCCAGCGACAATTTACTGAGCCTCGGCGCCCGCCACAGTCCATGTAGCGTTCCAGGAGTCTAGGTCAACCACTTGGCATAGGCGCGTACGTCGATCATCGGTACAGTCGCATTGGCCTGGAGTTGCGCAATGAGTTCCAACAGGAAGGCTGTCGCGGGCTTACCCTTCTCGGCAAAGCGATAGCCGGAGCCCTCCTTCATGAACAACCCATGGGCAGCGATACACCCGAGATCGAGCTGTCTCTCGGGCTCCGCTGCAACAAGTGATTCTTTGAGCGGATCGCCAAGCGCCGGCGTCCAATCGCTCTCAAAGGCGAGCAGCCCACCCAGAATCGGGGTTAATGGTTTAGGCGGATACGTTCCTCCAGCGTGAGGTATCGGCAGGCTCGTTCGGTGCAGGTTCCGGACACTGCGCACCTTCTCGGCTGCGTACGCAACTACGCTTGCATTGGCCGATTGCTTTGCTTCGAAGACGGCATACACGCTTTCCGCCGGGATCACTGTCTGCCCCTCGTACGTGAAAATGAGCGGCGTGTACTGCCGATCGAAGACGAGAACGTCAATCTGCTGGCTGAAGCTGCCGTTGCTATCGACCACATGGGCTCGTGCTGCCTGATAGCGCGCCGGGAGGTATGTCTGCAGGAGTTCAAGCCAGACCTGCTCACTGGCGTCGCCCTTCGTGCCAGGATGTCCGAACGACTGTCGCGCTATGCCGAGCCGACGCTCGATGTCGTCGTGCAATGAGGCGAGGAGTTGTTGCAGGGACCAAGTCATACGACGATCTGGTTCCAGTTCTGTGCAGCGAGGGCACGGGTGGCCGCCGACCCAACGTTCGCCTTCTCGGAGACGGTGAGATCGTCGGAGATCACGTTATTGGTATTCGCGGGATCAACAAATCTCGCTCCAGCGAAGGAGTCGCGCAGGTACGTAAACACCGTCCAGACGTTGTCGGACAGTGCTCCGTATCTGCCCGACAGCGCGGCGATAACCACCATCTCAAGATAGAAGGACGGGAAGTCCAATTTGTGCTGATCTCGCCACAGCTTCAGGACGCGGGTCTCCGCGATGCGCCCGCCGGCACGCACATACGCAATGTGCCGGATGACGTTCGTCTTGGTCCAGGTATCTGCTTTGCGGCGATACAGGCTATGGTCCTCGCTCGTATTGTCCTGCCGCTTCGCCGGGACGAGATCAACGTCGATGCCCCCGACCCGTACGTTCAGGGAGACATTCTGCCGCCGGACCGTGTAGCCGCCATCTTGGAGCCGCGTGGCGAGTGTCCCGTAGATTTCCTTGAGAGGATTCGTGGTATCCGCAGCCAAGGAAATGAAGAGATCGATGTCGGTGCCGCTCGCGTTCGCCGTGCCCTTTGCAAATGAGCCGCTCGGATTGATCGAGACCAGTTGGGTTCCAGCCCAGCTCCGGATAAGCGGCGCCAAGGTATTCTGGACGCCACGGACCGGGGAGTATGGACCCGTATCCACGGTCTCGCGGACGAGAATATTCTGAAGATATGCATCGGCACTCATATGTCTCATCCTATCGCACTCAAGCACCTCGGCGGCGCGCCCTGCCAACACTCATCCGCACTACGCGCCCCCGCCTTGATCGACCGATGGCAGCTCGACGCCTGATGCGCGCACATCCGCATAGAGCTTCTTGAGGCCCTCCCATGCCTCAGGGTGACAATTGCGGATCGGAGCGCCCTTTTCACAGAAGCACGGCATATGGCCTTTCGGGCGCTTCTTGCTGCTGAGGATTGCGCGCATCCACGGCCAGGTTGCGTAGGCGTTCAAGGACCACCACAACGTGAATTGGATGCTTTCTAGGTTGCCCCTTGCGAGGTATGACTCCAGCGCTCCCAAGGTATCATGGTCGTATTGAGGCCACGGCCACTGCGCATGGATGTCGTAGTAGCGCTGCCCGTACAGAAACGGGATGCACAGTTCTTCGAGGTACTGCTGGAAGAAGTAGCCTTGCTTGAGGAGTGCCGCCTCCTCTGACGGACCGCATAGGCAGGCCCCCTTGCCGACATAGAAGTGTCGCTCCGCACAGCACGGAAATGCGTCATCCTGAATGTAGAGGCGGGGGAAGAGCCAGCGCACCTTCTCCATCGTCGCCACGTCCTTGATGAGGATGTCATAGGTGCCGGAGAGGATGAGGCCCGGCGGCTCTGCGGCATGCGGCCGAGCAATCGAAAACACCGCAGAGGCAACATCGTACGCAGCCCTGAAGGTGATCTCGCCACGAATCTCCGTGTTGTGGTCATTGGGCACGAGCTTGGGATAGGCGGCGCGCAGCCAATCGAGCTCAGCGTGGGTCAGCAGAACCATGGTTGCGGTGAGGCGTGAATGAGGTGGGAGCCGTGTAGGTCGTCGCAATGGCGGGCGCAGCGACCGTCGCGGCCACAACAACGGCTACGGCACTGCCGGCGAGGAGCTTGCGGATGGCCTGTCGGGCATCCTCCTCAGTCTCCGCGGCGATCATCGCCGCAACGGCCGACCGTGCGGCCTTGATGCGCGTCGTGATGTCGGCTCGCTCCTCGGCGGTCAGCTCGTCTATGTACTTGTCGACGTACCGCGTGTGGTCGGCCCGGTCAGGGAAGTGCGGCGCTTCGAGGTAGTCCTCCAAGGTGCCGAAGAACGCCTCGATGGCGTCCAGAGTGTCGAAGTGGGGCGACCGCTTGAGGAGGTCGTTGTCCACGAGCTCGAGGTGGAAGGACTTGAGGCGAAACTCGGGGTTCTCCTTCTTACAGCCGCGCCGCCACTTCCGGCCGAACTTGGCGACCTTGCGGAAGCTTTCGTTCTGCTCGTTGAGCTGGCGCGCATCCTCGATGTACCCGCGCGGATCGGAGAGCATCCAGCCGATGTGGGCGCCGAGCTCGTAGTGGCGGAGGCGCCTGGTCTTGGAGAACCGCGCGATCTCGGGCACCCAGTAGATGTCGTCGCCGAACTCGTTCGTTCGGCCTGCGGCGAGGGCGGGCACCAGGTCGATCGAGAAGTCGTCCTTGGTGCCGAAGTAGATGCCGATCGAGTGGCTCTGGACGACAACGGTGACCTTGCGGCCGGCCTGCTGGTATGCCGCGCGTATCGTCGCCGCGAGCCGCTGCAGGATCTCGGAAGGGTCGAACTCGCCCGGGTCGTACCCCTGCATGACCTTGCGGAGCACCTCGCCGCTCAGCGCCGCGGGAGGCATCTGCCAGATGACATCGAGGTCATTGACGGGCGTCGTCGACGTGAAGCGCGCATACGACCCGCTCTGGAAGCAGACGCCGCCGACGGCGCCGCACAGGAACTCGTACTCGCGGCTGACCATCGCGCGCTCCTTGGGCGTCGGCGACAGGTGATCCCGGATATGCGCGTTGAGGATGCCGTTGATGGTGGTTCGTTTCATAGGTTGTCCTAGTAGCTAGTCGTGATCATGCCGGTCACGAGATCGTTCAGCAGCCGCCCGCGAAAATTGCAGACGGCGACATTCCGGGCGTTCGCGAGCTTCGTCATTTGGTCCTGGGGGATGGCCCCCGGCGGCGCATGCACGATGAGGGGAGTGTGATCCTTCTTCAGACGGAGGATCTCCTCGACGTGTTCATGGAAGTCCGACCAATTAAGGAGGTAAACGCTCGCCTTCTCGGCCTTGCCGATGTCGCCCACGGATCCAATCGGGATGATGTTCGTCTTGTTGAAGAGCTTGCAGTCGTGGAGCAGCGCTTCCAGAGAACGGAGAGTTTCGCCCGTTGCAAAGATCGCAATCTTCCGTTTGGCGAGGCCGTTACCGAGGCGGATGAGGACCGGGGTGATGCCGCGAATCCAGAGGATGACGGCGTAGATGCCGGCGCCGATTGCAATGATTGTGGCTGGGTAGCCCAACCATTCGAAGATCGTGGTGATGGTTTCCATAATTCAGTTGCGCCTTCGCGGGGCGCTCACTGAACGTACCCACTTCCGGCCTTTAGAGAGGTTTAACGCCAGCACGGTTATAACTTATCGCGACGCTGGCATCGCGATGTACCAAGTGTACGCTAACGATGCGTACAGTCAAGGTCAGAGGGAGAGCTGGCCTGTCTCGCCGGCGGGGAAGAGGTCGCCAAGGCGAATGCGGACGACGGCGGGGTTCACATCAAAGATATCGGCCAATGCATTGGCTGCTCTGGCCCTCTGGTTCGCTGGCAACTCCTTGGCGCCGAGGCCTCCGGTTGCCGCCAGGTACGGCTCAAGGGCTTTTTCCACAAGCATTCGCGGCAGGAGCAGTCCGCCGATGGCGCGATTCGCCTGGTATTCCCACCAGCGGCCGTCGTAGCCAGGGGAGCTGTGCTCGCCTTGGACATCGCGGCAGAGAATGTGCGGCTTTGCATCGGTCTCGCCGAAAAGGGACGCGGGCTTCGTGCCTAGAGCGAAGAGATAGGTATGGAGGAGCCCATGGCCCGCCTCGTGCGCCATGGTCGACCGGAGTCGGCGCCGAGCGACCGGGGATGCATCGGTATCGAGCTGCGCCGCAATCACGACGTCTGTGACGCCCCGCGGGCCGAACTTGGTGAACCCGAGGACGCCGTCAAGCAGCTCCTCATAACGGGGCGATACTTTGAACCGGCGCTCGATGAAACGATCGATCCGCATCGGACTTGGCTCTGAGGGCAGAAGCTGGACCGCCCGCAGCTCTTCCACGCACATCCGCTCAATTTCCCCCAGCTTGAAGTGCGGTCGCTCGGAGAAGGGGCCAGATCGGGTGCGGAAGGTCTTCATATGTCGTTAGTCTTTTCGCCGTTGCGATTTCTGGTTGACCAAGTTCAGGAGTTCTTCCGGCGAAACCTTCTTCTCCATGACCTGTCGAAACGCAAAGGCGTAGCCAGGATTTGACGCGGTGATCTTCCTCATCTCGTCGACCGGCGGTCTCGTATCGTGCTTCTTGAGTTGCGCTAGAGACACACCGAGGATCTTTCCCATCTTAGCGAGCACATCATCAGACGGATGCCGTTTCCCCAACTCGATATCGGAGACAAACGTAGCTGAGAGCTCAAGCATCTGAGCGAATTCACGCAACGAGATATCCTTGGCATCCCGAAGCTCACGCAAGTACTGACCCAATGTTTTCATAGTGTAAGCGTACAATGAGAACAACGATTGGTCAAAAGCTAGTACGCTTGCTTCGGCGGCGCTCGAAATTATTGCCTGCGCTAGGCCAGAGGCGGAAGCCTTTCGCAGGTCCCCCGCTAACTGTTAACCACGGTGTCCTGGCGACCAGCTATTTCTTCGCTTCTCGGACGTAGATCAATGCAAGGCCGAGCAAATCGAGTGCATCGTCAAGGTCAATGGGCTTGTTTTCGCCCCGTTTGATGATGAGCGCGCAAATGCTCTTCTCTAGTTCCTCGGGCGACGGAATGGTGATCGTTATTGCGGTCATACGTTCTTAGTTTTAGGCCGTCCTCCCTTCTTCCCGTTAATGCGGGCGGCGACGGCTTTCCTCTTGCTGGTAAGGGATCCTAGCTCCGACGCGACGGAACTCCTCTCATGCACCGTATCACAGTAGAGAAGGCCGCCTGGATTCATCCAAAGCTTGGCTCCGCAATCATCGCAATGCGTTTTACTTTTGTTAGGCAGGACCCGGGTCCATCCGTCCTTCAACCGCTTTGCTATCTTCATACGCGTGAGTTACTGGTATTCCAAAATCATAACCCAGCGATGGGTTTTGTGAAGGTCCGTGCACCGTTACGCAACTGGGTGAACGATCTGTCAAATCGGCGGCGTCCTTCATGATGAGGTCGACCAGGGCCGACCGTGGTGGTTGTTTTGGCAGCTGAACTCAAACCACTAGTGAGTGGCTTCACCCATCCAGCTTGGCCGCCCTCGACATCACGACGTCCAATTCCGAGCGAAATCCGGCAAGCTGTCGATCTCGGAGTTTCTGGAAGAATACATTGTAGCTCTTTGGGGAGAGCATGTTGAACTGATACTGAGCTTTAACCTTGCCCTTTTTGAGCCACTGATTTAACCGCTCAAAGTGCGCAGTCGCATATTCATGCTTTTTGGTATTCTCTGGAGATGGCTCGGAAAGTTCCTCGTCGCCCTTTATTTCCACAACAAAAATGCTTTGCCCTTGCTTGATAAAAAAGTCCGGACTGAACTCGCCTCGCTTGGGATGCTCACCCTTTTTCCAGGCAAATTCCATTGAGTAGAAGCCGATCGGCGTATTCTTAAGCCAAGCGTCTATTTGCTGCGCGTTGTCGCGGCCCGTCAGTTCGCGAGTAAACCGTCGCTCAGGTGTAGCGTCGGCTATTGCGAGGTTTGCGGGTGTCTTGAAGTCGCTCGAATAAGCAACCTTCACCCGGCCCTTAACGAATTCGCCGTCCTCGTTGTCGACCTCTGTAAAAAACTCTCGTTGCTCGTCAACCAAGCTGTCTTCACAGCCCGCAGCATAAAATACTGACTTCGAACCTCTCCTCAATTCAACGGCACTACAGCTCTCGACTTGGCGCTGGCAGGTATTCATCTTGATTAGCGCGCGGGGCGATAATTTGTAGATCACGCGCTTGGACGTTTTCCTACGCAGGGGCCCAAGCGCCTGAAGAAATTTTTGGCGATTATCATCCGTAATGCGCCCGCTCTCGATCTTTGCTTCCTTCAAGGATCTTCGCACAATTTCTTCGCACTTGGCGAGGGGCAGTCGCTTTGCATACTGCGTCCGATCCTTTGCCTTTGTTTCGCTCCTCGATTCATCATCAATAGATTTGAGGCGTTGATACATTTGTTCCGCTACTTCTTCGGCACTCCATGTTCTATGCCGCACGGTCGTCTTGAAACGGACGTGTTCACTAGTCACTGCCCGCTCGAAATCCACAACAACATCTTCCACCTCAACCTGGGTTGGAAGATCGATGTATCCGTCTTCAAACAGCCTATATTCACCCTTCTTTGTGTATTCGGTTGTGTCTTCGATCCGGGTGTAGTCCAAGTGATGAAGCTCGAAATTGAATGCCGACTTCGGATTCACCTCTGAGGTAAGGCGCCGCTCGATCTCGAGGATTTCATTAACAAGATGTTTGATTCGGCCCGACCAAGCATCATGATTGAAAACGGTGACGACTGGCTCTTCGCCGCGCCAGTTCTCCGGCCGACGTAAACCGCGGCCCAGCACCTGCGCAATGAGCAGCTTACTGTTGAACGCCCTTTCTTCGTGCGGGACGATTTGAAATACGTTCTTTACGTCCCAGCCTTCGCTCAACATAGAGACCGAGACGATCCACTCGACCTTACTCGCGGCACTATCGACCATCTTCAACTTGGCAATCTCGGGCTGATGCTTTGCAGCCGAGGTCACACAGATCACCTTGGCCTTAGCCTGGTCGGCGCTTATCTTCTCGCGCTCTTTCAAAAAATCCCTAAGCTCTTCAGCAACTCGTTCCGCTTCAGGAATTCCCTTAGTTACAACAATGGTCAGCGGACGAATGCCCCGGCTCTTCAGCTTCCGTTGCCAGTGAAGATGTCGGTTATAGACCAGTTGCCACTTTTCTTCCGGATTCTCCGCTGCGGCCGGGAGTTCATCGACATATTCAACCTTCTTTACGAAGTTCTCCTCGATTGCCTGGCGCAAAGAGTATCGGTGAACCACATCGGAAAAGTAGTCGTCGCCGACATAGCACGTTCCCGACACTCCCACGATGTAGCGAAAACCATTGCTGTCATCCTCTAGGAAGTCTTTCCATTTTTTCGAGGTGGCACCCGACTCGGTCGCCACATGGTGAGCCTCGTCATTGAGGATCAGAATTCGACCGCCGCTGTTCTTTACACTGGCGCGGACTGAAGATCGCACGTTCTCCAAGATCGCGTGGTAATTCTCGACGCAGATGGCTCCGTCGATTATTGTCTGCGATGCATTGATGATACTCGGCGTTCTCAACCGGGCAGTGGACGGCAATGAATCTCTAAGGTTTGTATTGCCGGCGAGCTCCCTGAATTTTGTCAGCAGGCCGTCTTCGATCGTGTTGGAAGGGCAGAGAACCAAAACGCGATCTACCACGCCTTCCGCCAGCATTATCGCCGCTAGACCGTAAAGGACATAGCTCTTGCCTGTGCCTGTGGCCTGGTCGATCGAACACGATAGTTTATCCGGCAGTTGGAGGTGTCGCTCCATGCTGGCCCACGAACCGTATCGCTCCTGTAATTCGTCGTTGCCATCAAAATTGATCTTAGCTAACGCCCGCAAGTCGATGTACTTGCCGCCGAGCAGATAGCGCAGCGTGGTGCGAATTGCCTCTTTTTGGTACTCTCTAAACCCGCACAGCTCGTCGAGAAAGGCCTCGTACTTTGCTTCGTTCCGTATAGCCGCATCGATGTCCTTACTGACTTTCAGCAAGAGATCTTCATTGCGGAACGTTCGCTTGTCTCCCTTGGTGTTCATGTCAGCAACTTTTCTCGCCGCGTGGTCGGTGCGCCAATACGTCTGGGCTCACCCTTCTTAGTAAGGCCAAATTTCGTAGCTGGAATTACTTCCCGAGCTTCGTTGCCATAAATGTCGATGAATATAGCCATCATGCGATCGCCGATGGCCTCGGCTGGTACGCGAATTTCCCACCCGGCATTTTCCAAAGTTTCCGCGTAAACGACAGCATCAAACTGGAACATGTCGGAAGCGGCATAATCGTAGTCCAAGAGAACCATCGACAGCGTTTCCCGGTTGCCGGTCTTTCTCGCAGTGTCGCGCACGACTGCTTCGCTTCTGAACTTCTTAATTCGAATATAGCCCTGCTTCTGGCCTCCTCCCTTTAGCCGATTAGATCCAGTTTCATAGCTCAGTTCGGGCACGCGGATAAAATCGAACCCAACTGCTTCAACAGTGTCGTTGACTGCCATCTCGTCAGACGGCTGCTTGAGGGCGGTGAATTCGCGCTGATGCAGCTCGTGAATGATAGAATAGGGAATCCGTAGGGCGTAATAGCGAACACCGTTTACGACCAAGTAATCCTGTTGAAAGTCGAACGCGAGCGCGGGCGCAATAATAAACATGCGCCCACCGATCCTTGATCCGAGCGCTTCATGCATGCTTCGGATGGTTTCCTCATCGATACGTACGGCAGGTTCGGTTTGACGAAAGACAAGGACGCTTGATCCCTTGAGGTAGCCGTCCAGCGCCATACCGCCAATCTTGTGCGGCTGATCACGGCATTGAAATAGTTGCAATGCGAAAAATCGCCATGCATCCCACCCGAGTTGCTTAAGCTGAGAGAAATCGTAGAGACCTGCGTTGTATAAGGTGAAGGGTTTCGCGGCGAGCTTAGGGCCGTCGTTGCCGATGTTAGCTCTCAAACTAAGCATGCGCTTTTGTATGGTGTAGATAGAGAGCTTGCCGCAGTCGATCCCGATCCATCGACGATCCAATTTTTCAGCGACTGCTATCGTCGTTCCAGACCCGGCAAAGCAGTCCATGACCAGGTCGCCTGGCTTTGATGCCGATTCGATCACCATAGCCAGTAGAGTCTCTGGCTTCTGTGTTGGATAGAATTGATTCTCTGTCCGGTCAGCGGGCTGAAGCATCGAGAGGCGCCACACGTCGTCGATGCGGCGCTCATCGGTATCAATATAGATCAGCGCGCCTTTTGCGTCGCGGGCGTTGACGAGTCGCTTTGTTTTGGAATCCCACTTCCTCTTCAATAGCCGCTGAACACCGCCCTCTCGCTCAGCGTATTCAGTGTTGAAAGTGAAAGTGTTCCCTCGTGAGTAGAGGTAGATCGTTTCATGATTTGAGGGGAAACGATTAACGTTCCCTTGCATCTTGTTGTAGTACCACCAGATAATTTCGTTTCGAAAGCGAGCCTCTCCAAAGACTTCATCGAGTATGGCTCTTATGTAGTGGTTTTTCTTCCAGTCGGTGTGGACGAAAATCACTCCGTCGTCAGCCAACAGTTCTCTTATGAAGATTAGTCTCTTACGGATAAATTCGAGGAATTCGGCCCCGACCAACTTATCCTGATAAGCCTTTTCATCTTGCGCGCCTCGAAATTCCTGCTTCGTCGCAAAAGGTGGGTCGATGTAGACGAGACGAACGCCAGGTGTCCCATCTGCATTGCAAAGTTCACCCGATCGCTTCGCTTGGAGCAGGCTTTTCATAGCCTGCAAATTATCACCGAAAATCAATTTGTTCTGCCAAGCATCGCTTGATGTTGAACGGCCGAAGCACCGAGCCTTCTGCAACGGAACCGCTAGCGTATCGGCGATGATGTCTTCCTCGCGCTCTTTGCCATGGTAAAGAAGTTCGTATTCGCGCTTTTCTGGCGGGAAGAGGACCCGCGCCCATTCCGGCGACAGATCCTCACCCTGTCTCAGAAGGCGGATGATCTCCTCCCGCTGATCGGTCGTAATGTCCGTTTGGCCCCGGTGGTCTGCGCGTTTCATTACTCAATTGAACGCTATTTTTCGGATTGTGCAAGTACGGGGGAGTTCACTTCTAAAGGCTCGGTGGATAGAAGATCCGGTCGGCTAAACGTGCTTGAAAAACCCGTGTCAAACGAGCTGCCAAGGTCTTTGCATGTAGAGATTGCACATGAGGAATAACTAGAACGATCTCAATGTGGCGGCCCGAACAGCACCGGATGCTCGCCATCAGAGCTTCCGCGGCCGGGGCTTCTTTGGTTCCGGTGCTGCTTGCCAGTTCACGCCTTCCATGGTCTTCAGCAAAGCCTTGGCCGCTGCTCCCGTCGCGCTGTCTTCGCCCAGCCACGTCGACCAGACATCGTCATCCAGGATCGCCGGCATGCGGGGATCTTCCTCCTGGGACTTGATCGTTCGGCGAATGAGCGCGTTGGCCGGGACGGTCGCCATGACGCACGCCAGCATAGGCACGGGCAAATCGGGAATCTCGAACCGCCGCCACACAAAGGCGAAGCCGCGTGGTTGACCGTCCCTCGGGTCGACCGTCCATTGCCTCGTTTCCGTCCTGCCGGACGGCTTCATGACCTCTTCGCCTTCGTTGAACGTGCGGAAGACGACGATCCCACGCTGCCCGGCATGTAAGGGAGTGCGGAAGGGCTCCTTCGTGTCGATCGTTTCCGACCGCGCGTGGATCGGCCGTGGCCGCCGCCAGTCCCTCGGGTCCGGGAAACCCCAGCGCATCCTCACCACGCGCCGCAGACGCTGCTCGGCATCCCACACGATCACCGGCAACGGGCCACCGACGCGATAGGTGACGATTTCGTCGTTGCTGCCGCCCTCGTCGCCGCCTTCGCCACCACCACCGTGATCTGTGAGCGGCTGCGAGAAGTCGACCACTTCGCTCCAGGATGCTAACGCCGTGAACTTGCCGCACATGGTGGAACGGTACCTCCTCAACATGCCTGCCGTCTCGCGCCCGGGCGACGACGTACCAGCCCGCCGCATCGTTTGCTAGCAGTGCATGCCGATGAGGTCGTCTTGGATGGCCACAACATCTTGCGTTTCCGTGTGATGCTTGCCATGCCGTCGGTCGTTTCTGCTGGCAGGCGATGCGCCGTCGCGTGAGGTCGCGACGCCGATCGACAGCTACGGTGCTCGACATGATCGAGATACCTCGAGACGCTCCCGCATCCGTCGCCTGCGGCCGCAGCGGCCTGCCCTTGCTGGCCATCTGTCCGACCGGCCACCACCGCACCGTGCCCTTCCGATTGCTGAAGACGTCGGAGAGCGACCGGTCGCCGCTCTACGGCAGGCCGTTTAAGTGCCGCCAATGTGGTAGCCCTGAGGTTACGCTGTTCAAGATCGAGAGCCAGGCCGAGCTCGAGGAGGTTCAGCGCGCGCTTGCCGGGCCGCCGCAACCCGCTCGGGCGCCTACGACCCATGCGCCACGTGATCCGGACGCAGCCTTTGTCTAGGAGGCGACAATGAAGCCCGACTGGTGGCCAATGGCCGAGTCCGATTCCACGAAGTCATCCCGGTGATTTGCACTAACCGTCCGGCTGCCGCTGCGGATGTGGAATAGGCCGCACGACCTGCCTCGCCGGTTTGTCCTCTCTCTGAGCCTGATACGAGACCTGGCGCAGCAGGTTGTCTTCGGTCCAGGTGAGGTAGGTGACTTCGACGACAATCTCCGGACGCACCCAGTGGACCTTGGACAGTTGAAGCGGCGAGCCGAAGCGGCTGTCACGCGGTGGCGGCTCGGCCAGCGGCATCTTCGGTACCTGCAGCGGCGCCAGCACCCCGGCAAGGCGCCTGAGCTCCTTCGCGGTCATGCCGGTGCCTGCGCGGCCGGCGTAGTGCAGGCGGCCATCGTCGGTGTAGTAGCCGAGAAGCAGGGCGCCGATGTGCGACCGGCTGCCCTCTGGATCGGTCCAGCCGACGACCACGAACTCCTCGCGATTGAGGCACTTCGACTTTACCCAGATCCCTCGGTCGCCCGGCGCATACGGCCGATCGGTCCGCTTCGAGATGACACCCTCCAGCGTCAGCTTGCAGGCGTGCTCGCGGAAACGGGGACCATCACCGATGACATGTTCGCTGTATCGCAGGCCAGGGAGTTCCTTCTTGAAAAGGCCCTGCAGCCGCTTCTTGCGGTCAATCAGTGGAAGGTGCGCGGTATTCTCACCATTCAGAAACAGAAGGTCGAACGCAAAGAAAATGAGCTCATCGGTGCGGCCTTCGTCCATAGCCGCCTGGAGCCGGCTGAAGACGGGCACGCCGTCGGCATTGAGGGCGCAGAGCTCACCATCGATATACGCATTCCTCACCTTCAGGGCGCTGAGCGCCTCGATGGTGCGGCGGTACCGGTGCGACCAGTCGAGGCCGGTGCGCGTGAGCAGTTTGACCTGGCCGCCATCGATGCGCGCGTGCATCCGGTACCCGTCGTACTTGATCTCATGGAGCCACTCTTTGCCCATTGGTGCCTCATTGACGAGGCGCGTGAGCTGCGGCTTGATCCATTTCGGCGGCCGAGATGTCGTTCCCACAGACGCGACTGAAGCACACTCAGGGGGCTGCTGAAAGTACGCCGTTGGCACAAGCTTCTGCGCAAGGTCCGAGCCACACAAGTGTCGCTCCTCAGACGTGGAGATGACCGACGCGCCCGAACCCAGTCGGTGAATGCCACATCAAATCAGATTCAGCTCCTGGTATTATTAGCGGCGGCGCTTCTCCTCTTCCTCCGTTGCTCACGTCGAGCCACGGAGCCGAGAGGAGAAGCAAATGTCCCTTCGCAAAGACAAGTTGCGCAAGCTCATTGAAATGCAGGGCTTCACGGACGAGCTCGAACTTGTAGAGGCGGCGCTCTCCGACGCCGTCTGTCCTACGATCTGCATGAACCCCGACTGCTCGTACACCGAGGAGATGGAGCCCGATCAGCGGGAGGGCTGGTGTCCCGAGTGCAAGACCAACAGCATGATGTCGGGCCTCGTGCTCGCGGGCATCATCTGATGGGCGTCGATCCGCGCGAGATCGCCCGGCTCAATGATCTCTTCCGGCAGACGTTCATCGGCGGCAAGGTGATGATGACCCAGGGCGTCGCCTCGCTCTCGGAAGAGACGAGGGCGAAGGTGTTTGACGCGGTGCGCACATTCACCCCGTTCACGGAAGACAACGACCCCTATAACGAGCACGACTTCGGCTTGTTCGAGGTCGAGGGCACGCTCTTCTTCTTCAAGCTCGACTACTACGACAACACGCTCGAGTACGGATCGGAGAACCCCGCCGATCCAACGGTCACCACGCGCGTCCTCACGATCATGCTGGCGAGCGAATATTGACGTAGCGAGATGCGCCCCTTCGTTCCTTGTTCATCTCAAAGCCCCGGCAACGGGGCTTTTTTTGATGTCGGGCCGGAGCGCTTGCCAACGGAAGCGCGCCGCGATGGCCACGCACAAAAAAGCGTACCATTGAATGGTACGCTGTCGCGTGTATGAGCCCTCCGTCGCCAGATGGAGGGCACAGGGGCTACGCGTCGTTGGCCGCTGCCGTGTGCGACACTAACCGCATGCAGTCCGGAAGCCAGGCGCGGCCCTTGGCGCCGCTCTCGTCGAGCGTTGCCTTCGGATCGGCCGTGCGGTCGAAGTAGCTCGCGAGCGTCGCCACGAGCTCTTTCTTCGTGGCGGCGCCCAAGCCAGGGTGCTTCCGCGCGGCGCCACACTCAGTGGCAACCTTGAGCAGCGCGTCTTTCTGGAGGCCGGCGAGGAAGACCTCGTCGGGCGTCCAGACCTCCCGCATGTTGAACGGCATGTCCTTCGCAAGCTCCGCAAAGAGCGTCTCCGAAGGCTCCGCCTCATCGAGCCGCCGTATCCCGAAGCACAGGATAGGGAGGAGCGATACGAGGCAGTCGAGCTTGACGTCGCTCATAGATCGCAAGCCCGGCAGGACATGCGTCCAGTCAGCTCCCAGGTTAAAGAGCCGCAGCCATGCGGGCATCTCCTCGGACGCCTTGTGGGAAATGCCGAGCAGCAGAAGCAGTTTCTGCGCCGCTTCTTCGAGCATGGCATACGCCTTCGAGGACCGCGGATGCCGCGCGAGTTCCTGCAGGGCATCGTGGGGCCGAAGGGAAAGGCCGGCGTCCACGGTGCCCTTTGCAAGGAGGAGCATCGCCGCCGTCTCCTTGGCCTTGCGCGGATCGTCCATCAAGGCCATCTGCATCGCGAGCGTCTTGTGGGCGTTCGCATACCGCAGGGTCGCCCGCGCATATGCCGGGCGATCCTTCGGCTTCTCCTTGCGCTCTTGCTTGGCGACACCCTTGTCGACCTCGTGCTTCACCAGGCCCTTGCGAACCTCTACGCGGCCGGACGGCGAGAGGTGGATGATGGCGCCGCCTTGCTCCTTGCCCTTCGTGTCCCGGTATTGCCACCAAGGCACGGAGTGCTCGGTTGCCACCTCGACCCAGGCGCACTCCTTGCGGAGCGCCTCGGCCTTGGCGTCCACGGCCTCCGTCTGGAGCGCCATGAACTGCTCACGGTCGTCGAAGTACGTGGTCTCCTTCTCCGCGAACAGATCCTTGGTGAAGGTGCCCGTGTACCGCTCGACCGGAAAGATCGCGCTCGCGAGCGACGGCTTCTCGCCGAGGATATGCGCGCGGAGCTGCCGGGCGTCGAGGTGCCCGTACCGTTTGATCTCCCCGAGGAGCTTCTTGTGCTCAGCCTGCGGCGCGAGCGTGAGCGCCTCGGCGAGTGACAGGGGAAGCGCCTTGGCGCGGACCGCCTCCTTGACCTCGGGTGCCAGGTCCGCAAGCGCCAGGCGCCTGCGGATGGTCGGCATCGAGACGCCGGTCTCCGCAGAGATATCCTCGATCTTGGCGCCCTTCGTGAGGAGCTTCGCGAACGCCTCCGCCTCGTCGATCGGATCGAGCGCCTCGCGCTGGACGTTCTCGACGGTGGCGATGCGGTCGAGATCGGCCGCGGAGGCATTGCCGTGAAGCCTGATCGGGACACGATACGTGTCCGCGATGTCGCCGCGGTCGTTGAGGAGCTTGAGCGCCATGTACCGGCGCTTGCCGACGACAACGCGAAAGGCATTCTTGCCCTCGGGCTTTACGACAAGGTTCTGGAGGACTCCGTCCTTCTTGATGCTCTGGGCGAGCCCTTCGAGCGTGGTCTTGTTGAACGAGCGACGCGGGTTGCCCCTCGGCGCAAGGAGCGCCGAGAACGGTGCGGTGGTAGCCATTGGTTGTCTCCGTGGATGGTGCATGCCCGCGATTCCGCGACGGAGTCGAGACGGCATGCTGGCTTTGGTATCCGCACGTGCGGATCGGTCTCAAAGAACTGAGGACCTGCGTACAGTGTATGGACGCGGCCGAATCGACCCTAGGCAACCAAATGTCGGGCGTTCTCCGCATGACCAACCCTGAGATGGCGCTATGTGCGCCGTTCTCTCCAATGAACAGGCCTGCAAGAAAGCACGCACCCGCTTGGCAAACACATGCCATGAGCAACGTTCAGTTCACCGAGAAGCAGCAGACAACCGGCAAAGCTCGCGAGTGTCTGATTAGCGCACGGGGGAGAATATAGGTGATCCACACGGCTACGTTGCGCAACGCGTGCACATTGATACCATATGGGTACTATGCGGATTGTCATCGTTGAGCCGCCGACTCACCGTGTAAACATATTCCTGGCAGCCTCATTGGCGGCAATCCTGCTAATCGCCATCGTTGCCGGGCTGGCGTCAGCTAAGCGATTGCTCAGAGAAGAGGCTCCCCAATTGAGCGAGCACCGTGTTTGGATAGATGCCGAAGGTGATGCATTGAAGGCTGCCGCACAGTAGCTAGAAGGAGTGCCGCGCGTCGTGCGGGTTTCTCTCGCGTGAACACTGTATGCCGCGTGAAAAACCCCGCCGGAGCGGGGTGTGGTGGATCAGTCACAAGGAACTGGTTCTGAGATGACAATCCAGCCGAAGTCTGCTTGGCACTGCTTGTCGGCGTCGAAGCCCTTGCAGTACACGGCTTCGAGCTGCGCCCGCCGTGCGACCTGCGATGGCGGGAATGCCAGCGCACAGTACAACGTGGTGCGTCTTTTGAGTTGCACCTTGCTTTCCCCTGAGACGGTGAAGGCGAGGATGGGGGCCGCCAGCAGCGCGGGGAGTGCAAGGCAGCAGGCGCGCACTCGAGGGTGCGACGGTGCAAGCTGCGCCAAGGGCGAGGCTTTGGTCGCCATGTGATTGGTCTCCGAAATGTGCGTGCAGGCGCGATTCCACCACGGGAATGCGAGCATGCACGTCGTGGCGAGGTCCGCGCGCGGACGGGTCTCAAAGAACTGAGAACCTGCGATCAGTGTATGGACGCGACCGAACCGCCCCTAGGCACCCAAATATCTGGCGTTCTCCGCGCGGCTCGATCAACGCATTGGGTCGCCATGCGTGCGTTCGCAACGAGCGATATCGTGGACCGCATGCATCGAACAAACGACGTATCCCAAATCGGACGCATACTCTTTCGGAACGACCAACGGACCTTCGGCATCCGCCAGGCCGACCGGCTCATGCACCTGTATGCCTTGGGACAGACGGGCACCGGCAAGACGAGCCTGCTTGTGTCGCTCGCGCGGCAGGACCTCGACGCAGGCCGCGGTGTCTGCTTCATCGATCCTCACGGCGACGCGGTCGAACGCCTCGCCGAAGCCGCCGCAGTGTCGGGGCGTTCCGATGTGGTGTACTGGAACGTGCCCGATCCGGCGTCGCCTTTTGGATACAATCCGCTCCGATACGTGCGGCAGGACAAGATCCCGCTCGCGGTCTCCGGAGTGCTTGAGGCGATGCGCAAGCTCTGGAGCGACGCCTGGGGCGTGCGCATGGAGCACATCCTCCGGAACGCGCTGTATGCGCTCTTCGAGCGGCCGGGGAGCACGCTCGCGGACGTGCTGCGTCTGCTCGGCGAGGAGGCATTTCGGAAGGAAGTCGCGCGCGGCATCTCGAACGAGCCGGTGCGGCAGTTCTGGCTCAAGGAGTTCAGCAAGTATTCATACGGATATCGTTCCGACGGCATCGCGCCCGTGCAGAACAAGATCGGCGCCTTCTTGGCCGATCCCATGCTCCGGCGCATCCTCACGGAGCCCCAGGAGGACCTCCGTATCAGGAGGATCATGGATCAAGGCGGCGCGCTCCTCGTCAATCTGGCCAAAGGGCGGATCGGCGAGGACAGCGCCAACCTGCTGGGCAGCCTCCTGGTTTCGACGATCGCGCTTGCGGCGTTCAGCCGAGCCGACTTGGCCGCCTCCACGCGGCGGCCTTTCGCGCTCTTCATCGACGAGTTCCACAACTTCACGACGCTCTCGATCGCGACGATGGCCGCCGAGCTCCGGAAGTACGGGGTCTCGCTTGCTCTCGCGAACACCCACCTCGACGCCCTCGAGCCGGAGGTGCGGCATGCCGTCTTGGGAAACGTGGGCACGCTCATCGCATTCCGTGCGGGCGCCGAGGATGCCGTCCACCTGGCCAGGGAGTTCTCGCCGGTCTTCGGCGCCGACGATCTCACGAAGCTCCCCAACTACCACATGTACCTGAAGCTCATGATCGACGGCACGCCGAGCCGGCCGTTCAGTGCGGTGACCTGCCTCGCTTGAGGCCGTGGGCCTTGTGATGCTTATGGCCCCCGCGCACGCGCTCTGGCGTTTTCCCTTTCCGTTGTGGAGGCTTAGCGGCGTAATCTTTGGCAGACTTCTGGATCGCTGCTCGAAACTCCGCAGCCATCTCCTCGGCCATCCAGATTAGTTGGGGATGACCGCTTTTCTTAACCGCTGCACAGAACTCGTTGATCGCCCAGCTTGGATTTCCCGTGGTCTTGCCCCATTTAGGAATGTGCCGGAGATCTTCTCGGGTATCGCTACGATCATCCCTGACGGTTCGCACGCCGGGTAGTTCTGCTAAGCGATGATCCTTCGTCGGCATCTCAAAGGCGCGCTCATGGCTCTGCAGCTGCGCAGAGTCCCGAATTGTCGATTGTCGCTGTGAGCGTCTTCCTGCCTTGAGGGGCGCGGGAGGCTTTTCCCCTGGCCTGGGCTCGATAAAGAGGTCTGCGGGCTTCACATCCAGCGCGCGGGCGAGCTTGTCGAGAAGCTCGATGCCGATGTTGGCTTCCCCGCGCTCGACCTCCGCGACGTAGGACGCATTGGTCCGCGCGGCTACGGCCACGTCCTCCAGGGTCATCACCCGGGCCACGCGGTGCTTCCGCACGTTCCAGCCCACAAGCTTCTTCGCCTCCATGGTCCAGAAGGCAGCAGCTTGCCCATCCCTAATACAGCGGCTATAAACCTATTGGGGAAAGCATAGTATTAATGCCGATGGGAGGGCTGTGATGAAAGTGTGGACGATTGCGGCGCTGTGCCTGGTTCCGGGCGCGGCGTGGGGACAGACGGCTGCGTTCAAGTGCGCGAAGCCGGGGACGGTGGTGCAGTACCAGGACGGCAGCTGGACCGAGTGGGTGAACCAGGAGGCCAACTACTGCCGGGTCAACCACAAGCGCCGGAACGAAGCTGATCCCCGACTGTCGGACTGGTACGCGCCCATGGCGTCTGTTTCGATTAACTCCACCATCGACCGTCCGTGGCTCGACCAGGTGAAGCCTCAGGCGATCTGGCCGCTCTCAGTCGGCAAGAAGCTCTCGGGCCGCTATGACGGCGCGAACAACACCGGCACCAGTCACGGCAGCTGGACCTTCACCTTCACGGTCGAGAAATACGAGCGGATCACGACGAAGGCGGGCACCTTCGATACGTTCGCCATCACGCGGACGCAGGAAGGCATCGGCCGTCCGTTCAAGGAGAAATGGACGCAGTGGTACGCCCCGGAGCCTGGCGTCGTCGTCCGCTACGACTACTGGAACAACCAGGGCAGGACGAACAAGGGCGACGCCGTCGCGATCAAGGGGCGGTAGCCGTGCGGATGCTGCTTTGGACGGCAGGTGCCGCGCTCGTGCTTGCCGCAGCCGCTGCCTCAGCGCAGGACACGACACCGCTCGCGGAGGTGCCCTTTGCCGGGTACGGCGACGCGCACGTGTGGCCGGACTGCACTTCACGCGTTGTCGATGGCGTGGCCTGGGTCGGCGATTGCCGCCTGTCGGGGAACCTCGTGGGAGACGGCTTCACAGTCTCGCTCGACCACGTGTTCCGCTTCGGGAGCGCCGGGTGCGCGCTCGTGCTCCCCGGCGCGCGCCACGAAGCGGACATCGCCTGCCGGAGGCTGGGCCAGCAGTTCGGGAGCTGGATCGAGGTCTCTCAAATACTCGGGACGCCCTGTCAGGCCTCGGGCGTGCTCTGGTCCAGCGTCGCGGCCTCGACCGAGGGCGAGCGCGATCCGCCGGTGATGCACGTCGTCAAGGTCGAGGTGGAGCTCCTGATCGAGCCAGGCCAGGCGGCGTGCGAAGCGGGCATCTGGAACGAAACCCGCTACTACCTCGTCTGCGCCGAGCGGCCTGATCCGGGCCTCTCTGTCGCCTCGGTCAACGAGCGGGTGTGCCGGACGGGCGTCGAGTTTCTGACCTTCGAGGCGGTCCACCGGAAGCCGGACGGAACCGACGAAGACAATCCGTGGCACCGGCGGCTGTTCGCGCAGGTGCAGTCCTAGGATTTGGGGGGAACTATGCTTGCACGCTTCATCTTGTGCTGCGCCAGCGGTGGGCTCTTGTCGCTCTCCGCCTGCACGCCTGGTCCAATGATAGCGGCGTTCAGCCCGACTAAGTCATACAGCATTCAGGAAGCGCTCCAGTGCCGAGGTCCGGCGGCGACCTTTTCTCAGAAGGCCATCGAGGCAGTCCAGCCGCTCGGCCTGCCGGTCGCGGGCCGGAGTCCGACGCAGCTCACGTTCCAGAAGTTGGTCGACAACTACATCTTCACCGGCGAGGTGAGCCACACCAACGTGGTCTTGGAGTGGAAGGCGTATCCGACCGTGAGCATCGCGATCTCGGCGGGCGGCAACCTGGGATCCGCCGATCAGGCGACGGTCGAGCAGCTGGCGGCCGACATCAAGGGCAAGCTCGCCGCGGACTGCTGAGGGGTGAATGCGGTGTCAGCAAATCCTTGCACGTGGACTCGGAAGGCCCTTCGGCTAGCCGCGATTGCGCGGCCTCGCCTGCAGCGGCTTCGGCACTTCGCATGGCCACGCAAAGTGGCGAGCCGCTCCCACCACGTCAGTCGGCGGCAAACCAACGCACGGAGTTGTTCTCGACAATCGTTCAAGCGGGAGGGTGTGATGAAGGTGTTGTTCTTGGGGGCAGCGCTCTGCCTCGTCTGTAGCGTGGCGTATGCGCAAACGTGGCAGGCGCAGCCGAGGCTTATGAAGGAGCGCTCGGTGGCATCATGCACCGATGATGGGACCGAAAGGACCATGATCGTCTCCGGCAACAAATTGACGATGAAGACCGTCGTTAGCTACGACGCCACCATACGCGCCGATGGAACGGTCGATGAAATCATCCGGCTCCCGAGCGGCAGGCGGCTTCGTCTCACCGGGAATGTCCAGACGCGCGACCTCGAACTGACCAATGAGCAGTACGGCTGCCGGTACAAGCTGGTTGTGAAGCAGTGATCCGCCGTTCCTCGCGTGGGCAGTGACACCGGCATGTGGGCATACGTTGCGGTGCTCGCCCTCACGGCGGTCGCGGTGCTTGGCGACTACTTCCTCAAGCTCGCGAGCGCGGAAGACGACGCCATCTGGAACCGCTGGTTCCTCCTGGGCCTCACCGTGCTCTCGGGGACGACCTTCGGGTGGGTCTTCATCATGCGGCACATGAAGCTCGCCGCGATCGGGATCGTCTACTCGATCACGATGATCCTCCTCCTCGCACTCGTCGGCGTGCTGTGCTTCGACGAGCGCCTAAGCATCGCCGAGCTCGCCGGTCTCGCGCTCGCCATCGCGGCGCTCGTCCTTTTGGTCCGGTTTGGCGAGTAGCTGCGATGACGCCCACGCCGTTTCATGTCGCCCGCTGCGAGCTGGGCCTCGGCATCTTCGCGACCCATTTCATACCGAGAGGCGCCACGATACTTTTGTTCAGGGGGCCGCTCGTGGACGTTGCGGCCGTGCTCGCGAAAGGCGATCGCTCAGGCGACGTGGTGCAGGTCGATCGGCACCGGTATATCGACCCTGATCCGCCTGGCCTCTACGTCAACCATTCATGCGATCCAAACGCCGGTATCCGCGACGGCAGCTCGCTCGTTGCGATTCAACCGATTTGGCCGGGGGAGCAGATTTGCTTCGACTACTCGACGACGATGTGCGACCGCCTGTGGTCCCTGGCGTGCCGGTGCGGGTCGCCGCATTGCCGCGGCACCGTGCTCGATTTCGACCTCATTCCGGCCCACGTCGCGCAACGGTACCTCGCGCTCGGTATCGTGCAGCCCTTCATCGTACGTGAGCTCGGCGCAGAAGCCGCAGTACCTGCTCGAGACTGACGCCGTACAGCAGGCGCAGCGTATGCCACGGACCAACCGCATGCCCTGTCCAGGCGAGGACTGCAAACTTCTGGGGGCTGCCAGTATTGAGGCGGCTTTCCAACTCGAAACTGGGCGGCCTGTTACACCCAGGCCCATGCATGGACCCCCTTCCCATGGTTGCAACGACTCGATATGCTCCCCCGCTATGGGTTGTTCGCGTACCAGGACATGCAATTGGGGGGTACCATGAAGCTCATTCTGCGCCGGGATCAGAAGTCGACCGGCATGCTCTCGAAGACCATCACGTTCCTGCTCGACGTCCGTGCGGACCTCAGCGAGGACGAACGCGCGAACGTCGCGAAATACAAGCTCGCCGATACGGTGCTGTATGAGAAGATGACCATGACGGACCGTGGGTCGGGCTTGTTGGGCGTCGCGTCGCGGCTCGCGTTCAAGGCAGCGAACATCTCAATCACCGTGGGAGATCTGGCCCAAGGCAAGCGGATCGACTGCAAGGACATCATCGAGATGGTTGCGATCGAGGAGCAGGTGCGGGAGGCCGCGCACACGTTCAAGACCGTCCTCGAGGCCGCGGCGCGTTTCGGCGGCGAGGAAGCCATCGAGATCAGCTAGCCGCGCAGGTGTGGAACAACCTTCTCAACTTTCTCGCCGGCGGCACGAAGGCGCGGGAGTTCCGGGAGACCGTCGCGCTGTATGCGCGCGTCAAGCGCGCCCTCGACGCGTCCGCATACACCGACGACACGTTCGGCGAGTTCCGGGTCGGCGTGATGTCGGAAGCCTTCGAACGGGCGGAGCGGATCCCCGTGGACCCGCTCATCAACGCGGTCGGCCGCCTGGTCGGCGACCTCGTCGACTACGACTTCCTGCTCTTCGGGCTACCCGATCCCCCGAACGTCCACACGCTCACCGCGCACGAGGGCGTCGACCTGCGCACGTACCTCAGGCGCAAGGAGCGATTCCTCGCCGATCCCGAGCGCCTCCTCATCGAGTGGCGCAGTCCCGTCGTGGGCGCGATTGCGGGGATGCTTGAATACCTTCCGGCGACCCTCTTCAAGGAAGATTGGGACGATCCCGATCCGGTGCCCGAGGACGGTCCCACCGTGCCCCTGGTCGACCTCCTCGACAATCCGGCTGAGATCATCGAGCGCCTCATCGCGACCTTCACGAGCGATCTCGTGGTCAAGGCCGATGTCTTTCCGGAAGTTCGCGAGCAGCTCGACCGCCGGGCATGCCAAGCCTCCAAGATCGAGTGGCACGAACGCTTCGAGACGAAGCGCAAGTTCGTGCCGCCCTCCGCATACAAGCCGGAACAGCCGTCTATGCTTGCGGCCGCATACCTCGACGGCACGCCGTGGAAGATATTCCTCGACACGCCGCTCCCGCTTTCCATCCCATTCCCGGCCCGCTTCGAGCACACGCACATCGTGGGCGGCAGCGGTCACGGCAAGACGCAACTCCTCCAGCTTTCGATTCTGCGCGATCTCGAGGCGAGCATCGAGGACATGCGATCGCTCGTGGTGATCGACTCGCAGGGCGACCTCATCCGCAATGTCTCGCGGCTTGAACTCTTCGCGCCCGGCCATCCTTCCGGCCTCGCTGACCGGCTCCTTCTCGTCGATCCGACCGACGTCGAATATCCGGTCGCGCTCAACATGTTCGACTTCGACCATGGCAGCATGGAGCGCCTTCCCCTGGTCGACCGCGAGCGGCTCCTCAACGCCACGATCGACCTCTATGAATACTTCTTCGGCGCGCTCCTGGGTGCCGAGCTCACCGCCCGCCAGGGCATCATCTTCAAATACATCGCCCGGCTCCTCTTGGAAGTGCCGGACGCCACGATTCATACCTTCCGCGAACTCATGGAAGACGGTGAGCCGTTCCGGCCATACATGGAGCAGCTCCCGCCCACGGCCCGCGCCTTCTTCGAGACCCGCTTCTTCGACCGGACGTTCTCGGAGACCAAGAAGCAGGTGCTCACGAGGCTCTGGGGCGTGCTCTCGAATGCCACCTTCGACCGGATGTTCAGCCACCCGCGGAGCAAGGTCGACCTGTATGGGGCGCTCCAGGGCGGCAAGATCGTCTTGGTCAATACCGCCAAGGAGCTCCTGGGCCATGAGGGCGCCTCGATCCTCGGCCGCTTCTTCATCGCGCTCATTGCCCAGGCCGCCCAGCGGCGCGCGGTGGTACCCCAGCACGAGCGCAACCCGGCCTTCGTGTATATCGACGAGGCCGCCGACTACTTCGACGTCACTGTCGATCACCTCTTGAATCAAGCCCGGAAATACAAGGTGGGCATGGTGCTCGCACACCAGAACCTCGACCAGCTCTCGATGTCGCTGCGAGCCTCGATCTTTGCCTCAACAAGCATCAAGTATGCCGGAGGCGTCTCGAGCAAGGATGCCACCATTTTTGCCTCGGAGATGCGCTCAGAGCGCGAGTTCTTGGAGTCGATGCGCAAGCGAGAGCGGGAGACCGCGTTCGCCTGCCACGTGCGGAACGTGACGCCGCGGGCGCTCGCGGTGTCGGTGCCACTAGGTGTGGTTGAGCGCGAGCCGAAGATGAACGCCGCAGATTGGGGAATACTCCAGGCGCGTAATCGCGCTGAATATTGCATCCCGCTCGACGACGTGCCAGCCGCGCAGTTTCGGCCTGCGCGCAAAGCAGAAGCCCGCAGGCAGCGGCCGCAAGACGAGCGAAGCACTGCGCCGTCGCCACCGGTCTCGGATGCTGAGATGCCGGATATGGCATCACCAGCAGAAACACCTATTCCCGAGCGTCCGCAGGCCGGCAAGGCCGAAGCGAAGCCGCAGCCGTCCGCACAGAAGCCCGTGCCGGCGCGCAAGGCGATGGCGGGAGCCCAGCCGCCGCCGTTGGGCCGCGGGGGCAAGGAGCACAAGTATCTCCAAAACCTCATCAAGGAGTTCGCGATCTCAATGGGGTACCACGCAGTGATCGAGGAGGAGATACTCGACAGTGCAGGGCGCGTCGATGTCTCCCTTTCGCGCGACGGCCAAAGGATCGCGTGCGAGATATCGGTGACGACAGGACGAGACCACGAGTTCGGGAACATCGAGAAGTGTCTCGCCGCCGGATACGGGCACGTCGTCTTCGTTTCGAGTGATACGCGGCACCTCGCGGCGATGGAGAAGCTCGCGAGCAGCCACTTTGACGAGCCGGATCGCGGCAAACTGCATATTGTATCCCCCGAGGATGCCATCGCGCTGCTCGGGCAGTGGTGCGGCGATGCGGAAGTGAAGACGGTGCGGGGATACAAGGTGCGAACAACGTTGCACGCCAGCGATCCGGCCGGCGAAGGGCGGCGGCGGGCGGTCGTGGCGTCGGTGATCGCCAAGTCGCTTCGAACGCCGGACAAGTGACGGTGGCCGTATCCTGCTAACTCCGCCATCGTTGGGTAGGTAGACGTGGCCACGAGCACGGCCACAGGGTGTCAAACGACCCATCGTAGCGGCAAAGCTCCGGGTGGTTGCTCTCCCCACTCTTGGCCTCGTCGGCCCCGCTGAGATCCGAAATACCTTATAATTGCTAGAGCGTTCGCCAAGACGCCCGCTTTTTAAGGTATGAGAGAGACCATCTCCGGTCAGAGTGAGAACCTGCTTTCTTCGGTCGAGGCCGGACGGCGTTTTGGCTATACCAACGACTATGTCGCGAGGCTCGCACGCCACGGAAAAGTGCGCGCACTACGTATCGGCCGCGGGTGGTTCGTCGATCAGGACTCGCTTGGCCAGTTCGTGAAGCAAGCGGAAGCGTCAAAGCAACAGCTTGCGGCGCGTATACGCGAAGAGCGCAAACTTGAGCTGACGATCACGGAAGAAGCGAGGCGCGTTCCGGTCCTCTCGCGCCTGCCGCTTCGGCCGCGCCGAACGGTGCTCATCGAGACTGGGGCGCTCATGGCCATGGGCGCACTCGTGGGCGCCTTGCTGTTTGTGACGACACCTGCGCCGGAGAAAGAACCTTCTGCGGTGCTCGCGCATGGCGCGTCTCTGTTCGAACGATGCGTTGACGATCTCTACGAAGAAGATACGCACAACGAGCCGTGCGTGCCTACAACGACGATCGTGCTCGATGCAGCAGTCGGAAATTTACTTTCGCGCATAACCTTCGGTATCAGCATCGCCGCACGCGAGCTTTGGTGCGATGCGAAATCGTGGTTCATGGATGATGCGTGCATGGAAGCACCCCAGCTCGCCACCGAGGAACCTGTGCAGGGAGAACCTCCCGTAGTCGCCGTTCCGCCAGCTCCAACCCCCACCCTCCAGACCATCACCACCCCCATCGAGATCATCCGCGAATACCACGAGATCGTCCGCGAGCGGGAGATCGTCCGCGAGGACGACGATGACGAGAACGAGGTCCGCGTCGTCCGGTACGAGGGCCAGGTCGAGCAGATATACGATGACCTCGGCAAGAGCCTCGACGGCCTGCGCGACGACGTCGCCGCGGACTTCAGCGCCATCGGCGAGTCCTTCGATACCGACCTCCTCACCGTCTCCGGGGACACCACCCTCGGTGGCGCGCTCGCGGTCGCGGGCGCCACGACCTTCTCTTCGACGCTCCAGGTCCTGGGCGACACGACCTTGACTACTCTCACCGTCAACCAGTCCACCACCACGAACGCGACCACCACCACCCTGTACGCCCTGAGCGCCCGCGGTGGGGACCTCGCGTTCACCAACGCCACCTCGACGAATCTCTTCGCCTCGAACCTCACCGCCACCAATGGCACCGTGACCACGCTCGCGGCCCAGACCGCCTCGGGCCTCAGCCTGTCATACGCCAACGCCGCCTTGGGCACCGCGGTGATCTCGGCCGCCAACATCACCCAGGCGTCCTCGACCAACTTCTTCACCAACCGCTTCGTTGCCACGGCCGCCACCACCACCGACCTCTTCACCACCAGGCTCGCGGTGGATTCCTTCGCTTTGGGGAGCGGCATCAGCTCCCACTTCGTCCCCGCGGCCAACGACACATATGACCTGGGGTCCCCCTCGTTCTTCTGGCGCGGCGCATACATCGACACGCTCACCGCAAACTCGATCAGTGCGGCCTCGACGTCGATCGGCGGCACGAACTCGGAGACCCTGACCCTGAACGCCGACAACGCGACTTTGGACACCGAGGACATGTCCCTCATCTTCTACCGCGGTTCCGTCGTCCCCAATGCCGTCCTCACCTGGGACTCGACCGAGGACCGCTTCGAATTCAACCAGCCAGCGTACCTCGAGAACCAGTCGGGCTCCTCGACCCAGGCAACGCTCACCCTCCAGGGCCTCGCGGGGCAGGTGGGGAACCTCTTCCAGGTGGCGTCCTCCTCGGGGGAGACCGTCTTCTCGGTTGCGTCCAATGGCGCGGTGTCGATCTCCACGACCACGATCACCGCCGCCCTGACCGCGGGGACCTCGACCCTCACCAACCTCGCGGTGTCGAACCTTTCGACGAGCACGTTTGCGGGGGGCCTTGCGGTCGGCACCTCGCAGTTGGTGATCCAACAGGCGACAGGCAACGTGGGGATCGGCACCGCTGCCCCCGGCGCAACCCTCGACCTCAACGCCGGCGGCGACAGCCACGTGGTGATCGGGCAGCTCATCGGAGAGGAGGCACACACCATCCTCTCCTTCAACGGGGTCCGCACCAACGGCGCAAACCTCGGCATCGGGGGCGGGGGTTCCGGCGACCCGAACCTGTACCTTGCCGCGCCCACAGGCGGCAGCTTTCAGTTTGAGCCGAATGGGGAGGTCAACGCGAACATCGTCATCGGCATGATCGGCGCCGCAAACGCGCTCTCGCTCAACGGCAACATGAGTAGCGGGTCCGAGCTCGGCCTGGTCGGAGGGGAGAGCGGTGACGACAACCTCTACCTCGAGACGCCCGCAGGTGGCGCCGTCGTCTCAAACAGCCAGGTCCGGATCGCCGGTGGCTCGTATGATTCGCTCCTCGTGACGACCAGCGACAGTGTCGCCGCGGGCATCACGCTCCAAAACAGCGACACCGGCGGCCAGGAGTACAGCATCATCTCCACAGGCACCGGGAGCGATCTCGGGGCGGGGCACTTTGCGATCCGGCACGGCAACAGCGACACGTTCCCCTTTGTCATTACCCCGGGCGGCAACGTCGGCGTTGGCACCTCATCGGCGTGGGCAAAGCTCTCCGTCTCGCAGATCGCAGGCGGTGGCACCATCCCGCTCTTCACGGTCGCCTCTTCGACGGGCGGCTTAGGCACAACGACCGCTTTCCATATCGCCGCGAACGGCCAGATTGGCATCAATACCGCTTCGCCGGGAAGTGCGTTTGTGAACCTGAACCTCCCTTCAGGAGTGACGCAGGGATACAACGTCTCGACGAACCAGAACGCGGAGGCGCTCGTCTTTCGCGGGGACAACACGAACTCCGGTTCAAGCGCACGGTTGACACTCCAATTCAACAACAACAATCACAACAGCTACTTCACGATGAATGGCAGCGGGACGGCAACTTCGACGTACGCGAAGCCCGACGGCCTGTATGTGCGCAACACGGGTCCCGGCATCGATCTTGCGGCCACGCGCTCCGATGGCGCAATCAACTTTTGGACGGGCGGCAGCAACCAGCGCATGACGATCAATGCCTCCGGTTTCGTCGGGATCGGCACCACGACACCTAATCATTTCCTCGATGTCTGGGGGAATAGCAATCAGTTCCAGGTGGGTCGCGCGGGCGTCGGCGCGTGGGGGACGCGTATCACGAGCAATGCGAGCGGCCCGAATGTGAACGGAGAATTCCAGTGGGCGCCCATGGGCAGCCAAGGCTCAAGCCTCTCGGCCTTCGCGATCACCAATAGCAGCTCGGCCACGCAGCACGCGTTCTTCACGAACGGCAACGCATACCATACGGGAAGTCTTGCGGTCGGCACCACATCGCCTCAGGCCATGCTCCATATCGGCAACGGCGCAACCGTCTCAAACTGGGTCTTCCCAGTGCAGCAGACTCCGGACGTACTCGTCTCGACGACCTCGAGTGCGGCATCAATCGGCATCATGGCGGATGCCGGTGCGACCGGTCTTCGCATAGGCATGTTCGCGGATGCGACAAACGACATCGTGGGCTTCGGCACCAACTGGAACGGCGGCTCCGGTCGGCTCGATATCAAGAACGGCTCGACGAACCCGAGCATCACGATCACTGCAAGCGGCTTCGTCGGCATCAACGACACCTCCGCCGACTACCGCCTCGAGACCACGGGCTCTTCAGGTAGCGGCTACTTCGGCGTCACGAATTCGACCGATGGCGACATCTTCGCGATCAACTCCTCCGGTTTCATCGGCATCGGGACGGCGGATCCCGTTGACTTCTTAGAAGTACGCAGCAGTGCGGGCACTGGCGCCTCGATGACGCTCTCCGGCACCGTCGACGGCCTCGACTACGGCTACAGCCAGACGTCGCTGCGCCTCTTCAATCCAATCTACTCCTCGACGCCCGAGGAGATCTTCGCGTTCGGCGCAGAGGGAAATCTCGACAGCGTCGGCGCAATCACCAACCAGCTCTTCTACATCTTCGATACGCAGGCGAACGACTACCGCCTGGTGATCGACGCCTCGGGGAACGTGGGGATTGGGACGGCAAACCCGACTTCCGGCAAGCTCCAGGTAGCCGATGGCAACATCGCGCTCTCGGGCACGGGTTCTTCGTTCCTCGGCACTGGCCCGCAAGCGCTCAATGTGGGCCACACGGGATTCTTCGACCTCAACCTCCAGACCAATGGTCTGACGAGGCAAACTATTACTGCTGCCGGCAACGTCGGCATCGGAACGACGACGCCCGCCTCACTACTTGATGTGACCAGTTCCGGCGCATCAGTGCTCTCGCTTGGCCGCACCAATGCGACACACCTCAATCGCTGGGACGCCATCATTTCCACTGACACGGGGTATGACAACGGTTCGCTCTTTTTCGAACCGCAGTATGCGGAGGCAGACTTCCTCTTCCGCGATTTTGGAAACACGGTCACGCTGGCCCTCGATAACTCAACGAATAGTGTGTATGTGCCAAACGGTAACGTCGGCATCGGCACCACGACCCCGGATACCAAGTTGCTGGTCCAGCAGTCGTCAACGGGCCGCACATGGACGCCCGTCGCCGGGAACGGCGACCTCATCGTGGAGCGCAACGGCAACGCCGGAATCGCGATCGTGGGCGCGGCGTCAGGCGTCTCGTACCTCAACTTTGGTGATACCAACGACGAAAACGCAGGCTTCATCTCCTATGAGCACGCGAACGACGCGATGACCTTCAGGACGGGCGGCAGTGGTGAAGATATGCGCATCGACTCCTCTGGCAACGTCGGCATCGGGAAGACACCGACGACTGCCAAGCTTGAGATTGTAAATACGGTCGACGGCACAGCCGGGACTGCCGGATCATTGCGCATTTACGACAATCTTTCCGGCGCAATCAATGGTCTCGGTACTTCTGCGGGTTCCTTCGACCTCCGTTCTGTCGGCAACTTCTCGTTCTTCAGCGGCACAACGCCTACTGAGTTTGTTCGCATCACAAACACCGGCAACGTCGGCATCGGGACGACTACGCCGGACAGACCGCTCCACGTGAATGGCGGGAGCGTCATGAGTGCTCTTGGCACGGGAGGTACGTTTAAAGTAAGCAATTCGGCCTCCTCTGGCGGTGTGCTCGAAATGGGCATCCACACTGGCACAGGCGCTCTCGCCATACAGGGCAACACGCAGGACACCAACGTCGCCCGCAACCTCCTTCTCCAACCATTCGGCGGAAACATCGGCATCGGCACTACGAGCCCGATGGCTTCACTTTCGATCTACGGCGGCAATGCGACACGTGGCGCGATCAATATGGGCGGAACCGGCAGCTACAACGCAATGTGGCTCAACGGAAGCGCCACGTTCAACGACTACAACTTCCTCTCAAGCGCCGCGGACAAGAATCTCTTCATCAACCGCCCTGCCGGTGAAGCCATATTCTTCCGCGAGAACAACGTCACGCAGATGGCGATCACCGCAGGCGGCACCATCGGCATCGGCATCTCGACGTCCAACACGGCACTCAGCGTCTACTCAACTGCCGCAGGGGGTGCGCTCACGGGAGACATCGCCATCTCGTCATTCAACCCCGGACTCCAGTTCGTCGACCGGACGACAAGCGCCGATGATTTCCGTATGTTCGCGGACGGGAACAAGCTCCATATCAGCACCGATACCGACGACGATGGTACGTTCGACGACTCGTTGGAGTTCCTTACGCTCACTTCCACAGGCAACGTCGGCATCGGGACTACAAGCCCCGCGGCGAATCTTGAAATCGCAGGCACAGCGTATGTGAGCGGAGCTTCCAGCACAACGACGCCGCAATTTTCCATCAACCCATACGGCTTGATCAGTGATAATTCTGCCTTGGGCTTTAGCGCTGGCAGGGGCAAGATCGGATACGATGGCACGCGCGGCGTGTTTATGAGTGACGGAGGCTCCACGAAAAACATCGTGTTCGATACTGCAAATGTGGAACGAATGCGCGTCACGACTGCAGGCTTCGTCGGCATCGGCACTACAAATCCCGATCAAGGCAAGGTCGAAGTCAAAGGCGGCACCGTCTGTGTCGACACCAACTCCGACGACAACGCCTCATCCTGTATCGCCTCGGAATCGGACGAGCGCCTCAAGGAGAACATCACGCCGCTCTCCGCGTCCTCGTCGCTCGCAGCCGTCCTCGCGCTCAATCCAGTCTCGTTTGATTGGCGCGTGGACGATCCCGACGTGCTCGCGCACTACCCGCTCATCTCGCGCTTCGCAGACCGCCCCTACTCCATCGGCCTCATCGCCCAGGACGTACAGTTCATCGTGCCGGAAGCCATCGAACTCGAGACCGTGGGCGACGAGGAGGTCCAATACCTCCAGCTCGACTATGCAAAGCTCATCCCCCACCTGATCGGGGCCATCAAGGAACTCTACGCGCGTATCGCCTCACTCGGCGAGACGGTCGCAGGACTTTTGGAGAGGGATGATGCGCAAGAGGCGAGAATCACCGAGCTTGAGACAGAGGTTGACCAATTGAGAGCCCACCTTGGCACTGGCGAAGAAAACGCAGACGACACTGAAGGTGGGGATTCGGATAGCGACCAGGAGAATGCGAACGACGAGGGCAACGAGGGCGACGCCGCTCCAGCGGATCCAAGCGAAGACGCTCCAAGCGATCCGGGCGCGCCAGCGCCAAGCGATCCGGCGGCCGACGAGAGTACCGATGGAAACCCGGCTGGAGATACAGACGCGGCTGCTCCAGATCTGGCGCCGGCCGGTGAAGAGCCTGCGGCTCTAGGCGAGGAGGGCGCGGAGGATGCCGACGACGATCTTCCTCCGGCCGATACGCCGTCTGAAACCGACGGCGCTCCTACTGAGCCCGCAAGCGATCCCGACGCAGACAGTGGTGCCGATGTGCCCGCACCCGCTCAAGCGGACTAAGCGCTGGAACACACTGGAGCGGGTTGCAGAATCCCTCGTGTCCATCCGCGGCAACCATAAGGCGTGACCAGCATGCTACGATTTCGGTATGGGCACCGTATCGTTTGATGAAGAAGAGCAACTCATCAAGTCCACCTCTTCGGCACCTGTGGGGATGTTCCGCGGTATGTCCGGGTGGCTGGTGAAGAGAGGTCTGGCGGCAAACCAGACTTCGGCGGATCTGACGCTGGTTGTGGTGGTGATCATCGCCGTCGGCGTATCAGTCATCTTGGCGATTTCCTCGTCCGCGCCACCTAACCCGACCGGAGGTGCCATAGGGGACCCGGGGTATATCGAACCACGATGAGAGACTGTCAGACATACCGACGAGGTTTTACGCTCATTGAACTTCTGGTCGTGATCGCGATCATCGGCCTGCTTTCCTCCATCGTGATGGCGTCCCTTGGTTCGGCGCGGTCGAAGGCGCGGGATGCGCGCCGCGCGTCGGACATGAGGCAGCTGTCGATCGCCTTCGAACTCTTCTACGATACCAACGGCAAGTACCCCAACTCGCCGACCGACGGAGTGGTCGCCAACATGACAACCGGGACGTTCAACATAACTCCGTACATCAACCCGATACCTGCGGATCCGACCAATACGGGGTTAAACGGCTACCGATACATCGCCGGAGCCTCCGCGGGTTCGTATACGTTGCTGTTGCACTTCGAGAGGAATGGCACCTCTTGGTGCAGCATCAGCACCAATCCCGGGTACACCGGATGGAACTATTCCAACGGCATCCACTACCCGCCGTGCTACTAAGCTGTCACAGCAAATGGCCTTAGCGGTACAGCGCTGATGTTTGGCCATAGAGCCCGCGGATACGCCGGCGAGTGTTAAGTGCGGCGGGAATTATCGCTTCTTGCGTCCGCCCAGCACCTCGGCGTGGCTCGCCGCGCCCACGGCCTTGACCATCTCGAAGATGCGCTTGCGCACGCGGCCTTCGCGGATCTTGTAGTAGGCGCGCACCAACTCGAGGGTCTCGCGCTTGATCAGCGGATCCTTTTCCTGCTCGAACGGCGTGCCGGCCTCGCCGAAGCCCTTGCGGCCACGGCCCGACATCGGCCGGCCCGAAAGGGCATTGGAAGGCATCTCGTCGAAGAAGTAGGACACCGGCACGTCGAGCACCTTGGCGAACTCGTAGAGCCGGCTCGACCCGATGCGGTTGGAGCCGCCTTCGTACTTCTGAATCTGCTGGAAGGTGAGCCCGACCGCATCGCCAACCTTGGACTGGCTCATGGCAAGCAGCGTGCGGCGCTGGCGCATGCGTAGGCCGACGTGAACATCGACCGCATGTGATTTCGTCATGTGTTGCTTCTCTCTTGATTGTGGCCCACTCCCCGAGACAACCTTAGCTCTTGTTGCGGCCTGGAATCCATGTGCGAGTTGCTCACCTGATGCATGCGCCCATGGGCGTTCAGATCGACCGGGAGGAGCAAGTGTCGGAATTCGCCAAGCGTCCCGCGCTGTCGTTGGAAGAAGAGATCCGTGCGATGGAGGATTGGCGGAATCGCGGGCTCAGCCTGCGCTGCGCGCGCGCCCTGGCCAGGTTCGGCATCCTGACCATTGAGGACCTACACGCAGCCAGTGACCACCAGCTCTCGACCATACCCAATGTCGCGCGCAAGAGCCTGGTCGAGATCTATCGGTTCATCGGACGCACGATGCCCGGCAACGCAAGAACGCCGGAGCAGATCCAAGCTGGCTATGAAAAGGAGTGGCGCGCGAAGGTGGGCAACGATCGCTTCGAGGGCATCATCGATTCCATCGTCGAGATGGCTGGCGAAGCGCTCGACAGGCCAAGCGTCACCGTCGGCCAAGCCCTATGGGCCGCCGCACGGCGCCGACGTGCGGGCAAGCAGCAGCGTTAGTCAGATGAGGTCGTGGGGATGTAGGAACGGCGGCCGAGTGATTTCGCTTGGTGCTGGCGACGTTGCGCGATGCCGGGCGCGCCTGCACTCCCCAGGAATTGACCATGCACGTCATGGCAGAGCGCGGGATGAACACGGCTGACACGCGGCTGGTAAAGACGGTCGGAAAGCGGGTCGGCGCTTGCCTGAGGCATCACCGCAATAGAGGGCTGATACAGTCTGCCAAAGGACTTGGCGACCGTATTGCGTGGCAGATTGCCGACTAATCGGACTGTTTTGCGTCGGTCGAGGGAATGGTCGCAGCCCGCTCGTATTCCTTCGTGCTGATCGACGCCATTGCAACGCCGACAGGCTGGTAATCATAGCGGAGCGCTTCACTGGCAGATGCAACAAGCCGAACCGTTGGCAACGCATGTGCGGTTTCTGTTTTCTTTTCCATTTGGCTATTCCTCCAACTCCGGATTCAACGTCTGATCGAAGTAATGCTTGCGCTTCACCCACTTGAATCCTTCATGCTTTGTCACTGCCGCCACCTCGATTGGGCCACCCACGGTGGGGGCCCCTATCTTGAAACGACAGAAATCGATCGTTGAGCGCACCAGGAACTCGGCAAGCTCAATAGCGTCCTGTACTGGCATGGCATCCGTGACAATGGGATGCAGTGCACGCTGCGCACCCAACGCCTGGTCGATGAGCGGCGCCGCCACTCCCAAGTCCGCAAGGTTCTTCGGGAGCGTCGCGCCGTATCCCAAGACAACGCGCTGTATCAACTCGGGCTCACCGCCCCAGGCCAACCCGCTCTCGTTCCGAGGGACGGTCTCCTTAGGGGCAATGATCACATCACCGAACGAAAATTCCCATATCTCGGGAAGCGATTCTCCCGGCGAGAAACCGAAAACCCACAGATTGAGCCTGGGATTATCTGGGTTCCCCGGCGGGTGGCACTTCTCGTAATGTTCAACTCGGAGATACTCGAAATATCGATGAGTGAGATCGGAAACTGTCGCGCTGTTGGCATCAGGGTCGGCAGTCAGGATAGCGCGAAAATCTTTCGAGATTGTGGCGATTGATAGCTTCCCAACCGAGCCGGCACCGCAGGTCATTGCCCCGATGGGCAATCCCTTCCGCAGGTTGAATATCTTGTTTGCGTTGTTGTAGATGTTTAACACAGACGGCCCATTCATCAGCGACGATGCGCTGTCTGACGAAACGATGATGCCGTCCGAAATCTTCACGGCAACGACGACTGTCACCCCGCGAATCCCCCTTTACCTTGCGGGGATTTTGCAACCAGAAGAGAGTCCCGTCAAGACTCGTTTCGCGTGTATCGTGTGTCAGTGATTAGCCCATCAATCGGATGAAACATTGTGAAGCGGAGGCCAGAAATGAGCGCTCTCTATCAAATGCGGTATCAAGGTGTGACCGGGGTCGGGCATGGTGCCGTTTACGTCGGCAAGGGGGTCGTTGTAGGCGTGGATGTCACCGGCGCCCGATACAAAGGGACCTATGCGACCGGGGCCAATGGCGGACTCAACGGGACCGTGACGCTAATCTCGGCCGGCGGAGTGTTGGTCACCGGGCAACCCATTCCCGCAGGGACCACCGTTCCAATCATCTTGGCTCTTCCCGCCAACTTCGGAAATGGTGCCTTCCACACGGTGTCTGTGGGCGGAAACCCGGTTCAGGTCGCCTTCGACAAAATCGACGACATTCCGTAATTGGGCGCGTCCGCACCCGTAGGTGCGTTTGCTACCTAATGCCGGTGAAATCCGGCGTCTCGTCGAGGAACAGTACGCCATGATAGGCCGCCGATGCTTCGCCCGACCGGGCTCGCGGGCCGCCTACCAGCGCCTGCAGGGTTGTCGGATTGTGTCGGTCGCGGAAGGGCGCGCGGGTGGCTGACCTCCCGACTATGACACTCACGCGCTCCACCGCTTGCGACGGGGCATCGCCAAGACGGACGCCGCAGCTGGGGCGGTCAGGCCCAGGAACTCCTCCAAGGCGTCGGCGCGCTCACATGACAGCTGCCACTCTCCCCTGAGATAGCGCCTCAGGGACCCTTCATCCCATCCGAGATATTGCGCCACCTGGTCTATGGTTGCCCCGAGGCTGCGGCGCTTGGCTTCGAAGCGCTCGGCCAAGGATGCAGTCACCGGCGTCGGGTCATAGCCGAGGAACGCCACCACCGGCTTGAACTGGGACGGGACGGGCCTGGCCCTGTCCTTCTCCCAGTTGACAATGGTGTCGGCTGAAACGCCCATCCATTCGCCGGCTTCCCGCTGCAGCAGCCCTAGTTCGCGGCGTCGCTTCTTCAGGTGCTCGCCCAGGGTTTTCGGGTATTCGGAATAGTCCTTCTTTCTCAAGGCTTTGAGGGTAAGTGGCACGCCCTTTAAAAAGGGGAACGCGTCTTTGCCGCTGCGGCCATCTCATGGAGCCGAACCGCGCCTGCGGTCGCGCCCCGCGCTGCGGCCTCGACTACCAGGGCAAGATCTCCGGCCCCTTGCTCGACCGCATCGATCTCTGCATCGACGTGCCGCCGGTCAGCGCCGCCGACCTTGCTTTGCCGCCGCCGGCCGAGACCTCGGCCGACGTCGCCGCCCGCATCGTGGCGGCGCGCGCCGTCCAGCGCGAGCGGCTAGAAGAGTTCGACCGCAAGGGCAAGCTTTTAGCCGTCGAGGCCGACGAAACGGCGGGCCTGCTGGCCGATCGCGTGCGCAACTGGTCGAAGCCGCGCTGCAACGCCGACACCGACGTCGCCGTGCTCGCGGCCATCGCCGAACCCGACGCCGAGGGCCGCGCGCTGCTGACGCGCGCGGCCGAACGGCTCGGCCTGTCGGCCCGCGCCTGGCACCGGACCCTGCGCGTGGCGCGCACGCTGGCCGATCTCGATGGATCGGACGCCGTGCGCCGCCTGCACATCGCTGAAGCCTTGAGCTATCGACGGCCGCAGCCGCGTCAGGCGATAGCGGCCTGAGCGTTATCCGCAACATCCACAGAATCATCACTTGGGCGTGGCGTTGAGGTCATGCAGAAAAGTCTGCAGTCAACCCAAGCACAGGTCCTGATGACGATTGCCGCCCCCTCCGACGACCGCCGCGACGCACGAAGGCTGCGCCCGCTGCCGCGCCTCATCTTCGCCTCGCGCTGGCTTCAGTTGCCGCTCTACCTCGGCCTGATCGTCGCTCAGGGGGTCTATGTCTACCTGTTTCTCAAGGAGCTGGTTCACCTGGTGTCGACCAGCCCCAACGTCACCGAGCAGGGCGCCATGCTGATCGTGCTGGGCCTGATCGACGTGGTGATGATCTCCAACCTCCTGATCATGGTGATCGTCGGAGGCTACGAGACCTTCGTGTCGCGGATGGAGCTGGAACGCCATCCCGACCAGCCGGAGTGGCTGAGCCACGTCAATGCCAGCGTACTCAAGATCAAGCTCGCCATGGCGATCATCGGCATCTCGTCGATCCACCTGCTGCGGACCTTCATCGAGGCCGGGGCGCTGGGCACGGACAAATCGACCTATACCGAGGCCGGCATCATGTGGCAGGCGATCATCCACGGCCTCTTCATCCTCTCGGCCATGGGCATTGCGGTCGTCGACTGGATCTCGCAGCAGACCGGCGCGGTGCCCATGGGCGGGCACCACTGACGGCCCGATTACGGCCGATGTAGACGAACGGGCTCGCGCGTCACGGTGCGTCGTCCGCGCTTGTAGGCCATCAGTACGGGCGCCACGGTGCGCAGGGCCGTCACGGGGTCGGGTGCGTCGAGCACGACGAGATCGGCTGGCCCGCCGACAGCGATGCCGTAGTCCTTCAGGCGCATCAGGCGCGCGGCGGACGAGGTGGTCATGTCCCAGGCGGCGCGCACTTCGGCGTCCGAGCCACGCTGGGTGACGATCGCCTGCATGTTCACCTGCCGCAGCAACTGGCCGTCGCCGAACGGCGTGAAGGGGTTGAGGATGTTGTTGGAGGCGATGGAGCAGACCACGCCCTGCTCGGCCAGCCGGTTGGCGTCGACGACGTTGCGCGGCACGTTGCGGTCCGTGTGCCGGCCGCCGAGATAGAGGTCTGTCGCCGTCAGCACCGTCAAGGCGACGCCGGCATCGGCCATGCGCTTCGCTACCTTGTCCATGTCCGGCTGGCGCATCGACGCCAGCTTGCTCACGTGCCCGATCGCGACCCGGCCGCCCCAGCCGTACTTCTCGGTGAGCTCGCAGACCAGCAGCGTGTCGAGCTCCTCGGCCGAGGCGCCGCTGTCCAGGTGCATGTCGATATCGACGTCGAACTCCCGCGCCATTTCGAAGACGCGGCGGATCTGCGCCGGCCGGTCGGTGTCGTAGTTCGGCGCCGCGCCGACGACGGTCGCGCCATTCTTGAGCGCGGCGACCATGAGCTCGTCGGTGCCGGGATTGTTGGTCAGCCCCTCCTGCGGCATGACGCAGATCTCGAGATCGATCGCCCAGCGATAGCGGTCGATCAGCGCCTTGACGCCTTCCAGGCCGCGCAGCCCGACCTTCGGATCGACCTCGACATGGGTGCGCATCCGGGTGGCGCCGTGCGAGATGCATTTCTCGATGGTGCCGCCGGCGCGTTCGGCGACGTCCTCGACCGTGAAGGTATGCTTGACGGCGGAGGTGCGCTCCATTGCCAGGTGCGGGAACCGCTTGGTCTCGTGCTCGCAGCGGCCCAGGATGCAGGACTTGTCGAGATGAATGTGCGTTTCGACGAATCCGGAACAGACCAGCCGGCCGCCTGCCGGCATCTCGTCCCGCGCAGCGCCGCCGAGCCCGGGCGCCACGGCGGCGATGCGCCCGTCCTTCACGCCGATGTCGACGGCCGGCTCGTCCGGCTTGCTGTCGGGAAGTCGCACATCGCGTAGCACAAGATCGAAATCCATTTCCTAGTGCTCTTCGCTGGCGAGCTTCAGCCCCAGCCCTATCAGAGCCGCGCCGGTGATGCCGTCGAGCGTGCGGCGGATGCGCGGGCGGCGCAGCGCGTCGGCCATGCGCGCGGCCGCCAGGGCGTAGCCCGTCAGCCACAGGAGCGTCATCAGGCTGAACAACAAGCCGAGCGCCGCCAGGCCCATGAAGACCGCGGCACCTGCCGGCGCGAACTGCGGCAGCAGCGAGGAGAAGAAGGCCGCTATCTTCGGATTGCTGAGGTCGCTCACCACGCCCTGCATGTAGGCTTGCCATGGCCGCAGTCCGCGAGCTGCCGGCTGCGCGATCGCCTGCTGAAGCGCGCTGGGGCCGAAGGCGGCGCGCAGGGATTGCAGGCCAAGCCAGACGAGATAGGCGGCGCCGGCATACTTGACGGCAAGGAACAGCGGCTCGGAGGCGATCAGCAGGGCAACCAGCCCCGCCGAGGTGGCAAGCGCCCAGATCGCGAGGCCGGTGGAGACACCGAGCGCCGTCGCCAGGCCGGCCGAGCGGCCACCCAGCAGGGCGTTGCGGACAGTCATGGCGGTGTCGGGCCCCGGTGTGCAGATCACCAGCGCGGCAATGCCGACGAAGGCGATGAGAGGACCGGTCAGATACTCCATGGCTTCCTCACGGATCGATCAGTACGCCGGGATTCATCATGCCCTTGGGGTCGAGCTCGCGCTTGGCACCGCGCAATGCCTTGGCGAACAGCTCCGGCCTCTGCTTGTCGTAGAACGGCCGATGGAAGCGGCCGACCGCGTGATGATGCGTGGTCGTGCCGCCATGCTCGACGGTTGCGGCGGTGCAGGTCGACAGCACTTCCATGAACTGATCGAGCGCGGCCCGCTTGTCCAAGATGCCGCCGAAGGTGAAGTAGAGGCAGGGGCCGTCGGGATAGACGTGGGTGAAGCGGCAGGTGACGGTGCCCTCGCGGCCGGTCACGCGCCTGATCGTGTCCTGGGTGATCTTCGTGATCTTCTGATGGAAGTCGCGGAAGCGTTCCCAGGTCATCGCGGTCTCGAAGGTCGAGGAGAGGATGCCGCGCGCCACCGCGTGCTCGCCGTAGTGCGGCGCCCGGATGAACTTGTTGCGCCAGGCGCCGGCTGCGCCCGAGCGATGGGCATTCTCGTCGTCGGCGCCGGGCTCGGGCACGCCGCCGTGGCCGGCGCAGATCTCCAGCGCCCGCTTCATCCAGGCATCAAGAGGATGGTCGGCGGACTCGAAAGCCAGCACGAGCACGGCCTCCTGATTGCTCCATGGGATGTTGGGCAGGGCCTCGCGCGCTTCCAGCAGCCGGCAGTTGGCGGGATAAAGCCCGGCCTGGGTGATCTCGCGCACCGCATCGGCGCCGTCGAAGAAGGTCTTGAAGCGCACCGAGGCGGACGCGCGGAACGTCGGCTTCTTGCGCAGGCGCACCCAGGCTTCGGTGATGATGCCCAAAATGCCCTCGGAGCCGATGAACATGCGGTCGGGACTGGGCCCTGCGCCCGAGCCCGGGAGACGGCGCGTCTCCAGGGCGCCGGCCGGCGTCACCACTCTGGTGCTTTCGACGAAGTCGTCGATATGGGTGTAGAGCGTGGCGTAATGGCCGCCCGAGCGCGTGGCGATCCAGCCGCCGAGCGTCGAGCAGCGATAGGCCTGCATGTAGTGGCGCATGGTGAAGGGCGTGTTGCGCAGCTCGTCCTCGATGGCCGGCCCGTAGATGCCACCCTGGATGCGCGCGGCGTGGCTCACCGGGTCGACCTCCAGCACCTTGTCCATGTGGCGCGTCGAGATTGTCACCACCTTGTCGAACGCCGCACTCGGTTCGATGCCCTTCACCACCGACGAGCCGCCACCATAGGGGATCGCCTTGGCGCCGATCCGGTCGCACCAGTCGAGCAGGCGCACGACGTCCTGCTCGTTCTCGGGGAACGCGACGGCATCGGGCGGATTGGGCACCTGGCGCATGAACATGCGCATGGTGTCGAAGCCCGCCTTGCCGTAGCTGTGCTCCAGCCGCGTCAGGTGATCGATGCGCACGATGTCCTTCAGCGCGTCAGGCACGGCAACGCGCGGGGCGCGCAGCGTGATCTCCTCCGGCCTGGGCGGCGGCGTGACGTCGAAGCTGTTGAGGCCGTAGCGCTGGGCGATCTCGGATTCCCAGGGCTTGATCTCTTCCGGCGTCAGGTCTTCGTCGGCGTAGCCCCAGGCATAGAACTTCTTCTGCCGCCGCATGTTTCCTCCGATTTTGTTCGCTGGTTCAGGCCGCGAAGGCCACGGGCCTGTTCGTTCCCTTGATCTGCGTGCGATGCATGATGCGCCGCGCCGTGCCGTCGAACGGATCGCGCCGGTGCATGGTCGAGCGGTTGTCCCACATCACGAGGTCGCCGAGCTGCCAGACATGCTGGTAGACGAATCGCGGCTGGGTGGCATGCGTCCACAATTCCTCCAGCAGCGCGTCGGACTCTTCGCGCGAATGGCCTTCGACGCAGGAATTGCGTCGCCGCCCGAGATAGAGCGTGGCGCGGCCGTTGCCGGGATGGCGCAGGATCGCCGGATGCCAGGCGCCGGGTGCTGCCATGGGGTCGTCGGTCGGCGTGACGCCTTTGCGCAGATAACCGCCGGCATTGTAGGTACCGTCGTGCTTGATGCGCCGGCCCTCGATCCTGCGCGCCAAGTCGGCGGGCAGGGCCGCGCAGGCGGCCTGCATGCCGCAGAACCAGGTGTTGCCGCCGCTTTCCGGGATCTCCATCGAATAGAGCATGGAGGCATCGGGCGGCGTGTCGAGATAACTCATGTCGGTGTGCCACACCGCCTCGCCCGCGCCGAGCGCGCCGATCGGATCGCCCTTGGGGTCGAGCACGTTGGACACGACGTAGATGTCGGGATAGCCGGGCGGGCTGATGCGGCCGCGCTCCTGGTTGGGCGGCGGGTCGAGCTCGCCGAAACGGCGGCTGAAGGCGAGAAGATCGTCGTCACCGAGCTGCTGGCCGCGCAGCAGGATCATTGAATGCTCGGTCCACGCCCGCTCGATCGCCCCGAAGTCGGACTCGCTCAGCGATCGCAGATCGACGCCGGAAAGCTCCGCGCCCACCGCCTCGGTCACCGCACGCACCGTCACGGCCATATCGCTTCCTCCTCTTGCGACTAGAGCATATTCCGTTCGGCTGGAATCAGCCGAACGGAATATGCCTGTTGCAACAACTAACCCCAGTGCGCGCATTCCCGATTTGATGGAACCGCTCGCGGTTCCATCAAATCGGGAACCGCTCTGGATGATCGACCCGCTTCAGCGGTCGATCAAGCGCCCCCATCACGCCCCGAGCAACTGCTTCATCCAGCTCGTGAGCTTGGCCGCAGCGGCGGGCGCGATCGGCCCGGCGAAACCGGCATCCGTCGGCCATTGCGCCAGCTTGAGATTGTGGCTGGCCGCGGGGATGACCACCGCCTCGCCCGGCGCATCACGCTTGCCGAGCGCGTCGATCAGGGGCTGCACGTCCTCCATGAGCACGACCTGGCGATCGGCGGCGCCTTGCAGCACCAGGCAGGGCAGGCGCGAGGCCGCCAGCGCCTGTGCGGGATCGAACGCCAGCAGGCGCTGCAGGAAGGGTCCGGCATAGGGCGGGAACAGCGCGCCGAGCTCGCGCGGCAAGTCGGCCGGCACATGGCCGGTCGCTTCGATGGCGGCGATGGCGCGATCGGCCGGCGCCACGAGATTGGGGGCGCCGCGCCCGATCTGGGCGCGCAGGATCTCGGCAAGCTTCCGGCCGGGCGTGGCCACGAGCACCATGCCGTGCGGCGGGTTCCGCTTGATGGTGGGAGCCGCGGCCAGCACCAGCAGTCCACCCTCGCTGTGTCCCAGCAGGGCGGTGGCATAGGGCTTGATCTCGTCGTGCTTCACCAGCTCGGCGTGGGCGGCGGCAACGTCGCCGACGAAGTTGTCCCAGGAGAAGAAGCGCTCCAGCTCGGCAATCGAGCCGTGCGGCTTGGACGTCGAGGCGCCGATGCCGCGCTTGTCGTAACGCAGGCTGGCGATGCCGGCTGCGGCCAGGAGCTCGGCGATCTGCTTCAGGAGATCGATGCGGTCGGGCACCAGCGTGTTGTTGCCGTCGCGGTCGGTCGGGCCGCTGCCCGACACCAGCACGACACCCGGCACCTTCTCGAGCTCGCTCCAGATCGGCAGCAGCAAGGCGCCGGCGAGCGTGGCGCCCTCGCTGCCGGTGAAGCGCACGGCGCGTTGCTTGGTGCCCTTGGCGTAGAAGCGCGGCCGCGCCGGCTGCGCTTCGGCCGCGAGCGGCGTGAGCGCCCCTGGCGCTGTGAGCGCCATAAACGCCAGCAGCGCTCGGCGAAGAATCATTCGTGGACGCGGCCGAAGCGCGGCCGGTGGCGGCCGCTGACGATATGGACATGGAAATGGAACACGATCTGACCGCCATTGGCGCCGTTGTTGGCGACCAGGCGATAGCCGTCCTGTTCCAGCCCGAGCTGGCGCGCCACCCGGCCGACGGCCCGCCAGAAGCCGGCGATGGTCTCGGTCGGCGCGGTGGCACTGAAATCCATGTTGGACACGTACTCGCCCTTGGGGATCACCAGCACGTGCACCGGCGCCTGCGGGTTGATGTCGTGGAAGGCGAGCGCGTGGTCGTCCTCATAGACCTTCTTGCACGGCAGCTCGCCGCGCAGGATGCGCGCAAAGATGTTGTTGCGGTCGTAGTCGGCCATGGCCCCGGTTTAGCGCGGGGCCGGCGGCCCGTCACCGTGGCCCGTCACTTCTGCTTGCGTGCGGCCTTCTCGGCGATGCCCGACAGGCCCTCGCGGCGGGCGAGCTCGGTCCACACCGCCTTGGGCTTCACGCCGGTCGCCGCCCACAGGGTGAGCAGGTGATAGAGCATGTCGGCGCTCTCGCCGACCAGCTTCGGCCGGTCGCCGCGGATGCCCTCGATCAGCGCCTCGACCGCTTCCTCGCCCAGCTTCTTGGCGATCTGCTGGCGGCCGCGGCTGAACAGGCGGGCGGTATAGGAGGTGTCGGGGTCGGCGCCCTTGCGGCTGTCGATCACGAGATAGAGACGGTCGAGCACATGCTCATCGCCGCCGGCAGCGCCGTTGCCGCGCTTCTTCTTGTGCGCCTTCTTGGCTTTTTTGTTCTTGGCCATCCGGGGATTTACTCCACGCCCGAGGGGACGGGCGATTGCGTGCGCCTCTTACTGGAGCGCTGCGGCGATCCTACGCCAAAATCACGCGGCGCGCGAGATTTGTCGGATGGGAACGCCGGCCTGGGCCAGCCGCTCCTTCGCCTGGGCGATGGTGAACTCGCCGAAATGGAAGATCGAGGCGGCGAGCACCGCCGAGGCGCCGCCCTGCACGACCCCCTCGACCAGGTGATCGAGCGTGCCGACGCCGCCCGAGGCCACGACCGGCACCGGCACGGCATCCGACACCGCGCGGGTGAGTGCGAGGTCGAAGCCCGACTTGGTGCCGTCGCGGTCCATCGAGGTCAGCAGGATCTCGCCGGCGCCCGACTCGGTCATGCGCCGTGCCCAGCCGACGGCGTCGAGCCCGGTGGGCTTGCGGCCGCCATGGGTGAAGACCTCCCAGCGGCCGGGCGCGGTCTGGCGGGCGTCGATCGCCACCACGATGCACTGGTCGCCGTATTTCTCCGCCGCCTCGCGCACAAACTCGGGCCGCGCCACGGCAGCCGAGTTGATCGATACCTTGTCGGCGCCGGCCAGCAGCAGGCGGCGGATGTCCTCGACCTGACGCACGCCGCCGCCGACGGTCAGCGGCATGAAGCACTGCTCGGCCGTGCGCGCCACCACGTCGAGGATGGTGTCGCGGTTCTCGTGGCTGGCCGTGATGTCGAGGAAGGTGAGCTCGTCGGCGCCGGCGGCGTCGTAGATACGCGCCTGCTCGACCGGATCGCCGGCATCGCGCAGCCCGACGAACTGCACGCCCTTGACGACGCGGCCGTCCTTGACGTCGAGGCAGGGGATGATGCGGACTTTCAGCACCGCTACTCGCCCTTCAGGACGCGAATGGCGTCGGGCACCGTCACGCGTCCGTCATAGAGGGCGCGGCCGACGATGGCGCCGATGATGCCGAATTCCTCGGCGGGCCTGAGCTCGCGCAGGTCGTCGAGCGAGCTGACGCCGCCGGAGGCAATGACCGACGTGGTGAGATGCTGGGCGAGTGTCACCGTGGCATCGACATTGACGCCGCCCATGGCGCCGTCGCGGTCGATGTCGGTGTAGATGATGGCGGCGATGCCCGCGTCCTCGAAGCGCAAGGCGAGGTCGAGCGCGCGCACCGTGCTCTGCCTGGTCCAGCCGTCGACCGCGACCAGCCCGTCACGGGCATCGATGCCGACGGCGATCTGGTTGGGCCACTGCTTGCAGGCGGCCTTCACCAGGCCCGGCTCCTTGACCGCGACGGTGCCCAGGATGACGCGCTGCACGCCGGCCTCGATCCATTGGGCGATGCTCTCGATGGTGCGGATGCCGCCGCCGAGCTGGGCCGGCACCTCGACCTCCTTGAGGATGTTCTGGACCGCCGCCCGATTGACCGGATGGCCCTCGACCGCGCCATTGAGGTCGACCAGATGCAGCCATTCGCAGCCGGCATTGGCGAACGCCTTGGCCTGGGCCGCCGGGCTGTCGTTGAACACCGTGGCCTTGGCCATGTCGCCGCGCAGCAGGCGCACGCACTTGCCGTCCTTGAGGTCGATGGCGGGAAACAGAAGCATGGCGGCGGCGGGTTTAGCGCGATGAGCCGGCTGGCGCTAGCGCCATTGGCGAGCCCACCGGGCTCGGCAGGGTGAGGCCTCAGGACCGTCTACGCGGCAGTGGAACATGCGAGACGTGTCGATCGACAAATGCGCGTGGCGACAGCACGTCTACATCCAGTCGCACATGCGGCGGGTAGTGGCGCAAATTGCCGGTAACAAGCGTTGCCTCGCCGGCAAGGGCTGTCGCAAGGAACGCTGAATCGGTTGGATCTGGGACAATGACAGGCCACGGGACGGTCGCCACCGCCAACCCCCTTGCCTGAATTTCTTGGAGAACCGCCTGGACCACCTCGGGGCGAATCTTCAGCTCCCGGCGCTGCAGGACGTCAGCGTACTCGATGAGCATTTCGTCGCTGTACACGATGTCGATCAGACGGTTCGTCAGCAGATCGATAATCAGTCCAGGCGGGCCACTGGGTGACAGCAATCCGGAGACGACGACGTTCGTGTCCAGGACGAGACGGATCAATGACGGCCCGTTCGCCTGGCCTGCGCTTTCCGCTCGCTCCGGCTCTTGGCGATGATCCTGTCGATCTGCGTCATCGTCAGCCTATTGGCGCCAGTTTGAGCGGCGCGCAGACGGATATCGCGGACGGCGCGCAGGGCTCTCAGGCGGTGCACGAGATCAAGCGCCTCGTCGAATGTCTCGGCGGTGACGGGAAGCATGATCGCCAGAGGCTTGCCGTTGGCCGTCAGCACGGCATCCTCTTCGCGCGCCAACGCTTCGCGAACGGCTCGCGGTCGCGTTCGAAAGTCGCGGATGGTCACGGTCTTCATCTTCGGAGTGTATCAAACAGGGGTGACAATTGTCACCACATGAGGTCAGCAGACATTACTCCCGACGCGGCGGCCGGCCGCGCCGGTCGGCCGGCTGCGCCTCGAGTTCGAGTTCCGGGCCGCGCTTGCGCAGCGTTTGTTCGATCAGGCCGCGGCCCAGCCGCGTCTTGTCGTCGCCCTCGATCAGCCAGGCAACGCCCCCCGCACGGGCGACCTGGCCGGCGCGGCGCAGCGCGTCGTCGAGCATTTCATAGGTCGCCGGCAAAAGCCGATGCTTGGTGGCGAGGAACTCGCGTTCCGAGGTGCAGGTATAGCCGACGGTCCACCAAAGCCTGTAGGTCATGCGAAGTTCCCTTCTCTGCGACCCACGACGGCCCGGCTGGCAGTCTAGTCCAAACGTCATGCCGATCACAGGCCGGTCTCGCGCTCTCGGAGTCGCATGGCGAAGCGGCAAGGCGGCGGCTAATCTGCCGGCCGAACACAAGGACCACCATGACCCGATTCACGCCCGATCTTTTCGCCGGTTCCGCGGCCGAGCTGACCGCCATCCGCCGCGACATCCATCGCCATCCCGAGACCGCCTTCGAGGAGCAGCGGACCTCGCAGATCGTCGCCGACAAGCTGCAGTCCTGGGGCATCGAGGTCCATCGCGGGCTGGCAACGACCGGGGTGGTCGGCACGCTCAAGGGCAAGCGGCCGGGCCAGAAGACGATCGGTCTGCGCGCCGACATGGATGCGCTGCATCTGCAGGAGAAGAACGAGTTCGACTACGCCTCGGTGCACGCCAACAAGATGCATGCCTGTGGCCATGACGGGCACACCACAATGCTTCTGGGCGCGGCCAAGCATCTGGCGGCGGCGTCGGATTTCGCCGGCACGGTGCATTTCATCTTTCAGCCGGCCGAGGAAGGGCTGGGTGGCGCCCGGGTGATGATCGAGGAAGGGCTGTTCGAGAAGTTCAACTGCGATGCCGTCTACGGCATGCACAACATGCCGGGCTTCCCGAGCGGCCACTTCGCCATCCGCGCCGGCGCCATGCTGGCGTCGTCGGACAGCTGGCAGGTCACCTTCAAGGGCACCGGCGGCCACGGCGCCATGCCCGATCGCGGCACCGATCCGACCTACGTCGCCGGCCAGTTCATCGTGGCGGTGCAGGGCATCGTCGGCCGCAACGTGCCGCCGAGCCAGGCCGCCGTGCTGAGCGTCGGCCATATCGCGGCCGGCAGTGCCGGCTCGCCCAACGTCATCCCGTCCGAGGTGCTGGTGAGCGGCACCGCGCGCAGCTTCTCGGCCGACGTGCGCGACCTCCTGGAGCGGCGCCTGGCGGAGGTTGCCGCGGGCATCGCCCAGGCCGGCGGCTGCACGGCGGAGAGCAAGTATCTCCGGCGCTATCCCGCGCTGGTCAACAGCGTCGAGCAGACCTCACTTGCCGTCGAAGCCGCGGCGCTGACGGTGGGCCGCGAGAATGTCGATCCCAACACGCCGCGCATCTCGGGCGCGGAGGACTTCGCCTTCATGCTGGAGAAGAAGCCGGGCGCCTACATCATGATCGGCAATGGCGGTCCAGACGAAGGCGGCTGCCACAATGTCCATTCGCCGCTCTATGACTTCAACGATCGCATCCTGACCACGGGCGCGGCCTATTGGGTCAACCTGGTGCAGCTCGAGCTGGGTGACGCCGCCTGATCTAGGCGAGGTAGTCGAACGTCCCGTCGGCGCCGGTGATGTCCCAGCCGGCGCCGTCGTGCAGATGGATGACGGCTTGGGCGTCGACGCCGAAGTCGAACGACGTTGCCAGCTCCGGCGCCGCCGCCTCGGCGCCTGTGACGGCGAGGCCATCGGCCAGCGTGCCGAGCGCGACCAGCGGATCGTCGGCGACGATGGACGCGAGCTGCCCGTCGTTGCTGGGCACGCCGTCGATATGGACGTCACCCGGCTCGCCGAACACGCGGTCGACCGGCGCGCCGTAGGACGGCGCCTCGTCGTAGCAGGCGTCCATCCAGCGCGTCTGCGGGCTGGCGTAGATCGGAAGTTCGCGGCGATCGAATTCGACCAGATCAACGCCGACTAAAAATGTGGCATCGATGGCCGAGCTGTCGGAGGGGACCGAGTGGCTCATGGTTTTCAAAAGTCTTTCGTTCTTAAGAACTGAAATATTGGTTCAAGTATACTGAATAAATCCTTGAGAATAAAGAGAGAACGTTCGACTCCCGGAAATCTCTTTGAATCGCAAAGACTTGGGTTCGTCGCCGCTCTGGCCTAGAGCACAATCCGCGCGGCTGGAATCAGCCGAGCGGATTGTGCCCGTTGAAGCAACGAGCATCCGGGTGCGCATTTGCGGTCCGATTGAACCGCTAGCGGTTCAATCGGACCGCAAATCGCTCTAGGGTGCTCCGCCGCATAGTCCTTTTAGCGTCGGGGAGACGTCGATGAACGGAGCAGAGAGTCTGGTTCGCACCTTGGTCAAGGGCGGGGTCGAAGTCTGCTTCGCCAATCCCGGCACTTCGGAGATGCATTTCGTCGGCGCGCTCGATCGCGTCGAGGGCATGCGTTGCGTGCTGGGTCTCTTCGAAGGCGTGTGCAGCGGCGCGGCCGACGGCTACTACCGCATGACCGACAAGCCGGCCTCGACGCTCCTGCATCTCGGCCCGGGTCTCGCGAACGCGGCGGCCAACCTGCACAACGCCAAGAAGGCGGGCTCGGGCATCGTCAACATCGTGGGCGAGCACGCGCTCTATCACATCAAGTACGACACGCCGCTCACCACCGACATCGAAGGCATCGCGCGGCCGTTCTCGCATTGGGTCAAGACCTCGCCGACGTCCAAGACCGTGGCCAAGGACGGCGCTGCCGCCGTCCAGGCGGCGCGTGTGGCGCCGGGCCAGATCGCCACGCTCATCCTGCCGGCCGACACGGCATGGACCGAGGCCGACGGCGTTGCCGACACCCCCGAGACGCCGCTGCCGCAGAAGCCCGCCAACGAAGAGGTTGTCGCCGCGGCCAAGGCGTTGAAGAGCGGACAGTCGGCAATGCTGTTCATCGGCGGCCGCGCGTTGCGTGCCAGGGGACTGGAGCTTGCCGGCAAGATCGCCGCCAAGACCGGCTGCAAGGTGCAGGCCGCCGGCGGCACGGCGCGCATCGAGCGCGGCGCCGGCCGCGTGCCCGTGCTGCGCCTGCATTTCGTGGTCGAGACGGCGCAGGAGATGCTGAAGGGCACCAAGCACATGGTGCTGTGCGGCGCCAAGGCGCCGGCCGCGTTCTTCGCCTATCCCGGCAAGCCCAGCGTGCTGGTGCCCGAGGGCTGTGAGGTCACCACGCTCTGCCCGGTCGACGGCGATCCGATCGGCTCGCTCGAGGCGCTCGCCGCCGAGCTCGGCGCGATGAATGAGAAGCCCGCCGTCGCGCAGCCCAAGCGGCCCGAGCGCCCGACCGGCAAGTTCACGCTCGACGGTCTCGGCCAGGCGCTCGGCGCCACCATGCCGGAAGGCGCAATCGTCGTGGACGAATCGGTGACGACCGGCCGCGGCTTCTTCCCGTTCAGCATTGGCGCTCCGCCGCACGACTGGCTGAACAACATGGGCGGCTCGATCGGCTTCGGCGCGCCGGTCGCCGTCGGTGCGGCCGTCGCCTGCCCGGACCGCAAGGTCATCTGCATGATCGGCGACGGTTCGGCAATGTACACCATCCAGGCGCTGTGGACGATGGCGCGCGAGAACCTCGATGTCTGCGTGATGATCTTCTCCAACCGCAACTACAAGATCCTGTACAGCCAGCTCGCCGATGTCGGCGCGGCCAATCCCGGCCCGCGCGCCATCGACATGCTGACGCTCGACCGGCCGACGCTCGAGTTCACCATGCTGGCCAAGGGCATGGGCGTGCCGGGCGCCAAGGCGCACGACCTCGAGGAGCTCACCAAGCAGCTCACCTACGCCATGTCGCACAAGGGCCCGTACCTGATCGACGTGGTGATGTAAGGCTGCAATGGAAGAAGCCCGCCGACGCACTCTGCACGGTCGTCGTCGGGGCAAGAAGCTCAGGGTCGGGCAGCAGTCGCTGCTCGACACGCTGTTGCCGCGTCTCGCCCTTGCCCTGCCGGCTGAGCCGGAGAAGATCGATCTCGCCCGATTGTTCGGTGGCACATTGCCGCCCGATGGCGTGTGGCTGGAGATCGGCTTCGGAGCGGGCGAGCACCTGGTCTGGCAGGCCGAGCAGCATCCCGATATCGGCCTGATCGGCTGCGAGCCCTACCTCAACGGCGTCGCCAAATGCCTGGCGCACATCGAGCGTGCGGGCGTCGGCAACATCCGGCTCTTCACCGACGATGCCCGCCTGGTGATGGCGGCGCTGCCCAACCGGTCGCTGGCCCGGGTATTCGTTCTGTTCCCCGACCCTTGGCCCAAGACGCGGCATCACAAGCGCCGCTTCGTGCAGCGTGAGACCCTCGACCGGCTGGCCGAGCTCATGGTCCCGGGCGCGGAGCTCAGGCTCGCCACCGACGATCCGAGCTACCTGCCCTGGATGGTCGAGCATGCCTGCACCCATCCAGCCTTCGAATGGCTGGCCGCGGAACCCGCCGACTGGCGTGGCCGGCCGGCGGACTGGCCGGCGACGCGTTATGAAAAGAAGGAGATCGCTGGGACGCCGACCTTCCTGCGTCTGCGGCGGCGGGATTGATCGGTGGCATTCCTCTTCCGGGTCGCCGTTGGCGCGGCCCGGGGTGTACCATGCGCGTCGGGGACCGCCGCTACATGCCGATCCATCTGGAAATCTCTCGACTGAACCGTCTGCTCGTCATTGTGGCGCGTGGCCAGGTCACGCCCGACGAGGTCCGCGACTTGGTCAAGCAGATGATGGACAACGAGGTCCGGCATTTCAGCAAGATCATCGACGTCTCAGGCTCGAGTATGGAGATGAGCCGCGAGCAGGTCGAAGCCATGGCCATGATGCTGCGGGCCGAGAAGGGGGCGGCGACACGCGGCCCGATCGCCTTTGTCATTCATCCCGAGCGCCAGGGCTTTGCCGACCTCTTTGCCGACGCGACCAAGGCGGACCGGCCGGTCAGGCTCTTCCGCAGCCTGCACGACGCCCGACGGTGGCTGCAGGAGCTTCCCCGCTAGGGCTGTTGGCCGCCGGACGCTCGATAGCGCCTGGTTCGAACTTCGCCAGATCGGCCATGCCGGCCCGAGCCGGCCGGCGACGCGCGACGAGAAGAAGCTGGCGGGGACGCCGACATTCCTGCGGTTGCGGCGGCGTTCCGGCTGAGCGCGGGAGGCGCCGCGGCCGATTCGACCGCTTTGGATGCATTTGCACGGCGATATGTGCGCGATTTTTTGCGGTAGCTCTGGCTCCGATCGCATAGTTCTGCGTTGTTCTTCCATAAGTTGCCGGGGACAGGGGCCGGGGGGACAGGGGGAATGAAGCTGCGTATCGGTTTGGTTGCGGCCCTGATCGGCTCGGTCATTGGCGCGACGATGGCGGGTCCGGTCGCCGCCGAAGAGCTCAAGATCGGCGGAACTGGCGCCGTCACCGACGTGCTGCGCGCGCTTGCGGCCGACTTCACGGCTCAGACTGGCATTGCTCTTGCTGTCCTGCCGAGCCTCGGCAGCAGTGGTGCCAACAGCGCGGTCGCCGACGGCAAGCTCGGCCTCGCCGTTTCCGGACGCGAACTGCGCGACAAGGAGAAGGCGCGCGGCCTGCAGGCGGTCGGCAGCCTGCGCACTCCCTACGGTTTTGTGACGTCACGTCCCGGCCCGGACGGCCTCGCGAGCACCGACATCGTCGGCCTTTACAAGTCGGCCAGGCCTCTTTGGCCGGATGGCATGCCTGTGCTGATCGTGCTGCGGCCGGCCGATGACAGCGACAACGAGGTCGTGGCCGCGCTGTTTCCCGGCATGGCCGATGCCATAGCGCAGCTTCGCAAGCGGCGCGATCTCTCGGTCGCCGCCACCGACCAGGACAATGCCGACATGGCCGAGCGGATGAAAGGTTCCTTGGTCGGCGCCACCTTCACCCAGATCAAGGCCGAGAAACGCAATCTCAGGTTTGTCGCCATCGACGGCGTCATGCCCAGCCTGGAAGCCTATCTCGATGGCTCGTACCGCTACGGGAAGCTGCTCTATCTGATCGCTCCCGCAACACCCAGCGCGGAGGCCAAGGCCTTCATCGACTTCCTCGCCGGTCCGGCGGCCCGTTCGCGGCTGCGCGACCTTGGCCTGGTCGCCGGTGCCCGGTGACCGCTTCGCGCACAAGGCTTCGCGCGCTGGTCAGCTGGCTTGGGCTGTCCGTGGCCCTGGCGTTCGCATTGATCGTGCCGGCCGGCTATTTCGCCATCGCCTATGCAACGCTCGACCGTGAGCTTTCCTTCGTGGCCAATCTCAAGGCCAATCGGCTGGCCAAGTACATCTACGCCAACCAGCAGCTTTGGCAGTACCAGACGCACCGCCTGAGCCAACTCATCGAGGTGCCCGAGGCCGACGAAAGCGAGATGCGCCAGCGCATCTTCGACGCCGAAGGCAGGCTGGTGTTCGAGGCCGGCGCGCCGCTCATTCTGCCAGTCGCTACCTCTCGTGCGCCGCTGGTCGTTTCCGGAACAACGATCGGCTCGATCGAGACCACCGCCAGCATGCGCAAGCTGATGATGGCAACCGCCTTGGTCGGCCTGTTGAGTGGCCTCCTTGGCTTCTCGGCCTTCTTCGTCCTGCGTCTCGTGCCGCTCAGGATCATCGATGGCACGCTTGCCGAGCTCGAGACCATGCAGGCGCGCTATCGGCAGTTGTTCGACGCCAGCCCCTTTTTCACCATCGTCGTCGATCGCCAGACGTTGCGGCTGCTCGACGCCAACGAAACCGCCGTCAGGCAGTATGGCTGGTCGCGCGAGGAGCTGCTGGCGATGACCAGCAACGACTTCTACCCACCCGAGGATCTTCCGGCTGTCATCGCCGCCCGTGAACGTTACATGACCGACCCGGCCCATGTCGTGCCGCCGCTAAGGCATCGCAAGAAAGACGGCACGATCATCGACGTCGAGCAGACCGTGCATCCGATCGAGTATCGCGGCCGGCCCGCGCTGCTGGTGACGGCCAACGACGTCACCGCACGCAACCGTATCGTGAAGGAGCTGCGCGAGTCGGAGCAGAAGTATCAGGCGCTGGTCGAAGCGCTGCCGGTCGGCATCCTCGAAACCACGGCCGATGGGCGCATCGTGACCGCCAATGCCGCGTGGCGGCGCATGTTCGGCTTCGCCGACGACGAGGATCTCAGCAAGGTCGACGTCCAGACGCTCTATGCCGATCCCCGCGATCGCAGGGCCGTCATGGAGGCGCTGCGGACCGAGGGCGCCCCGCCCACCGAAGCGGTGTTCCGCCGGCGAGGCGGGACCCTGTTTTCGGTCGAGCGCTACCTCAGGACCGTGCGCAACGCCGAGGGCGAGATCGTGGCACTGCGGGGCATCGTGATCGATATCGGGCCTCGCAAGTCGCTGGAGGCCCAGCTTCAGCAGGCACAGAAGATGGAAGCGGTCGGCCAGCTCACCGGCGGCATCGCCCACGACTTCAACAACATCATGATGGTCATGATGGCCAACGTCGATGCGCTGGAGGAGGACCAGGATCTGACCCCGTCGATCCGGCGGCGCGTCGGCCATATCTCCAAGGCAATCGGCAGGGCCACCGACCTCACGCGCAGCCTGCTCGCCTTCTCGCGCAAGCTGCCGCTCAGGCCACAGAGCATCGACCTCAACGCCCTGGTCGTGAACATCGGCCGGCTGTTGCGACGCACGCTGGGCACGCAGATCGAGATCGAATCGATGCTGGACGACGATCTGTGGCCGGTCGAGGTCGATCGCGGGCAGTTCGAGAATGCGCTGGTCAATCTCTGCCTCAATGCGCGCGATGCCATGCCGGAGGGCGGTCGGCTGTTGATCGAGACCGCGAACGCGGTGCTGGACGGACGGGCTTCCGACCCGATCGCCGACGCAGCCCCCGGCGCCTATGTGCGTCTCTCCGTCACCGACACCGGCACGGGCATCCCTCCCGAAGCGCTGCCGCGAGTCTTCGATCCGTTCTTCACGACCAAGGAAGTGGGCAAGGGGACGGGATTGGGATTGAGCATGGTCCACGGCTTCATCACCCAATCGAAGGGCCATATCGGCATCCAGAGCGAGCTTGGCCGCGGTACCAGCGTCACGATCTGCCTGCCGCGCGCCACGGACCGGTCGGCCGGCGAGCACGGGGTTGCGGCCGCCGCCTTGCCGCGCGGCCACGAGGCGATCCTGGTCGTCGAGGACGAGCCGCGGGTCCGCGCCGCCATGGTCGAACAGTTGCAAAGCCTGGGCTATGCGGTGAGCCACGCCGCCGACGGTGCGGCCGGCATCGCCGCCTTCGAGACGGCGAAGCGCCCCTATGATCTGCTGCTGACCGACGTCGTGATGCCCGGCATCAACGGCAAGAAGCTGGCCGACGAGGTGACGTCGCGCTGGCCGAGCACGTCGGTGCTGTTCATGTCCGGCTTCAGCCAGGACAACATCGTCCATGACGGCCGCCTCGATCCTGGCGCCAAGCTCCTGACCAAGCCCTTCCGCAAGGGCGACCTTGCACTTGCCGTGCGCAACGCGCTCGATGCCGCCGCCGTCGAGGCGGGAGATGCAAAATAAAGTCGTGCGCTGCCCGGCAAAGCATTCCCCGGGATTGGTATATGGTACTACTACTAATAGAGGTGCTCGCGACCGAGCCCATAAAATACGCCGGATTCCCTTGCTCTTTGGCTGAACTGCGCCTATATCCGCGCCATCCTCATCGGGTTCGCGGGACGAACCAAACAAGAAAGAGTGGGCCCAAAACCCGCTCTTTTAATTTGTGGCAAGCCCGCCGCCCAAACTGTCAAGAAACGGACCCGCGTGACCGAATTGCTGCGTCGAATCGAAGAGATCGTTGCCCCGACCGTGGTCGGCATGGGCTACGAGCTGGTTCGCGTCGCCATGAGCAAGGGTGGCGGCACGCTGCAGCTCATGATCGAGCCGGCCGATGGCAGCGCGATGGATGTCGAGGCCTGCGCCACGCTCTCGCGCGCACTCTCGGCGGTGCTCGATGTCGAGGATCCCATTCCGGGCGCCTACACCCTTGAGGTGAGCTCGCCCGGCATCGACCGGCCGCTGACGCGGCCGAAGGACTATTCAAGGTGGGCGGGCCATCTCGCCCGCGTGGAGACCGCCGAGCCGATCGACGGGCGTCGCCGCTTCAAGGGCACGCTGCTGGGATTGAGCGATGGCGTGGTGCGGCTGCGTTTGGAGGACGGCGTGGAGACGGCAGTACCGCTCACCGCCGTGTCCAGGGCCAAGCTCGAGATGACCGACGCGTTGGTTGAAGAACATCGGCTCGCCCAGCAGGGCGCGGGCCAGGCTCACTAGTGGATTCGCAAGAGAGGAATTAGTCATGGCAACGACTGCCGATATCCCGCGCCTGGAGATGCTGCAGGTGGCCGACATGGTCGCCCGCGAAAAGGGCATCGAGCGCGAGGAAGTGCTCGAGGCAATGGAGCAGGCCATCCAGAAGGCCGGCCGCGCCAAGTACGGGCTGGAGCACGACATCCGCGCCGAGATCGACCGCAAGACGGGCGAGATCAAGCTGCTGCGCTACATGCAGGTGGCCGACCCGGTCGAGAACGAGAACACGCAGGTGCCGCTCGTCGAGGCGCAGCGCCGCAATCCCGAGGCGCAGGTCGGCGACTTTTTGACCGATGAGCTGCCGCCGATCGACTTCGGCCGCGTCGCCGCCCAGACTGCCAAGCAGGTCATCACCCAGCGCATGCGCGAGAGCGAGCGCAAGCGGCAGTACGAGGAGTTCAAGGATCGCGTCGGCGAGATCGTGTCGGGCGTCGTCAAGCGCGTCGACTACGGCAACATCACCGTCGACCTGCAGCGCGCCGAAGGCGTGATCCGCCGCGACGAGACGATCCCGCGCGAGAGCTTGCGCGTGAACGACCGCGTGCGCGCCTACATCTTCGACGTGCGCGAGGAGCCGCGCGGCCCGCAGATCTTCCTGTCACGCAGCCATCCGCAGTTCATGGCCAAGCTGTTCATGCAGGAAGTGCCGGAAATCTACGACAACATCATCGAGATCAAGGCGGTCGCCCGCGATCCCGGCAGCCGCGCCAAGATCGCGGTGCTGAGCCACGACAGCGCCATCGACCCGATCGGCGCCTGCGTCGGCATGCGCGGCAGCCGCGTCCAGGCCGTCGTGCAGGAGTTGCAGGGCGAGAAGGTCGACATCATCCCGTGGTCGAACGACACCGCGAACTTCATCGTCAATGCGCTCGCCCCGGCCGAGGTCAGCAAGGTGCTGATGGACGAGGAGAAGCACAAGACCGAGGTGGTCGTGCCCGACGACCAGCTGAGCCTCGCGATCGGCCGCCGTGGCCAGAACGTCAAGCTCGCCTCCCAGCTCACCGGCTGGGAAATCGACATCATGACCGAGGCCGAGGAGAGCGAGCGCCGCCAGAAGGAGACCCGCGAGCGCACCGAGCTGTTCAAGGCCGCGCTTGATGTCGACGACGTCATTGCCCATCTCCTGGTGGCCGAAGGATATGCCGCGGTCGAGGACGTCGCCGATTCGCCGGTCGAGGACCTGGCCGGGGTCGAGGGCTTCGACGAGGAGATCGCCACCGAGCTGCAGCGCCGCGCCCGCGAGTTCATCGAGAAGCGCGACGCGGAGCTCGCGACCCGCCTGGAAGAGTTCGGCGTCGACGAGGACGTGCGCGCTACCGAGGGGCTCTCGCTGCCGATGCTGGTGGCGCTGGGCGAGAAGGGCGTGAAGACCCGCGACGACCTGGCCGACCTCGCCTCCGACGAGCTGCGCGAGATCGTGGGCGAAAGCGCGATGGATAACGACACCGCCAACGCCATCATCATGAAGGCGCGCGAGCACTGGTTCGCCGCCGAGGCCGCCGAAGCGGCCAAGGCCTAAAGGAGAACGACCCACTTGGCTTTTGCCGTCGCCATGTCCCTTGAAGAGCCCCCGGCTCCTCCCTCGACCGGTCCGCAGCGCACCTGCATTGCGACCGGGGAGACGGGCGCGCCGGAGCGGATGATCCGCTTCGTCGTCGGGCCCGAGGGCGACGTCGTGCCCGATCTGGCGCGGCGGCTGCCGGGGCGCGGCCTGTGGGTGAAGGCGGAACGGGCGGCGGTCGAGCGGGCCGTGGCGAAGAACCTGTTCGCCAGGGCGGCCAGGAACGCGACGGGGGCGTCGGTGAAACCGGCGGTCGACCTGGCCGAGCGGGTCGAGCGGCTGCTGCTGGAACGGGCGCTGGCCGATCTCGGCCGGGCGCGCCGGGCCGGCCGGGCGATCGCAGGCTTCGTGAAGGTCGAGCAGATGGTGGGCCAGCGCCGCGCCGGGCTTTTGGTCGTTGCCGACGAGGCCGATGGCGACGGGTTGGGCAAGCTCAAGGCCGCGAGCCGGGAGAGTGGCCTGCCGATCGCCCGCCTGGGCGACGCGGCGGCACTGGGCGGTATCTTCGGCCGCAAGCAGGCGGTCTACGTGGCGGTCGCCCGCGACGATGCGGGCGGCGCCTTCATTGAACGGATCGAGGCCGGGGCGGCGCGCTGGCGCGGCTACCGGTTGAACAGCGACGGTTGACGGGCCGGAGCGGACCAAGGACAACACGACTTATGACGGAACAGAAAGAGCAGACCAAGCCGACCAAGCCGCTCACGCTTTCGACGACGACGCGCACCAGCGCGGCGTCGGCGAAGGGCGGGAGCGACGCCACGCAGGTGCGCCAGAAGTTCAGCCATGGACGCACGCGCGTGGTGGCGGTCGAGGTCAAGAAGCCGGTGAAGCGGCCGAGCGGCCCCGGCGCGCCTGCTGCCGCTACGCCCGCGCCTCAGCCTGCAGCCGAGACCAAGGCGCCGGCGGCGCCGACCGGCCGTACCCTCAAGCTGGGCGGCGGGGCAGCCGCCACGCCGACGCGTCCGTCGGCCGGTGAGGGCGCCCGCTCGGGCGGCGGCATCGTGCTGAAAACGCTGACCGAGGAAGAGAAGGAAGCGCGCGCGCGCGCCCTGGTCGGCGCCAATCGCGACGCCGAGGTGGCGCGCCAGCGCGCCGCCCAGGAGGCCGCCCGCCGCGCCATCGAGGAAGAGGCGCGCAAGAAGGCCGACGAGGAGCACAAGAAGCGGCTGGCCGAGGAAGAGGCGCGCAAGAAGTCCGAGGAAGAGGTCAAGCGCAAGGCCGACGCCCTGGTCCAGAAGCGCCTCGACCAGGCCGCCACCGCCTCGCCGCAGGGGCCGGCCGCCCGCCAGGCAGAGGAGATCAACGCCGGTGCCGCCCCGCAGGCGGCGCCCGCCGCGCCGGCTGCCGCGATTCGTCGTCCGCCAGGCGCCCCGGGTGGTGGCCAGTCGGCCGACGCCCTGCGCCGTCCGCCGCCAATACGGCCTGCCGTCAACAAGCGCCTGCCGCAACCGCCGGGCGCGCGCCGCGAGGTGCCCAAGCGCCGTTCGGACAAGGTCGATGTCGGCCGCGCGGTCGCGGGCGAGAACGATTTTCGCAGCCGGTCGGCGGCGCAGATGCGCCGTCGCCTGGAGCGCGACCGCCGCCGCGAGCACGCCAACGACGTGCCGCAGCAGAAGGTCTATCGCGAGGTCACGATTCCCGAGACCATCACGGTCCAGGAGCTCGCCCAGCGCATGTCCGAGCGCAGCGCCGACGTCGTCAAGACACTGATGCGCATGGGCGTGATGGCGACCATCAACCAGGCGATCGATCCCGACACGGCCGAGCTGGTCGTGACCGAGATGGGCCACCGGCCCAAGCGGGTCGCCGAGGGCGACGTCGAGACCGGTCTCGCCGAGGCCGTCGATCCGCCCGAGTCGCTGCTGCCCAGGCCGCCCGTGGTCACCATCATGGGCCACGTCGACCACGGCAAGACGTCGCTGCTCGATGCGTTGCGCGCCACCGACGTGGCAGCACACGAGGCGGGCGGCATCACCCAGCATATCGGCGCCTACCAGGTGACCCTGCCGTCGAACCAGAAGATCACCTTCCTCGACACGCCGGGCCACGAAGCCTTCACGGCCATGCGCGCGCGCGGCGCCAAGGTGACGGACATCGTGGTCCTCGTGGTTGCGGCCGATGACGGCGTCATGCCGCAGACCAAGGAGGCGATCGCCCACTCCAAGGCGGCGGGCGTGCCGATGATCATCGCCATCAACAAGATGGACAAGGCCGGTGCGGATCCCAACCGGGTGCGCACCGAGCTGCTGCAGGACGAGATCCAGGTCGAGCAGCTGGGCGGCGATGTCCAGTCGATCGAGGTCTCGGCCACCAAGAAAACCAACCTCGACAAGCTCGAGGAAGCGATCCTGCTGCAGTCCGAGGTGCTCGAGCTCAAGGCCAATCCCGACCGTCCGGCCGACGGCGTCGTGGTCGAGGCCCAGCTCGATCCGGGCCGCGGCTCGGTGGCGACCGTGCTGGTCCAGCGCGGCACGCTTCGCGTCGGCGACGTGCTGGTGGCCGGCGCCGTGTGGGGCCGTGTCCGCCGACTCGTCGACGACCGAGGCAATGCGGTCGACAGCGCAGGCCCGGCCTTTCCGGTCGAGATCCTGGGCCTCGACGGCACGCCGCAGGCGGGCGACGAGTTCCATGTCATGGAGAGCGAGGCGCGCGCGCGCGAGATCGCCGACTTCCGCGCCCGTCGCGACCGCCAGGCCCAGCTCGCCCGCGCCGCGGGCGGCCGCGGCACCCTCGAGGAGATGATCAAGGGCATCCGCGAGGGCACGGCCAAGGAGCTGCCGGTGCTGATCAAGGCCGACGTGCAGGGCTCGGCGGAAGCGCTGGCCGGCGCGTTGGCGCGGCTTTCCACCGAGAAGGTGGCGACCCGCGTGATCTACTCGGGCGTCGGCGGCATCAGCGAGGCCGACATCACGCTCGCCAAGGCGTCGGGCGCGCTGATCATCGGCTTCAACGTGCGCGCCAACCCGCAGGCCCGCGAGATCGCCAAGCGCGACAAGATCGACATCCGCTACTACTCGATCATCTACAAGGTGACCGAGGACATCCAGCAGCTGATGGTCGGCCTGCTCGATCCGACCTACAAGGAGACCTTCCTCGGCAATGCGCAGATCCGCGAGGTCTTCCGCATCACCAAGGTCGGCAACGTGGCCGGCTGCATGATCACCGAAGGCATGGTCAAGCGCGGCGCCAAGGTGCGCCTGCTGCGCGACAACGTGGTGATCCACGAGGGCACGCTGAAGACGCTCAAGCGCCACAAGGACGAAGTTCGCGAAGTGCAGCACGGCTTCGAGTGCGGCATGGCGTTCGAGAACTACGACGACATCAAGGTCGGCGACGTGATCGAATGCTTCGACGTCGAGGAAGTCCAGGCGACGTTGTAGGCTGGGGGCGCGCCACTCCAGTGGCGCGTCATCTCGACGTTGCAAAGATGAAGATCGCGCCACTGGAGTGGCGCGCGCCCAGCGAAGGAAGACGCTCAAATGTCCCGTCGTCGCCCGCCCGAGCGCGACAAGAAGGGGCCCAGCCAGCGCCAGCTCAGGGTCGGCGAGGAGTTGCGCCATCTGCTGGCCGAGCTTTTGGAGCGCGGCGACATGCGCGATCCCGACCTGCGCGAGGCCTCGATCACCGTCACCGCGGTCGATGTCAGCCCCGACCTGCGCAACGCCATCGCCTTCGTGATGCCGCTTGGCGGCCAGGACGAGAAGCGGCTGCTTGCCGCCATGCGCCGCGCCGCCCCGTGGTTCCGCGCCCGCGTCGGCGAGAAGGCGGGCCTGCGCCATGCGCCGGAGATCCGCTTCGAGGTCGACCGCACCTTCGACGAGGCCGACCGCATCGGCCAGCTCCTGCGGCGGCCCGACGTGGCGCGCGACATCAAGGACGATTGAGGTAGTACTCGTCGCGCGGAAAGAAGTCGGTGTTGGGCGCGCGTGCCGGCACCGTCTTGCCTGACGCGATCCGCCGGCACCGCCCCCGTCATGGCTGCAGCCTGCCTGAAGGCGCGGCTGGCGCCCAACGATTTGTCGGCCTAGGAAGCGTCATGTCTTTCAAGCCGTCTTCCGGACCGCGAGCCTCTGGCTCGCTCATGCTCATGAGCGCGCAGGATGCGCGCGGTCCGGAAAAGCATGAGCGCGGTGAGCCGGATCGGCCCTACAGGCCGATTTGGCGTTGGAGACCCGCGGTCCGATGAGGAAGAGGAAAGGCGACAAGATCGACGGCTGGGTCGTGCTCGACAAGCCGGTCGGGCTGGGCTCGACGCCGGCGGTTGGCAAGGTGCGCCGGCTGTTCGGTGCACAGAAGGCAGGCCACGGCGGCACGCTCGATCCGCTGGCGAGCGGCGTGTTGCCCATCGCGCTCGGCGAGGCGACCAAGACCGTGCCCTTCGTCATGGACGGCCGGAAGGAATACCGCTTCACGCTCTGCTTCGGCGAAGCGCGCTCGACCGAGGACCTCGAAGGCGACGTCACCGCGACCAGCGATGTCCGGCCCGACGATCGTGCCATCCGTGCCGCCTTGGCCGCCTTCGTCGGCACGATCGAACAGACGCCGCCTGCCTTCTCCGCGCTCAAGATCGAGGGCAAGCGGGCCTATGACCTCGCCCGGGCCGGGGAAGTGGTCGAGTTGAAGCCCCGCCCGGTGTCGATCGAGCGCCTCGAGCTCGTGGGACGTCCTGACGCGGACCATGCAGATTTCGTGGTCTCCTGCGGCAAGGGCACCTACATCCGGTCCCTCGGCCGCGACCTGGCGCAGGCCCTGGGCAGCGTCGGACACCTGTCTTTCCTGCGTCGGACCGCCGCCGGGCCGTTCCGGGAAGAGGCGGCCATTTCGCTTTCCAAACTGGAAGCCCTCGGGCATATTCCCGCGCTTCTCGGGGCCCTGGCTCCCGTCGGGACCGCGCTGGACGACATCCCGGCGCTGGCCCTGACGGAGGCCCAAGCGGATCGGCTGCGCCAAGGCCAGCCGGTGCTCTTGACCCGGGACGTACCGCCGTCGGGCGCGCTGGTTCGCGCCGAAGCCGGCAGCAGGCTGGTGGCGCTGGTCCGATCGGACGGCGTCGCGCTCAAGCCGGTACGCGTCTTCAACCTTTAAGTCGATGGAGAGTCCCGATGTCGATCACAGCCGTCCGCAAGGCGGAGCTGATCAAGTCGTATGCCCAGGCCGAGGGCGACACCGGTTCGCCGGAGGTCCAGGTCGCGATCCTGAGCGAGCGCATTTCCAATCTCACCGAGCACTTCAAGGGCCACGCGAAGGATCATCATTCGCGCCGTGGTCTGCTGAAGCTCGTCGGCCAGCGCCGGCGGCTGCTCGACTACCTCAAGTCGAGGGACAACAAGCGCTACGACACATTGATCGAGCGACTGGGTCTCAGGCGTTGAGTACCGGCCCCGCGCCCACCAACAAATGGGCCGGGGCCTTTTCGCGTCGCGTCGTCCGGTCCCCGTAACAGTTCGGCCGGCCGACACGACTTCGCAGTAACCGGGAGGGCAGGGGCGAGAGCAAAGGCCCGGCCCGGTCCTGCCGATGCAAGGGCATCGGCGGGCGGCTGTCGCCAGACGGGGGCGAATGCCGTGCAGGAAAGGAAGATGGATATGAGTGACATGTTTAAAGTGTTCCGCAAGGAAGTGGACTGGGCCGGCCGCAAGCTCGTGCTCGAGACCGGCAAGATCGCGCGGCAGGCCGATGGTGCCGTCCTGGCGACCTATGGCGGCACCACCGTGCTGGCCGCCGTCGTGTTCGAGAAGAAGCCGAAGCTCGGCCTCGATTTCTTCCCGCTCACCGTGAACTACCAGGAGAAGGCGTTCGCCGCCGGCAAGATCCCGGGCGGCTTCTTCAAGCGTGAAGGGCGGCCCTCCGAGAAGGAAGTCCTGACCTCGCGCCTGATCGATCGCCCGATTCGCCCGCTGTTCCACGAGAGTTACCGCAACGAGACGCTGGTCGTCGTCACCACCCTGGCGCACGATCTCGAGAACGACCCCGACATCCTGGCGATGGTCGCCACGTCGGCGGCGCTCACGATCAGCGGCGTGCCGTTCATGGGCCCGATCGCCGGCGCCCGCGTCGGCTGCATCGACGGCAAGTTCGTGGTCAATCCGACCCTCGAGCAGACCGAGGTGAGCACACTCGACCTGGTGGTCGCCGGCACCAAGGAAGGCGTGCTGATGGTCGAGTCCGAGGCCAAGGAGCTGCCCGAGGACGTGATGCTGAACGCCGTCATGGAGGGCCATCGCTCCTTCCAGCCGGTGATCGACGCCATCATTCAGCTCGCCGAGCATTGCGCCAAGGAGCCGCTGCCGCTCACCGAGCCGTCGGAGGCGTCCAAGACCGTGGCGGGCAAGCTCAAGGCCGACATGCGGGGCCAGATGGTCGAGGCTTATGCCGAGACCCAGAAGCTCGCCCGCCAGGCCAAGGTCGGTGCCGTGAAGACCGCGGCCAAGGCCCTGTTCGAAGGCAATGACGAGGCTCTCGCCGCCTTCGGCGAGCAGTTCGGCAACCTCGAGGCCGACGTCGTGCGCACCGCCATCCTCGATACTGGCAAGCGCATCGACGGCCGCGACACCAAGACCGTCCGGCCGATCGTGGCCGAGGTCGGCATCCTGCCGCGCGCCCATGGTTCGTCGCTGTTCACCCGCGGCGAGACGCAGGCGCTGGTCGTGGCGACCCTGGGCACCGGCCAGGACGAGCAGATCATCGATGCGCTCGAGGGCGAGTACCGCGAGCACTTCATGCTGCACTACAACTTCCCTCCGTACTCGGTGGGCGAGGTGCGCCGCATGGGCACGCCCGGTCGTCGCGAGATCGGCCACGGCAAGCTCGCCTGGCGCGCCTTGCGCCCGATGCTGCCCAGCAAGGAGAAGTTCCCGTACACGATCCGCGTCGTGTCGGAGATCACCGAGAGCAACGGCTCATCCTCGATGGCGTCGGTGTGCGGCGGTTCGCTGGCGCTGATGGATTCGGGCGTGCCGATGGAGCGGCCTGTGGCCGGCATCGCCATGGGCCTGATCAAGGAAGGCGACCGCTTCGCCGTCCTGTCGGACATCCTGGGCGACGAGGATCACCTGGGCGACATGGACTTCAAGGTGGCCGGCACCGACCGGGGCATCACCTCGCTGCAGATGGACATCAAGATCACCTCGATCACCGAGGAGATCATGAAGGTCGCTCTGGGCCAGGCCAAGGACGGCCGCCTGCACATCCTGGGCGAGATGGCCAAGGGCCTGGGCGGCGCGCGCGATTCGGTCAGCCAGAACGCGCCGCGCATCACCCAGTTCACCATCCCCAAGGACAAGATCCGCGAAGTGATCGGCACCGGCGGCAAGGTGATCCGCGAGATCACCGAGACCACCGGCACCAAGATCGACATCGAGGACGACGGCACCATCAAGGTTGCCGCGGTCGACGCCAAGCAGGGCCAGGCCGCCATCGACTGGATCAAGGGTATCGTCGCCGAGCCGGAAGTGGGCGTGATCTACAACGGCAAGGTCGTGAAGACCGTCGAGTTCGGTGCCTTCGTGAACTTCCTGGGCGCGCGTGATGGCCTGGTCCACATCTCCGAGCTGGCGCCGCGCCGCGTCGCCAAGGTCAATGACGTGGTCAAGGAAGGCGACCAGGTGAAGGTCAAGGTCCTGGGCGTCGACGACCGCGGCAAGGTGCGGTTGTCGATGAAGGCGGTCGACCAGCAGACCGGCGAGGACATCTCGAACAAGCCGCACGAGGAGCAGCCCGCGCCTGCAGCAGGTGAGTAGGGCCGCCGGCGAGTAAGGCACCAAACGGTAACAAGAACGGCGGCCATCGGGCCGCCGTTTTTGTTTGTAGGATTGGCGGGATGAAGACGCCTTCCCGCAGACTCCTGCTCGCTGGTGCTGGCGCCAGCCTGCTTCCCCTTCGTTCAGCCTTTGCCGCGGGCCTGATCGCCACGCCGCAGCAGACCGAAGGGCCGTTCTATCCGACGGCCTTCCCCACCGACATGGACAATGACTTGGTCCAGGTGCGCGGCCAGCAGGCGCGGGCGATGGGCACTGTGCTGCATCTGGAGGGCCGCGTGCTCGACCTGAACGGCAAGCCGGTCGACGGCGCGCTGGTCGAGATCTGGCAGTGCGATGCCCAGGGCATCTACGACCATCCGCGTCAGTCCGGGCGCGACAGGCGCGATTCGGCCTTCCAGGGCTACGGCCGCATGCTGGTCAAAGCGGGCGGCCGTTACAGCTTCCGCACCCTGAAGCCCGTCACTTATGTCGGCCGCTCGCCGCACATCCATTTCAAGGTCGCGACCGGGGCGGGCCGCACGTTGACCAGCCAGTTCTATGTCGCCGGCGACCCCGGCAACGATCGCGATGGCGTGTTCCGCGGCATCCGTGATGTCCGGCAGCGCGAGCTGGTCGAGATGAAGCTCGCACCCGCGCCCGGCGTCGAAGCCGGTGCACTCGCCACCACGATGGATATCGTCGTCGGCTGAGCTGGGGGCGCGCCACTAGACTAGAGGCGGAGTAAACTCCGCCGTAAGTGGCGCGTCTTCTCATGCTCTTCTGGACCGCGCGCTGGGTCGCGGTTTACCGCGACCTCCCTGCGCGCTCATGAATGATGAGCGAGCCGGAGGCTCGCGGTCCGGTAGACCATGACGTGCCACTTACGGAGCTTACTCCGTCTCTAATGGCGCGCCCCCAACGCTACTCGCCGTTCTGGCCGTTGCTCATGGAGGGCGGCATGCCGATGGCGTGGTAGCCGGCATCGACATAGTGGACGGTGCCGGTGACGCCGGCGCTGAGGTCCGACAGCAGGTAGAGTCCCGCCCCGCCGACATCGGTCAGCTCGACATTGCGCCGCAAGGGCGAGGCTTCGCGCGACACGCGGTAGACATAGCGCGCGCTGCCGATCACCGCGCCGGCCAGGGTGCGCATCGGGCCGGCCGAGATCGCGTTCACCCGCACGCCCTGCGGGCCGAGGTCGGCCGCGAGATAGCGCACGCTTGCCTCGAGTGCGGCCTTGGCAACGCCCATCACGTTGTAGGATGGCATCACGCGCGTGGCGCCCTCGTAGGTCAGCGTGACCAGGCTGCCGCCTTCGGTCATCAGCGGCAGGGCGCGGCGTGCGATCTCGGTGAAGGAGTAGCAGGAGATCGTCAGGCTGCGCTGGAAGTTGGCCTTGGTGGTGTCGACGTAGCGCCCCTTCAGCTCCTCCTTGTCGGAGAAGGCGATGGCATGGACGACGAAGTCGAGCCGGCCCCATTCCTTCTGCAGGCGGGCGAACAGCCGGTCGAGGCTTCCCTCGTTCTCGACGTCGGCCTCCTCGACAATCTTGGAGCCGAGCTGCTCGACCATCGGCAGCACGCGCTTGCCGAACGCGGCCCCCTGGTAGGTGAAGGCCATCTCCGCGCCCGCCGCATGCAGCGCCGTGGCGATGCCCCAGGCGATCGAGCGGTCGTTGGCCACGCCCATCACCAGGCCGCGCTTGCCGGCCATCAATTTCGGCACTTCGGGGAGCTCGACCGCCTTGGACGGCGCATGGGAAGAGGGGCTTGCCGTCCCGCCACCGGAAGCATCGGGGGCGGCGGCGAGGATCCGGTCGTCGGGCATGATGCCTCTTCTTAATGGTCGTATCGTGAGAACAGCAGGCAGGCGTTGGTGCCGCCGAAACCGAAGCTGTTCGACATCACGGTCTGCAGGCCGGCATTGTCGATGCGCTGGCGCGCCACCGGATAGTCGCCGACGCCGGGATCGACATTCTCGACGTTGGCGGAGGCTGCGACGAAGTCTTCCTTCAGCATCAGCAGCGAATAGACTGCCTCGTGCGCGCCGGTCGCGCCCTGGCTGTGGCCGGTCAGCGACTTGGTCGAGCTGACGGCCGGCAGCTTGTTGTTGCCGAAGGCGGCGCGGATGGCGTCGAGCTCGGTGATGTCGCCCACCGGCGTGGAAGTGCCGTGGGTGTTGATGTAGTCGACCGGCGCATTGCGCCGCGCCGCGCCGGGGAATCCGTCCATGGCGAGCTTCATGCAGCGCACCGCGCCCTCGCCGGACGGCGCCACCATGTCGGCTCCGTCGGACGTGGCGCCGTAGCCCACGACCTCGGCATAGATCTTGGCGCCGCGCGCGCGGGCGACTTCCAGGTCTTCGAGCACCAGGATGCCGCCGCCGCCCGAGATCACGAAGCCGTCGCGGTCGCGGTCGTAGGCGCGGCTCGCCCGCTCGGGCGCGTCGTTGAACCTGGACGACATGGCGCCCATGGCGTCGAACAGCACCGACAGGGTCCAGTCGAGTTCCTCGCCGCCGCCCGCGAACATGCGGTCGGCCTTGCCGAGCTGGATGCATTCGACGGCGTTGCCGATGCAGTGCGCCGAGGTCGAGCACGCCGAGCTGATCGAGTAGGAGAGGCCCTTGATCTTGTAGGCGGTCGTGAGGTTGGCCGAAACCGTGCTCGACATGGCGCGCGGCACCATGAACGGACCGACGCGCTTGGGGCCCTTCTCCTTGGCAATGATGGCCGACTGCACGATGGCGCCGGTGGTCGGCCCGCCTGAGCCGGCAACCACGCCGGTGCGCTCGTTGGATATCTCGGCCTCGCCGAGGCCCGCATCCTCGATCGCTTGCTTCATGGCGAGCCAGGCGTAGGCCGCACCGTCGCCCATGAAGCGGCGCAGGCGGCGGTCGACCATCTCGTCGACGTTCATTTTCAGCGTGCCGGCGACCTGGCTGCGGAAGCCCAGCTCCTTGTACTGCGGCACGAACTCGATGCCCGACTTGCCCTCGCGCAACGATTTCGCGACCTCGACGGCGTTGTTGCCGATCGAGGAGACGACTCCCAGGCCGGTGACGACGACACGTTTCATGCTGTCAGCTCGCTGCTGCCGGAACCGCGGCTGCGTCCTGGAACAGGCCGACCCTGAGGCCGGTCACTTCGTAGGCCTGCTTGCCGTCGGCGTACACGAAGCCGTCGGCGATGCCCAGGACCAGCTTGCGCAGGATCACGCGCTTGAGATGGACATGGTAGGTGAGCCTTTTTCACCGTCGGTACGACCATGCCGGTGAACTTCACCTCGCCCACACCCAAGGCACGGCCGCGGCCGGGGGCCTTCATCCAGCCCAGGAAGAAGCCCAGGCATTGCCACAGGGCATCGAGCGGCAGGCAGCCCGGCATCACCGGGTCGCCCTTGAAATGGCAGTCGAAGAACCAGAGGTCGGGCTTGATATCGAGCTCGGCCACCACCTCGCCCTTGCCGAACTGGCCGCCGGTGTCGGCGATCTTCACGATGCGGTCGAGCATCAGCATGGGCGGCAACGGCAGCTGCGCGTTCCCCGGCCCGAACAGGCGCCCGCGGGCGCATTCGATCAGGTCCTCGAAAGTGTAACTGCTCTTCTTTTCGCTCACGCTCACCGTCCCAAAGCCGCCCGAAACCGGGATCGGGGTCAGAATTCAGAATAAGGAGGCCCGCGGTCCAGCGCAAACCGCCGAATCTGGGTCAAACGGCCCTTTTCACGCCGCTTTCGGCTGCTTACATATGGGCGTCACAATGTCCGGTACCAGCCCCGACTTCACCGCCCGCCTCCGCGAGGCCGGTTTGCGCCCCACCCGTCAGCGGGTGGCCTTGGCGCGCCTGCTGTTCGAGGGCGAACACCGACATGTCACGGCCGAAAGCCTGCATGCCGAGGTCCGGGCGACGCGCATGCCGGTGTCGCTGGCCACGGTCTACAACGCGTTGAACCAGTTCCGCGACGCCGGGCTGCTGCGCGAGGTCGTGGTGGCGCCGGGCCGGTCCTATTTCGACACCAATACCGGCCATCACCATCATTTCTTCGTCGAGAACGACGGTGAGCTGCACGACTTCCCGTCGGACAAGGTGACCATCGCCGGCCTGCCGGCGCCGCCCAAGGGCACGCGCATGTCCCGGGTCGACGTCATCGTGCGAGTGCGGCGCTGAGGCGCTAACGCCCTCTGCGGGCGCTACTTGCGAGTCGCTTGCAATTCTTAGAACTGTTCTAAACAACTTGACGCTGTCGCGCTGGCTTCCCAATATCCGGGCTGCCAGATCGGCCGCGCGCCGATCGCCAAGCCTTAAGCACCAAGGAGAAAATCCATGGCGAACCTCAAGGGATCCAAGACCGAAGACAATCTGAAGGCTGCTTTCGCGGGTGAAAGCCAGGCGAACCGCCGGTATCTCTACTTCGCCCAGAAGGCCGACGTCGAAGGCTACAACGACGTCGCCGCCGTCTTCCGTTCGACCGCGGAAGGCGAGACCGGCCATGCGCACGGCCATCTCGAGTTCCTCGAAGTGAGCGGCGATCCGGCGACCGGCCTGCCGATCGGCCCCACCGGCTCGAACCTCCAGGCCGCGATCGCGGGCGAGACGCACGAGTACACCGACATGTATCCGGGCATGGCCCGCACCGCGCGCGAAGAAGGCTTCGCCGAGATCGCCGACTGGTTTGAGACCCTGGCCAAGGCTGAGAAGAGCCACGCCGGTCGCTTCCAGAAGGCCCTCGACACGATGGCCTGAGCCTTCGCGGCCTCTACAGAGGGGGACCCGCGAGGGTCCCCTTTTTCGTCCGGCTCGCACCTGATCTATCGAGAAACGACACCGTCATGCGCGAAGGCAGCCTTGAAGCCCCCGTCCGTCATGCCCTGGACTGGCAGAATCCCTGGTTCTGGGATGAGAAGGCGCTCGAGAAGGAGATGGAGCGCGTCTTCGACATCTGTCACGGCTGCCGACGCTGCTTCAATCTCTGCGATTCCTTCCCGCGCCTGTTCGCTCTGATAGACAACGGCCCGACCGGTGAGCTCGACGGCGTGAAGAAGGAGGACTACGCCCGGGTCGAAGAAGCCTGCACGCTGTGCGACATGTGCTTCATGACCAAGTGCCCCTACGTGCCGCCGCACGAATGGGCGCTCGACTTCCCCCATCTCATGCTGCGCCATCGTGCCGTGAAGGCGCGCAAGGAGGGCGTCGGCTTCGTCGAGGCTCAGCTCGCCGACACCGATCGCGCCGGCCGGCTCGGCACCTTCACCGCGGGCCTCGCCAACTGGGCGAGCGACGAGCACAACAAGCTGACGCGGCCCGCTGTCGAAAAATGGGCCGGTATCCATCACGGCGCACGTCTGCCGGAATATGCCGGCGAGACCTTCGTGATCCGCGCCGCGCGCGAAGGCGCGGAGCTTAACCAGGCCGCCCCCGCCTTCGGCAAGCGCAAGGCCGTGCTCTATGCCACCTGCTTCGTGAACTTCAACAACACCGGCATCGGCGCGGCCGCGCGCGCGGTGCTGGCCAGGAATGGCGTGGCGACGGAGGTCGTCCATCCGCATTGCTGCGGCATGCCGAAGCTCGAGCTGGGCGATCTCGAAGGCGTTGCCGCCGTTGCGCGCCAGGTGACGGAGGCGCTGCTGCCCTGGGTCGACAAGGGCTACGACGTGATCGCGCTGACGCCGTCCTGCGCGCTGATGCTGAAGTTCGAATGGTCGTTGATCCTGCCCAAGGATCCCGCGATCGACCGGCTGTCGCAGGCGACGTTCGATATCTCCGAATACGTCGTCGACATCGCCAAGAAGGAGGGTCTGGCGCCCGGCCTGCAGACCATCGAGGGCGGCGTCAGTGTCCATCTGGCCTGCCATGCGCGCGCCCAGAACATGGGCGCCAAGGCAGCCGAGATGCTGCGTCTGGTGCCCAAGACGCGTGTCGCGGTGGTCGAGCGCTGCAGCGGCCATGGCGGCATCTGGGGCGCGCGCACCGAGAACTTCGAGACGGCGGTGAAGGTCGGCAAGCCGGCCGCCCAGGCGGCCATCAAGAACGACACCAGCTTCGTCGCCTCCGAATGCCCGCTGGCTGCCGATCACCTGATGCAGGTGATGGAGATGACGGCGGGCGAGCAGACGCTGAAGCCCTCGCGCGCCAATCATCCGATCGAGCTGATGGCGCTGGCCTATGGAATGACGGTGCAGCCATGACGTCGCGTGCGATCGAAGTCTCCGCCATCCTGCCGCTCGCCGAATATGTGAAGGTGCGGGCCGAACGCCGGCGGCAGATTTCCGAGATCAAGAAGAACCGCCGGCTGGAAGTCGGGCCGTTCGCGACGTTCTATTTCGAATCCTACGAGACCATGCTGCACCAGGTGCACGAGATGCTCTTCATCGAGAAGGGCGGCCCAGCGCAGATCCCCGACGAGCTCGCGGCCTACAATCCGCTGATCCCACGGGGCAGCGAGCTGGTGGCCACGGTGATGTTCGAGATCGACGATCCGCTGCGCCGCGCGCGCGTGCTGTCGACCCTGGGTGGGGTCGAGCACCAGGCCTTCATCCGCGCCGGCGGCGAGGTGATCCGCGGCGTGCCCGAGGGCGACCAGGAGCGCTCGCGCGACGATGGCAAGGCCTCGTCGGTGCAGTTCATCCGCTTCCCCTTCACGGCGGGCCAGGTCGCCGCCTTCCGTGGCGGTGCAGGCGATGTCGTGGTGGGCTTCGATCATCCCAACTGCGGCCACATGGCGGTGATGCCGCCGGCCGTGCGCCAGGCGTTGTCAGCCGACTTCTCTTGATTCTTCCGGACCGCGCGCGTCCCGCGCGCTCGGAATGCTCTAGCGACCGCGCCTCGGCGGGCCATAGGTCATGCGCAGGACCAGGATCACGGGATCGCCCGGCATGCCGTTCGGCACCGGCGGAAAGGGTGCGGCCTTGCGGATGGCCTCGAGCTCGGCCTGGTCGATGACCGGGACTCCGCTCGACGTATCGATGCGGGCATCGATCAGTCCGCCGTCGCGCTTGATGGTGACGCGCGTCACCACGCGGCCACCGAGATTGTTGTCGCGGGCAGCGGCGGGATAGACGCGATAGCGCTCGAGCTGGCGAAACACGCGCGACAAGTAGTCGTTGCGTTGCCGCCCCCGCCCCGCGATCTGGTCCGCCGGATTGGGTCCGGGCAGCGGCGCGGGTATCAGCGCCGGCGCCTCCGCGGCCGGCCGCTGCTGTGCCGGTGGCGCGGGTCTGGGTGGCATCGGCTGGGTTCGCTGGACGGGCCTGCGCGGCGCGGCCGCGGGCGGCTTGGGGAAGTCGCGCGAGGTCGGCGCCGGCGGCGGCTCGGGCACCGGCGGCACGGAGAATTCGTAGATCGGCAGCGTCGGCACCGGCTCGGGCTGCGGCATGGCCTGCGAGGACTGGGACGGCTGAGCGGGCTCGTTCGAGGGTTGCGCGGGGGCCAGCGCCTGCTGCTGCTCGGGCTCGCGGCTGGGTTCGGTCGATGGTGACGGGCTGGCGGCCTGCGACTCGGCTGGCGGCCCCGTCCTTGCCGGATCCTGCAGGCCGACATTCGATGGCGAACTGTCGAACATCACCATGATCGGCTCTTCCTGAGATTCGGTGGGCTGCAGCGACGAGAGCCACCAGATGCCGACGCCGACCAGGGCATGCAGCAGCACCGCCAGTGCCACGGCGGCCGGCGGCATGTGCTCCACGCGCGGATGGGCGATGATGGCGTCGGTCACGGTGGTCCCGTTCTACGTCCGCGGGCCGACGGCGGCTAGGTTGGCGCCGCCTGCTGGAGCGATTTCCGGCCTGACTCCAGCCGAGCGGATTGTGCGCTACCCGTTTCGTTTGAAGTAGAGCGGCAGGACGAAGGTGCGCTGGGGGCCTGCGATGTCGTCGGGCAGCGGCGGATAGGGCGCTGCCTGGCGAACCATGTTCATGCTCACATTGTCCAGGGACGGCAGCCCGCTGGAGCGGCTGAGACCGACATCGACCAGGCGGCCGTCGCGCGCGATCGTGAGCCGCAGCACCACCGTGCCCGCCTCTGTGCTGACGTTGCGCACGAACTGCTGATGCTGCGAAAGCTTCCGGGAGATGTGCCAGAGATACTGGGCTTCGGCGCGCTTGTGGCCATAGGCGTCGGCGGGATTGACCAAGGTCGGCGCCTGCCGCGAGGCCCGCCGGTCGGCGGGCGTGCGCGCCTGCGGGATCTGCGACAGCGGCGAGCCTTGCAGCGCGGGTTGTTGCGGCGGCCGCTGCGGCGTCGGCGCGGGCTGCACGCGCTGTTGGGTCGGCGGCGGCGCCTTGGGCGCGGGCGGCAGCGGCGCTGGCGGCCGTGGGATTTCCCGAGAAGTGACCGGCGGCGGCGGCGCCTCGAGCGGTGGCAGTTCGCTCTCGAGCGTGCGTGCCGGCGGCGGCGGTGGCGGTGGGGGAGGCGGGGTGGCGCGCGCCTGTTGCTGCTCGGCTTTGGGCGGGTCGGGTTGGGCCGCTTCGGCGGCTGGCGTCTCGGGCTTGGATGGTACGGGCTGCTCGGTGCCCGGCGTGGCCTTCGGGTCCTGGCTGGGTCCGGGGGGCGCCAGGCCGAGCCTCATGGGAGGGGTGGGAGGCGATGGTGCGGGCGCCGCTGCCTGTCGCGGCGGCTCAGGTGTGGGCGAGGGTTGCGGCGGCTCGGGCGTCGGCAGCTCCCGCGGCATGGTGATCTCGATGACGTCTGGCGTCGTCGTGTCGACGTGATTGAGTGGCGAGATCATGTACAGAGCGGCCGCCACGGCGGCGTGCAGCGCCGTCGTCATCGCCACGGCGACGGGCGACATATGGTCGGAGCGCGCGTAGGAGAGGCTGACTGCGTGGGCCACGGTGACCCCGTTCTACGTCCCGGCCGCTGGGGCGGCTAGCCACCCTACGCTGCCCAAGCAGCTTCGGGCGGCTTGGGCAGCACGAATAGCACATGTCCGCCGAAGCTCCGCAGGAGCGCGGACCAGCGGCGGGGGATCAATGACGGCACTGCCAGCACTGGGGTCGGCGCGCGCAAGCCATGGTATGATGGCGGCGGCGGCCCCCCAGGGGTGGCCCCTCCTGGAGCCCAAAAAGTCGCGGTAGCGAAACGCGCCATCGCCGGCGGGTAGGCTGCGATCGCCGACATGAACTATAGTTATTGACACGCGTGGTGGTTTTGGATAGAGTCCGGCGTCTGTCGCTCTTTGCATCGTCCATCCGATCCACACCAGCCCGGCCGGCGGACCCGTTCGGCAAGGCTACGGTGCATGAGGTCGATGGCAGACCGGGCCGGGAGGCCGGCCTCCGCCGGGCATACGGACCGCAGACCAACCCGTCAAAACCTTGGTGACGAGGTATTAGTTGATTGGCTCGGACTTGTAGACGCCCCACAGGCCGGTGCGCTCGATCCAGCCGCTGACGCCGCCCACCCTGACTCGGCACCAGTCGCCGGCACAGGAGCGGATCTCGCCTGTCACTTCCGGCTCGAGCTTGGCCACCACCTCGGCCGAGGTCGCCGGCGTCTTGTGCAGGCTGGCCGGCTTTGTGGGGACGATGAAGGCGCGCTTGCCGCTCAGCAGGCTCTGATGGACCCAGCCGCTCGCCCCCTGCCAATCGCGTATTTTCCGCCAATTTTCGAATTCGGCCACGATCTCGACCGGCATGGCCTTGCGCGTGAACACCCAGTCGACCGGGTAGCGCGTGCCGGGGCCGGTGCGGACATTGACCTCGTCGGACCTGAGCGAGGCAAAGCGTGGAATCGGCAGGCCCGAGCCCTTCCTCTGCTGGGCCGCGGCCGACTTGTCCGCGGCCTGCGGGGCGGCGGTCGCGGGCAGGCCGGCGGCCGCCAAGGCGACGAAGCTTGCCCAAAGCCATGCCGACGATCGGATTCCCATCGGAGCCTATATACCCTAAATCTCCACGTCGATCGACAACCGCTTGAAAGAGCGTGCTTTTTCGCCACAAATGATGATGCGCCCCTTGGCTGGACAAGGCGCGCTTTGTATTGCTAATCGGGCTCATCCCCTGACGCGCCAGCCGGTACCGATTACATGCCGACAAGTTCCAAGAAAAAGCCGCTGGTGATCGTCACCCGGAAGCTGCCGGATGCGATCGAGACCCGGCTGATGGAGCTGTTCGATACGCGCCTCAACGCCGACGACAAGCCGCTGAGTTCCTCCCAGCTCGTCGAAGCGGTAAAGACGGCCGACGTGCTGGTGCCCACGGTGACCGATCGCATCGACAGCCGCGTGCTGTCGCAGGCCGGGCCGCGGCTGAAGCTGATCGCCTCCTTCGGCACCGGCGTCGACCATATCGACCTCGACACCGCCCGCCAGCGCGGCATCACCGTCACCAACACGCCGGGCGTGCTGACCGAGGACACCGCCGATCTCACCGTCTGCCTGCTGCTCGCCGCGCCGCGCCGCCTCGTCGAGGGCGACCGGCTGGTCCGCGACGGCAACTGGGCGGGCTGGGCGCCGACCTTCATGATCGGCCACCGCATCTCGGGCAAGCGTCTCGGCATCGTCGGCATGGGCCGCATCGGCCAAGCGATCGCCCGCCGGGTCAGGGGCTTCGGCATGGCGGTGCACTATCACAACCGCAAGCGCGTCCACGGCGATATCGAGCGCGAGCTCGAGGCGACCTACTGGGAGAGCCTCGACCAGATGCTGGCGCGCATGGACATCGTCTCGGTCAATTGCCCGCATACGCCGGCGACCTTCCATCTGTTGTCGGCACGGCGGCTGAAGCTGATGAAGCCCACCGCCATCATCGTCAACACCGCGCGCGGCGAGGTGATCGACGAGAACGCCCTGGTGCGCATGCTGAAGGCGGGCGAGCTCGCCGGCGCCGGCCTCGACGTCTACGAGCACGAGCCGCAGGTCAATCCCAAGCTGCTCGAGCTCGAGCGCGTCGTGCTGCTGCCGCACATGGGCTCGGCCACGCTGGAAGGCCGCATCGACATGGGCGAGAAGGTGCTGATCAACATCAAGACCTTCGCCGACGGCCACAAGCCGCCGGATCGCGTGCTGGCGACCATGTTTTAGTCTTCCGGACCGCGCGCGTCCCGCGCGCTCATGAGCTTGAGCGCGCGGGACGCGCGCGGTCCAGAAGACTAAAGGTCCCCCTCGACCATCTCGCGTCGGCGATCCTGGATCAGCACGTCGCGTGTCGAGCGGCCGACCTGGGCGCCGATCAGGATGGTGAGCGAGGTCCAGTACATCCACACCATGATGGCGGCGAAGCCCGCCGTCGCCCCGAAGGCCGAGGTGATCTGGGTCACCTCGAAGTAGTAGACCAAACCGCGGTTGCCGGCGGCGAACAAGAGCGCATTCACCGCGCCACCGATCAAGGCGTACTTCCACGGCACGCCGCCGCTCGGCAGCCACTTGTAGATCAGGGTGAAGAAGGACGACAGCACGCCGTAATGCACGAACACCGAGATGGCGGGCCCGATCCACACGCCCAGCACCGGAAACTTCTCCAGCGCGCCGGCATAGGCCGAGATCAGCACGCTCGCCAGGACGACGGCGATCAGCAGCAGGCCCAGCACCACCATCAGCAGCAGCGCCACCAGCCTCGATTGCAGGACGGCCAGCACGGGATGGAACGCGCTCGCCGGCTGCAGCGTATGGGAAGCGGGCGTGCTCCAGATCGCGTTGATGCCGTCATCCAGCTCGACGAAGACGCGGCTGCCCGTATAGACCAGCACGACCGCGCCGATGATGGCGGCCATGCCGCCGCCCTTGAACAGCTCCTGCGAGGCGAAGCGGCGGATGCCCTCAAGCTGGTCCGGCGCCACCACCGTGCCCAGTGCGTCGAAGATCGCCTGTTGCGCCGTCGGTCGGCCGATGATCGGCTCGGCGATGGCGATGCTGAAGATCATGATCGGGCCGATGGCGAACATGGTGTAGAACGCCATCGCCGCGGCCGAGGTCGACAGCCGGTTGGTGAAGAATCCCGTGGCCGCCGAGTAGGCGATGTTCCAGAGCGTACCGAGAATCGTCAGAGGGGGCATCGTCAGCGCAGATGGGCGATGGCGTTGGCGTAGTAGGCGAGAACGGGCCGCTCGGTTGCGACCGCGGCGAACAGGCCCTCTTCCCGCTCCTCGACCAGATGGCGCAGCTCCAGCATGCGCAGCCCGACATCGAAGGCGTAGTCGCGGTCGCCGCGCGGCAGATAGAGCTTGGCGCCACGGCCCTCGAAATGAGCCATCAGATCGGAGGCGCTCACCTTGAGCTCCAGTTCATCCAGCGGCTCGTCGGCCTCCAGCAGCACGGTGGCGATCAGCGACACCGGCAGCACCGGCACCAGGCGGGCGATCTGGCCCATGACGTCCTTGGCCAGGCGGCCGATGACCTCGAAGCGCTGATCCTTGTCGAGGCTGCGCAGATCACCACCGGCCGCCGCGGCGTTGCTGGCGAGCCAGTCGCGGGCCGAGATGAGTCCGCCAAAATTCACGCAGGCATAGCCAAAGCGATACCAGCGGCCGCGCAGCATCAGGCCGAGCTGGCTGAACCAGAAGCCAAGGGCAGTGCGCATGGCGAAGAGCGCGCCGCGCCGCGGCAGCTCCTTGTCGAGCGAGCGCAGCAGCGTGCGGTCCTCCAGCACGCGGTCATAGTTCAATGCCACCGGCACGAAGACGATGTCGTGGCCGGCCTTGGGATCGAACGATTTCAGCATGTAGTCGAACAGGCCGAGCTTGGGCTCGCGCAGCCTGCCGTCGCGCGACAGCCCGCCCTCGGGATACATCGCCTGCGCCACGCCCGCCTCGGTCGCCATGTGCACGTAGCGCTCGAGCACGCGGCGATAGATCGGGTTGTTGGAGTTGCGGCGCACGAAGTAGGCGCCCATGGACCGGATGAGCTGCTGCAAGGGCCAGATGCGCGCCCATTCGCCGACGGCGTAGGAAAGCGCCGTGCGCTCGGCCGCCAGGAAGGCCACCAGGACATAGTCCATGTTGCTGCGGTGGTTCATGACGAACACCACCGTGGTGCCGGGTGCCACGCCCGCCATGGTGCGCTCGTCGGCGAAGCCCAGACGCACGCGATACAGGAAGTGCGCGACGGCGCGGGCGATCGAGTAGCCCACCCTGAAGTAGATGTAGGCGTTGAAGGTCGGCACGATCTCGCGTGCGTAGCGATGCACCTCGGTCATCGCCACCTCGCGCGGCAGGTTGTTGGCGCGGGCATAGTCGTTGGCGGCGGTGACCACCTGCGGGTCGTAGACCAGGCGGTCGATCAGCACCTGGCGCTTGGTGAGCTGGAACGGCTTGATCTCGACGGCCAGCCGCTGGTTGACGCGGTCGATCAGCCGGTTGAGGCGGCGGCGCACGAACCAACGGCCGCTCGGGATCAGCAGCCGGTCGAGCAGCGACCAGGCTGCGAATAGCGCAATCGCGGCGAACAGCCAGAGCGGAACGGCGACCGGCTCGCCCATCGGTTCGCGATCGCCCGCTCAGTACTGCTTCAGGTTGATGCCCGATATGATGAGCATGGCCGAGGTGATCGCCAGGATCAGCGTCGTGCCGCTGGCGCCCAACGTGCGGCCGAGCGGGATGAAGCCCAGCAGGCCGCCGGCATGCAGCACGCGCGACAGCAGCAGAACCAGCGACAAGGCGGCCACGTACCAGAAGGTGTAGAAGTCGCTCACGACGTAGATCAGGACCAAGCAGAGTGGCACGTATTCCATGAAATTGCCGTGCGCCCGGATCGCCGCCAGCATCTCGGGATCGCCGCCATCGCCCAGGTAAATCTTCTTCTGCATGCGCAGGCGGCCGACACTCACCGTCAGGCTCACCGCCAGCAATCCCAGCAACCCTGCACAGACGAAAAACACGGGCATCCAACGGCCTCCCCCTCGATTCGCCGGCATTGTATGGCCATATCGCCATGGGGAGAAGGACTAGACCGTCGGCGCAGCGGTCTGGTAGCCGAATTCCTTGTCGAGAGCGGCGATCTCGCGCCGGAACGCCATCCGAAGCGCGCTCTTGTCGCTTTCGTCGAGCCACGAGCCTTCGACCGAGTTCAGGCTGAACTTGCGCGCCATGTCCGGCCCCCAGCCGATCGAGTCGAACAGGGTCGCAAAGCCGTGGCCGAGGTCGGTCTCGAACATTGCCGGATCGTCGGTGTTGATGGTGACGTTCAGCCCCGCCTCGACCATGCGCCGGATGCGCTGCGGACGATGCGGTCGGTTGTGCACCAGGCTGGTCCAGGCGCAAGGCGTGAAGTACAGGCCGTCGCGCCGCGCCTCGGCCATCACGAAATCCGACGCCAGCATGTTGTAGCCGTGGTCGATGCGGTCGCACTGGAGCACGTCTCGGCAGATCAGGTAGTTGGTTGGCGGCGCCTCGACGAGCGTCTGGTTGTCCTCGCAGCAATGCGCCGTGCGGTGCAGGTCGGCCCGCTTGGCGAGGGCATAGGCCTCGGCGAAAATGGCGGGCGGCCCTGCACGCTCGGCGCCATCCAGGCCGACGCCGACGACATGGTCGCGGCGATGGGCGATCGCCGTCTCAACGATCTCGACCGCCTGGGCCGGCGTGTTGGTCGAGCGGTCGATGCAGCAGATCAGGAGGCTCGACACGCCGAACTTCTTCCTCGCTGCCTCGATACCCTCGACCATGCCGTCGACCATCGCCGGATAGTCGATGCCGTTGGGATAGAAGTAGTCGGGGTTGAAGAAGAACTCGACGTGCCTGAGGTTGCCGTCGCGTACGGCGTCCTCGACATACTCGTAGACGGCGCGTGAGAAATCCTGCGGCGTGCGCAGTACCAGAGCGGTGAGCCGCAGCACGTCCAAAAAGCCGTAGAAATCGGGCCATTGATAGAGCTTGTCTGCCGGCCGCGGCAGGGCGAGGCCGGCGCGAGCCGCCAGCTCGGCCACGGTGGTGGCCCTGAGCGTACCGGCGAGGTGGCAATGCAGCTCGGCCTTGGGGATGCGCCGCAGATAGTCGTCGGCAACAGCCTTCGCCATGGTCGCCTCTTACTTCTTGTCGATGTTATAGAGCAGCATCACCGGCGATTTCAGCACGCCCTGCAGGTTGTTATGCCAGGCCGACGGCGTCGTGAACTGCGCCAGTGGCAGGTAGAGCACCTGCTCGTAGGCGCGGGCCTGGATCTCGGCAGCGATGGCCTTGCGCGACGCCTCGTCCGCCGCCGTGGCGAACTTCAGCCGCAGCTCCTCGGTTTTGGGATCGGTCGGCCAGCCCCAGGCGGATGCGGGATGTCCCACAGCCACCAGGAACGGGTTGCTGAGCGGATTGCCCTGGTCGGGCACCGAGTTGGTCGTGTGGGCGAGGTTCCAGCCGCCTTCGCTCACCGGCTTGGTGTTGAGCCGCCGCGTGGCGAACGTCTGGAAGTCCATCGCCTGCATCTCGACCTTGAAGCCGAGATCGACCAGCACCTGGCGTGTGACGTTGCCCAGGGCGGCGATGCCCGGCGCGTTGGCGACATGCAGCATGACCAGCGGCCTGGACAGGTCGACGCCCGCTTCCTTGAGCATCGCCTTGGCGGCGGCGACGTCGCGGGAGGGAATGCCGCCCTTGCTGTCGTAGGGCATGCCGCAGCCGAAGATCGCGGCACAGTCGGTGGCGAAACTGGGATCGCCCGCTACCACGGCGGCGTACATCGACCGATCGATCGCCCGGGCGACGGCCTGGCGTACCTTGATGTTGTCGAACGGCGGCTGCAGGTGGTTCATGCGCATGATCGCCTGGAATCCGAACTTGCTCACGACCTCGGCCTTGGCACCGGATTTCGTGTCCAGAAGTGGCAGCAGGTCGGCCGGCACGCGCTCGAGATAGTCGACCTCGCCGCGGATCAGCGCGCTCACTTGCGTCTGCGCGTCGGGCATGGCCAGCATCTCGACGCGATCGAGCTTGGCGATCTTCGCGCCCGAGGCCCAGTTGGGCGGCTCGCCGCGCGGCTCGTAGTCGGCGAACTTCTCCAGGACGATCTTCACGCCGGGCTCGTGCAGGTCGGCACGGAACTTGTAGGGACCGGAGCCCACGATCTCCTTCACCTGCTCGCTGCCCGGCGTCCTGGCGATGCGCTCGGGCATCATGAACGGCACTGGCGCGCCCACCTTGGCGAGGCTGTCGAGCACCATGCCGTAGGGCTCCCTCAGGACCAGCTTGATCGTGCTGGCGTCCGTCGCCTCGAGCGAGGCGAGGAAGCGGGTCAACATCTGGCCCATGCTGTCGCGTGACGCCCAGCGCCGGATCGAGGCCACGCAATCGGCCGCCGTCACCGGCTGGCCGTCGTGCCATTTGAGGCCCGGCCGCAGGACGAAGGTGTAGGTGAGCTTGTCGGGGCTCACCGTGTAGCTCTCGACCATCTGCGGCTTGGGCTCGAACTTATCGTCGACGGCAAACAGCGTGTCGTAGATCAGGTAGCCGAGATCGCGTGTGGTGAAGGACGTGGTGAAATGCGGATCGAGGATGCGCGACAGGGTCTCGGGTGCGACCCGCAGCAGGGACTGCGCTTGCGTAGTAGGCGGCGCGGCCAGCAGCGACGCAGCCGCGATTGCCATCACCGACCAGGAACGACGGATTGTCATGCTGTCCCCCAATGCCTTCGAATGGGGCCTTCGAATGGCCTGTTGCATGTAACACCCGGCCTGGGGAGGACTAGAAGCTCAACTTTGCGCACGCGCCGTCGCCTTTTTGAGGACAGTGCTATTTGCCGGGTAATTGCTGTAGTTGCTCCTTCAGGTGATCCGCCACCATCGCCGCCGCGGGCGACAGGCGGACGTGCCGGTGAGCGATCAGCGACAGGCTGGACCCCCTGACGTGGCGGTCGGCGAAGGGAATATGGACGAACTCGCCGTCGACCAGGTCGGAATGGATGTCCGGCAGGGCGAGCAGGGCGATCTGGCGATGGTCGCGCACCATCGCCTTCATCACCTCGATGGAATTGGTCGTCACCGTCGCGGCAGGATGCAGCTCCGCCCGCTGCAGCGCCTTCTCCAGGATGCCGCGCGAGGTGAGCGAGGTGTCGGGGAAGACGAAGCTGTGCTTGGCGCACTCGGCCAGCCGGATCGACTTGCGGTTGGCCAGCGGATGGTTGCGCGCCACGACGATGCCCGGGTTCGACGGTATGCGGGCCAGGAACTGGATGTCGGGCTGGCGTGGAACGGCATAGCAGATGGCGAGGTCGAGCTTGCAGGCGACCAGCTGGCCTACGATCTGCTCGGTGCCGCCGATGAAGACGTCGAGCGAGACCTGGAAATGCCGCTCGGCCATATGGGTCATCAGCCGCGAGACCACCGCGCGACCGAAGCTCTCCATCAGGCCGATCGCGGCATGGCCGCTCATGGGGCTGCGCAATTCCGCCAGGCTCTGCAGCGTCCTCGCATGGTCGTGCTGCCAGCGCTCGATGTCGGCGACCAGGATCCGACCGGCCTCGGTGAGGCGCAGCCCGCGCGGCAGCCGCTCGAACAATTCGGCGCCGTACTCCGCCTCGAGCTTGAGGATCTGGCGATTGACCGCTGACGGCGACACGTTGAGCTGCACCGCGGCCCGCCGAATCGACCCGACCTTGGCGACCAGGCTCAGCCAGGAGGCAGCGGGCGAGATCAGGGGCATGAGCTATCCATCTGGCGCGACGTCCATAAGAGCAGACGCCGCCGGCTCAGGCCACGGCGCTCCACACTGTCCAGCGGTCCATCTCGACAATGGGCCCGTCGGGGGAGAGGCGCTTCTCGATGTAAAGGATCAGCTCAGCGAGCTCGGTATCGCTGAGATCGTGGAGGATCGAGCGGCCGGTGCGGTTGATCAGATCCTGTCTCCGCTCTTGCCAGCCGTCGTGGACCTTACGCACTTCCCAAAGCATGGACATCTCGACCTTGGCGAAGCCTGTTGCGTCGAGGGCGGTGCGAACTGCCGTGTCCGTCGACCGGCGGGCTGTTTCGACTGCCAGCAAGCGCGGAAAGCATTCGAAGAAATAGCCTCGCAGGTGCTCGGCGGAGCCGGGCAGCCGCACATCGTCCGGCGTGCGATCCTGCACGATCAGGATTCCGCCGGGCGCGAGCACGCGGCGCGCTTCGGCAAAGCACGGCCCGTAATCCCGCAGATGATGGATCAGGGCTCGCTGGAAGACGATGTCGGCCGAGGCCGGTGGCAGGCCGGTCGCAGCGGCATCGCCCTGTCGAAAGGAGATGTCGGCGAGCCCGGTGGCCTGCTCGTGCGCGGCATCGACCATCGCCTGCGAGAAGTCGATACCTGTGACAGTGCTCGCGCCGAGCGCGTGCCATGCCAGGGAATAGATGCCGCCGCCACAGCCGATGTCGGCAACGCGTTTGCCGGCAGGCTCGACGATCCGCCGGATGGCCGCCTTCCAGCCAGTGTCGGCCTGCCGGCTGGCATAGGTGCTGCGATTCGCGCGGGAATGAAAATCGATTGCCATCGCCGGCCCCTGCTCGCGCCCGTGCGAGCATCGTAGGCGGCGCGGCCGCGATCTCAAATATATGGTTCAGCCCGCCATCATATCTTCATCATATGGCCGCTTCGAGGGCGGCCGCGAAGCGATCGAGCTCGTCCTCGGTGTTGTAGACATGCACCGAGGCGCGCATGACATCGCGCAGTCCGCGGCCCTTGAGATCGAGGCGCGAGGAGAACTGCGTGGAGACGGTGACGTTGATCGCCTGCGCGCGCAGCCTGGCCTTCAGCTCGTTGTGGTCCTTGCCGTCGACGGCGAAGGTCACGATGGCGCCCTTGACCTTGCCGAGATCGGTGAGCGTGACGCCCTTCACGGTCGACAGCCGCGCGCGCAGGCCGTCGGCCAGTTCGCGCAGCCGCGCCCAGATCGGCTCCATGCCGAGCTCGTTGGCCTGGTCGGCGGCGACTTTCAGCCCGATGACGCCGGCGAAATAGCGCTCCCAGTTCTCGAAGCGCCGCGCGTCGTCGCGCACGGTGTAGGCGTTGTCGTCGGTCCATTTGGCGGCGTGGTTGTCGAGCAGCAGCGGCTCGATGTGCGACGTGGTCGCGCGCTTGGCGTAGAGGAAGCCCGTACCACGCGGCCCGCGCAGGTACTTGCGGCCGGTCATCGACAGGAAGTCGCAGCCGATCTTGCGGACATCGACCGGCAGCTGGCCCACCGACTGGCAGGCGTCGAGCAGGTAGAGCACGCCCGCATCGTTGGCGATCTTGCCGATCGCCTCGGCCGGCTGGACGAGGCCACCCTGGGTGGGCACATGGGAGACCGACACCAGCTTGGTGCGCTTGTCGATCGCCCGTTCCAATGCGCCGAGGTCGATCTGGCCGTAATTGTCGTCCGGCACCACGACGATCTCCGCGCCGGTCTTCTTGGCGACCTGCAGGTAGGAGATGTAGTTCGACGAATACTCGCTGACGCAGGTCAGGATGCGATCGCCCGGCTTGAAGTCGAGGGAATAGAAGGCGAGGTCCCAGGCCCGCGTGGCGTTCTCGACGAAGGCTACTTCGTCGGCTTGCGCACCGATCAATTTGGCCACCGCCGGATAGAAGCCTTCCAGCTCGTCGTGCGCCTTGGCGGCCGCCTCGTAGCCGCCGATCTCGGCCTCGAGCTTCAGATGGTTCAGGGTGGCGTCGAGGGTGCGCCGGCTGGGCAGGGCGGAGCCCGCGGCATTGAGGTGCAGGACGTGGGCGCAACCGGGCGTCTCGGCGCGCAACCGGGCAAGATCGAGGGTCACGTCAGGCGCTCCTCTGTTGTATGATTCGCGGCATGTCGTTGTCCGGCTCTTTGTTGCGCTTCGTCCTGCCTAAAGCGGCACTCGAGCCCGAGCAACTGACCATTGTTCATGCCGACGATACGCTGCCTGTGACCTTCGTGCGCAGCAGCCGCGCCCGCCGTGCCTCGCTGCGCGTCGACCCGGCCGGCCGCCGCATCGTGCTGACCGCCCCCCTGCGCATGGCCCGCGGCACCGCCGTGGGCTTCGCCGAAGCGCAGGCCGGCTGGATCGCGGCCCGGCTAAACCGCCTGCCGGCCCGGCGGCCGTTCGCCGACGGCGCCGAGGTGCCCTTGTTCGGCGAGCCGCACCTCATCCGCCATCGCCCCGACAGGCGCGGCACGGTGTGGTGCGAGGTGGGCGAGATCCACGTCGCCGGCCGGCCGGAGCACTTGCCGCGCCGCCTACGCGACTGGCTGACGGCCGAATTGCGCCGCCGGCTGGTGCCGCTGGTCCATGCCAAGGCGCAACGGGTCGAGCGGCCGGTCAAGCGTATCACCGTGCGCGACAGCCGCTCGCGCTGGGGAAGCTGCGGGCCGGATGGCGGCCTGTCGTTTTCCTGGCGCCTGGTCTTCGCGCCGCCCGAGGTGCTGGACTATCTGGTGGCGCACGAGGTCGCCCATCTCGTGCATCTCAACCACGGCCCGCGCTTCTGGGCCCTGGCCCGCGGCCTGTGCGACGGCCCGATGGAGCCGCCGCAGGCCTGGCTGAAGGCCAACGGCGAGACGCTGCTGCAGTACGGCAGCTGATGAACGAGGAACGACGCTCCTCATGTTCCTCTCCCCCTTGGGGCCCCCAAGGGGAGAGGATAGGCGAGGGGGCAACACGAAGATTGCCTCCTGCATCACCTCCTCGCCTCTCCCCCAAGGGGGGAGAGGAGCATGAGGAGTGGTGCATTCTGCCGTGGACGTTCCTAGTCCGCCGCAGCCCTCGCCGGCGCGACGTTCAACACCGCCGCCGCTTCCTTGGCGACCACCGTGCCCTCGAAGAAGCGCGGGTTCTGCTGGCCCCACAGCCGCACGGCATTGGTGAAGGTGAAGTCGCGGAAGTCGCCCGGCGTGATCAGCTCGTCCTCGACCAGCTCGTAGGCCTCGGGCACCGGGCTCAGCATGTCGGGCACGTCGAAGTGGCCGATGTCGGAGCTGAAGATGGCATTGATGCGCGCGCCGAACGGGTTGGCCTTGCCGAACGCCGTCACGTTCATCCGGTCGTCGGCCTCGCAGCCGAAGTAGTAGGGCTTGGCGTAGAGATCGATCCAGTCCTGCTTGCGCGCGATCTCGCAGGCCGCGAAATCGTCGAGCACCGGCACGCCACCGGTCAGGTCGTCCTCCTCGGCAGCCGGCCAGCCGTCGCGCTTGTCGAGCTCGGCCGCCATCTCCCCGTAGCCGTACTTGTCGACCAGGCTTCTCAGCAGCTTACGGTCGAGCTTCTTGGGGTCCATGTAGGCGATGCCCTTGGCGCCGCGCCGCTCCCAATGCTCGATGAGGTCGGCGAAGAGCTGGCAGCCCCAGCCCACGCCGCCTTCGAGGAAGGCGAAGTTCATGTCGGGGAAGCGCCGCGTGACGCCGCCCAGGAAAAGGCCCTTGGCAATCGAATGCCCGGCGGCGGCGAAGTGGCCGATATGGTTGAAGGTGAAGTTGCTGGGCGAGTTGCGCAGGCCAAAGCCGCGGCCGCCGGCATGGAAGGTCGGCGCCATGCCGATCTCGCGGCACTTCTGCCAGAGCACGTCGTAGTCGTATGGGCTGTCGATGCCGAGATTCTCATAGGTTACGGCGAAGCGGCCGAGCGCGGGATCGAGATCCTTGCCCAGCGGTATGCGGCGGGCGAAGCCGCCACCAAACATGCCGACCTTCGAGCCGAGCTCCCTGGTGCAGTACTCGAGCTCGTCGATCGCCTCCTCGGGCGTCCACATCGGGATCACCGCGGCAGGCGTCAGCCGGTCTGAAAGCTTGGCGAAGTATTCGGCGGTGACGATGTTGAAGCCGCGGATCACCGCGCGCCGCGTCTCGTCGTCGGGAATGCGCGGAATGCCGAGGCCGGCGGTGGGATAGATCACGCCGAAATCGATGCCGAGTTCGTCGAGCCGGTCGTAGAGCATGCGCGGCATCATCGCCGTGGCGCGGTCGCGCGTGTTTGTCGACTGGCGCGTCCAGTAGCCCTCCATGGCGGCGCCGCGCTGCTGGCGCTCGGCGATCGACAGGCTGAGGGCATCGGGAATGCGCCGCTGGGCGGCCAAGAAGCCGTCGGCGGCCTTGTCGCCTGCGACCTTGCGCATGCGCTCGGCGAAGACCGGGTTGTATTCCACCCAGTGGCCGTCACCGTCGATGATGGGGTGCTTTACGCTGGAACGAACTTCTGCGGGGCTGCGATGAGAACTCATGCCGGCCTCCTGGAGCTGTCGATTCGCCAGATAGCCCGCAAACGCTAGTCCCGCCGGCACGACCGCGCAACGGGCGGCGGCCCGCTACCCGAAGCGACCAGGATTGCACGCAGCGAGGGTCTCGGGCAGCTCCTCGCCCGCCATCTGGCGCGCGATCAGCCGGCCCGTCGCGGTGGCGAGCGTCAGGCCGACATGCTGATGGCCGTAGCCGCAATAGACGTTGGCGAGCCGCGGCGCGCGGCCGATCGCCGGCCGGAAGTCCGGCAGCGTTGGCCGCTCGCCGATCCAGCGGCTCTGTTCGGCGCCGCCGACGCCGGGGAAGATGTCCTTGAGATGCCGCACCAGCAGGTCGGCGCGATGCCACGACGGCGGCTGGTGCGGGGCGGCGAGCTCGACGGTGCCGGCGACACGCAGGCCTTCCTCCATGGGCGTGATGAAGAAGCCGCGCTCGGCCGGACTCACCGGCAACTCGAAGCGCACATTGTCCGGCGCCAGCATGACGTGATAGCCGCGCTCGGCGACCAGCGGCGCGTTGAAGCCCAGCAGTCGCGTCAGCTCGCCCGAGGCGCGGCCGGCGGCGATGACCACGGCCGTCGCCGGCAGGCTCTGGTCGGTGATCTCGACCGAGGTCACGCGGTTGCCATCGCGGCCGAAGCCGCGCACGCGGCCGCGCAGGAGGGTGCCGCCCTCGGCCGCGAAGCGCTCGGCCAGCGTCGTCACCACCTTGTAGGGATTGATGGTGTGCATGCCGTGCGAGTAGTGGACGCCGCGCACGATGCGCTCGCTCAAGCCCGGCGCCAATTCGCGCGCACGGTTGCCGTCGACGATCTCGAACACCGCGCCTTTGGCCTCTTGCAGCGCGCGTTCCTCGCCGCCCGACTTGAAGGCCGCCTCGCTCTCGTAGACGTAGAGCGCACCTTTCGTCCGGAAGAGCTCGCCCAGGCCCGACGCCTGGATCTCGGCCTTCCAGGCGATGTTGGCCTCGGCCATCAGCGGCCCGAAGGAATCGACGCCCTTCCGGACCTCCTCCCGACTGTAGGCGGCGAGTGCAAAGCGCGCCATCCAGGGCAACAGTGCGAGGAAGCTGGGTGGATGGACGGTGAGCGGCCCATTGCGGTCCATCAGCATCTGCGGCACGCGCTTCAGGGTCGACGGCCGGGCGAGCGGCAGGACATGGTCGATGGCGATGAAACCGGCATTGCCGTAGGAGGCGGCGCGGCCGGGCTCGCCGCTGTCGATCAGGGTGACGGCATGCCCTTCACGCTGCAGGGCGCGGGCGGTCGCGGTGCCGACAATGCCGGCGCCAATGACGATGACAGGTTGGTCGTTCATCGAGCGAGATTAGCTCGCTTTGCGCCGCCCTTCACAGGTCGGTAGAAGAGCCCGCGCCTGGCGCCCGACCAGTCTAGAACTTCCGGGATGTCAGCCGTGTCAATTCGGGCTTCTGGCAAGGCCGCCAATGCCTTCAGTTCGGCGCGTCGCTTAGCGGCAGCGCTGCGCGATTTCGCCTTTCTCATTCGTTCTCTTTCAGGGCCTGACGAATGCATGGATCAGGACGATTCCGAGTCGGCTATACCAGCGGAAAATCTGCCGCCGGAGCACCGTGATTGATTTGCTGCCGCGAATGACTATTTACGGGTCCATGTCCCCACAATCCGAAACTTCCTCCGGGCCGGGCTGGCACGCCACGACCATTCTCTCAGTCCGCAAGGGCGGCCAGGTGGTGATGGCGGGCGACGGCCAGGTCTCGATGGGCCAGACCATCGTCAAGGGCAACGCCAAGAAGGTCCGCCGGCTGGGCAACGGCCAGATCGTCGCGGGCTTCGCGGGCTCCACGGCCGACGCCTTCACTCTGTTCGAGCGGCTGGAAGCCAAGCTCGAGCGCCATCCCGGCCAGCTCCTGCGCGCTTCCATCGAGCTTGCCAAGGACTGGCGCACCGACCGCTACCTGCGCCGGCTGGAGGCGATGATGGCGGTGGCCGACAAGGACGTGTCGTTGCTGCTGTCGGGCTCGGGCGACGTACTGGAACCCGAAGGCGGCATCATCGCCATCGGCTCGGGCGGCAACTATGCGCTGGCGGCGGCGCGCGCCCTGATCGATGTCGACGGTCTCGATGCCGAGGCGATCGCCCGCAAGGCGATGGACATCGCCGCCGACATCTGCGTCTACACCAACCACAATCTCGTCATCGAGAAGCTTTGAGTGAAATGACCAACGACTTTTCCCCCCGCGAGATCGTCTCCGAGCTCGACAAGCACATCGTCGGCCAGCACGACGCCAAGCGCGCCGTCGCCATCGCGCTGCGCAACCGCTGGCGCCGCCTGCAGCTGCCCGAAGTGCTGCGTGAAGAGGTGCTGCCCAAGAACATCCTGATGATCGGGCCGACCGGCTGCGGCAAGACCGAGATCGCTCGCCGTCTCGCCAAGCTCGCCAACGCACCGTTCCTCAAGGTCGAGGCGACCAAGTTCACTGAGGTCGGCTATGTCGGCCGCGACGTCGAGCAGATCGCGCGTGACCTGATGGAGGCGGCCCTCGACATGGCGCGCGAGCGGATGCGCAAGGACGTGCGCGCCAAGGCCGAGCTTGCCGCCGAGGGTCGCGTGCTCGATGCGCTGTGCGGCAGCGGCGCCAGCGAGGAGACGCGGCTGCGCTTCCGTCACAAGCTGCGCGCCGGCGAGCTCAACGAGCGCGAGATCGAGGTCGAGGTCGCCGACACCGGCGCCCCCATGCAGTTCGAGGTGCCGGGCCAGCCCGGCGCCTCGGTCGGCATGATCAATATCGGCGACATGCTGGGCAAGGCGTTCGGCGGGCGCACCAAGAAGCGCAAGATGAGCGTGGGCGAGTCCTACGAGACGCTGATGCGCGAGGAGAGCGACAAGCTCCTGGACCAGGAGAAGGTCGTGCGCGAGGCGCGCGATTCGGTCGAGCAGAACGGCATCGTGTTCATCGACGAGATCGACAAGATCACCGCCCGCAGCGAGTTACGCGGCGGCGGCGACGTGAGCCGCGAGGGCGTGCAGCGCGACCTGCTGCCGCTGATCGAGGGCACGACGGTGAACACCAAGCACGGCCCGGTGAAGACCGACCACGTGCTGTTCATCTGCTCCGGCGCCTTCCATCTCGCCAAGCCGTCGGACATGCTGCCCGAATTGCAGGGCCGTCTGCCGATTCGCGTCAGCCTTGCTTCGCTCAGCCAGGAGGATTTCCGCCGCATCCTGACCGAGCCCGAGGCGAGCCTCGTGAAGCAATACAAGGCACTGCTGGCGACCGAGAAGGTCGAGCTCGAATTCAAGCCCGATGCCATCGACGAGTTGGCCAAGCTCTCGGCCGAGATCAACGAGGCGGTCGAGAACATCGGCGCGCGCCGCCTGCACACGGTGATGGAGAAGCTTTTGGAGGAGATCAGCTTCACCGCCTCCGACAGCCCCGGCCGGAAGGTCGAGATCGACGCGGCCTATGTGCGCGAGAAGGTCAGCGCGCTGGCGAAGAACGCGGATCTCAGCAAGTTCGTATTGTGACGCCCTGCTCTTCTCAGATTCCTCTCCCCCTTAGCGGGGGAGAGGAGGCATGAGGAAAGTGTCGAAGCGATTAAAAGCAATACGCCGCGACCAGGTCGATCAGATACGCCGGGCCGTTCAACCCCCACATCACGAACGACACCGCCACCGCGGCGACCACCAGGGAGGCGGCGCCCCACAGGACGACGGAGCGCCAACCTTGCGTCATGTCACGCCGGCTGCGGCACCGCGGCGGACCGCGAGAGTCGCTCCTCGACGATCGGCCAGTGCAGCAGAGCCGCGATGATGCCGAGCGCGATCGAGATCCACCACATCATGTCGTAGTTGCCCTGCAGGTCGAACAGGCGCCCGCCGCCCCAGCCGCCGAAGAAGCTGCCGACCTGATGGCCGAAGAAGACGATGCCGTTCAGCATGGTGAGATGGACCGGCCCGAAGATGAAGCTGACCAGCGCCGTGGTGAGCGGCACCGTGCCCAGCCACAGGAAGCCGAGCGCGCCGGCAAAGATCAGCACCGAGGCCGCCGACAAGGGAGCCAGCACGAAGCCCAGGAACACCAGTGAGCGCAGGAGATAGAGCAGCGCCAGAAGGTTCTTGCGCTTGTGTTGCGCGCCCAGCGTGCTCCAGATGATGGCGCCGGCGATGTTGAACAGGCCGACCATGCCGATCGCCCAGCCGCCGAGCTCGGCCGGCGACAGGTTGTAGCCGAACAGCGAGAGCCCGATGCCCTTGTCGGAGATGTAGGCCGGCAGATGGCCGCCGACGAAGGCGACGTGGAAGCCGCAGACGAAGTAGCCGATCACCAACAGCACGTAGCTGCGCTGGCTGAACGCCTCGGACAGCGCCTCGCCGACGCTCTGGCCGCCGCCGCTCGCCTTGCGGTTGGCGGCGATCTCGCGGCTGTCGTTCAGCCCGACCGCCAGGAAGATCATGACCACGGCGATGGCCGTCAGCGCCCACATGGTCGGCCGCCAGTCGCCGAAATAGTTCTGCAGCACGGCTGCCAGAGGCACGATGAAGAACTGGCCGAACGAGCCGCCGGCCGAACAGATGCCGACCGCCAGCGCCTGCCTGGCGGGCGGCGCCACGCGCAGGATCACACCCAGCACGGGCCCGAAGGAGGCGGCCGACAGGCCGATGCCGACCAGGATGTTGCCCAGGATCAGCATGAAGCCGTCATGCATGACGGCCGTCACGACCATGCCCAGCACATAGACCACGCCGCCGCCGGCGATGGTCCAGGCCGAGCCGAAACGGTCGGCCAACCGGCCGGACAACGGCGCCACGGCACCCATCAGCAGCATGGAAAGCGCGGTGCCGAAGGAGAACAACTCGCGGCCGACATGCAATTCGGCCGAAACCGGCTTCAGGAAGATGCCGAAGCTCTGGCGGACGCCCAAGCCGATGGTGAGGACGAGGAAACCGCACCAAACGGCGGTCCAATAGGAACGGGAGGTCATTGGGGCAACTTGCGGGCGGGGCGAGGGGCTGACAAGGCGTTCGCCTTGGGCCTTTCCATAGAATTACTTCATGCCGTCACAAGCCACGATGTGGCACATATTGTCCATGGCTCGACTGTGCTGGCGAGGCGGCTTGGCAGCATTCCTGTTCATTTTGGCAGGAAGCGCGCTTGCCGCACCTCGGCTGGAGCGCGAGCGGTGCAGCTTCAAGCCGCCACGCGGCGAACGCGTCGAATGCTTCGTGCTGATCGTGCCGGAGAATCGCGGACAGCCCGAGGGCCGCGAGGTGCGCCTCAAGGTGGCGGTGCTGAAGGCCAAGCGCACGGCCAGCGCCGAGCCCCTGGTCTATCTCTCCGGCGGCCCGGGTGATGCGCCGCTGGTCGCCTCGTCGCCTGGCGCCGATGCGCTGGCCGAAGGCGACTGGTGGAACGAGACCGCCAACATCCGCCGCAAGCGCGATGTCGTCATCCTGAGCCAGCGCGGCGCGGGCGGCGCCACGCCCAATCTCGACTGCTTCGATCCGCGCACCAGCGAGCCCGCCAAGGCGCGCCGCCGCGCCGTGACCGAAGAGCAGGAGCGCGATATCCTGACCCGCTGCCGTTCCGGCCTCGAGCGGCGCAAGATCGACCTCGGCATGTACACCACGCCGGCGCTGGCCGACGACGTGGCCGATCTCGCCGCCGCCATGTCGCTTAGCCGCATCAACATCTATGGCGTCTCCTACGGCACGCGCTGGGCGCTGGAGGTGATGCGGCGCCATCCCAACCTGGTGCGCGCCGCCGTGCTCGACGGCGTCTACCCGCCGCAGGTCAACGGCGAGCAGAACGAGCCCGAGATCGTGCGCCGCGCCTTCGAGCGACTCTACACCGACTGCGCCGCCGACACGCTGTGCCGCCAGCGCCATCCGGGCCTGCGCGCAACGGTCGAAGGATCGATCGAAGCCGCACAGGCCAAGCCGCTGGAGCTCACGCTGCAGCTCGAGGATGGCCCGCAATCGGTGCGGCTCGACGGGCCCAAGCTCCTGATGGTGCTGCTGCACATGATGCGCGAGGGCGAGGCGGCGCTGGTCCCAGACACGGTCAGCGCCATCCAGCGCAACGACCTCAGGTTGCTGAAAATGTTCGCCGAGGACCTGGAGAGCAATGACGGCGGCCTGCTCGAGCAGAACGCCCAGCAGTTCGACGGTCTCTACAACAGCATCGAATGCCGCGAGACCTGGGCCGCCGTCGACCGTGCGGCGCGGCGCAAGCAAATCGAAGCGAGCGGCGTCTATGGTCTCACCGCCAAGACCAGCAAGTCGCCGGCCTTCTGTCCGGTGTGGCGCGTGGCGCGCGCACCCGCCTCCGAGCGCCAGCCGGTCAAGGCCGCTACGCCGACGCTGCTCTTGAGCGGCACCTACGACTGGCTGACGCCGCCGGCGTGGGGCCGCGAGGCCGCCCGGCATCTTGCGTCATCGCGCCATGTCGTGTTCCGCGCCCAGGGGCATGGCGTGGTCGTGCAGGACCCGTGCGCGGCCCGCCTGCGCGACGTCTTCATCGACGATCCCGAGCCCAAGCGGGCGCTGCCCTGCCGCGCCGACACGCCGCCGAATTTCGGCGCGGCATATGAACGAGCGCGCAATCTTCCTTGAATTGGAGCGCGGACCTGGAGGTCCGCGCTCCGTATGATCGCTACTTCATCAGATCCGGTGCGATCAGCCGCGGCAGGAAGAGCGCGATGTCGGGCCAGATGATCGTCGCCGCCAGCACCAGGACCATCGGCACCAGCATGATGATCGTGTCCTTCAGCGCATAGCGCAGCCGCACGCCGGCGACCGCGCAGGAAATCATCAGGCAGAGCCCGTAGGGCGGCGTCACCAGCCCGAAGGCCAGCGCCACGATCGAGACGATCGCGAAGTGGACCGAGTTCATGTCGACCGACTTGGCGAGCGGCTCCAGTACCGTGCCGACGATGATGATGGCCGGGATGGCGTCGAGGAAGCAGCCGACGACCAGGAAGACGAGGGCGATGAAGAAGCCGACGCCGATCGGACCCAACCCCCAGGTCGTGACGTTGGCCAGCAGCTCCTGCGGGATGCGGTAGTAGGCCAGCAGCCAGCCGAAGGCGCTTGCCGTGCCGATGCAGAACAAGGCGACCGAGGCTAGCCGACCGGTGTCGAGCAGGGCCCGGTAGAGCTCGCGCGGGCCCATCTCGCGATAGACGACGATCGACAGCACGGCCGAATAGATCACCGCCGCGCACGCCGATTCGGTGGCGGTGAACCAGCCCAGCAGGATGCCGCCGACGATGATGAACGGTGTCATGAGCGCCGGAATCGACACCCAGAGGGCGCACAGGAGCTGGCGGAAGCTCGAGCGCGGATAGGTCGGATAGCCGCGGCGCACGGCGTAGATGTGGACGGTGGCCATCTGCGCGCCGGCGATCAGCAGGCCGGGCACGACGCCCGCGAGATAGAGCGCGCCGATCGACGTCGAGATCAGCCCGCCCCACACGATCATCAGGATCGAGGGCGGGATGACGACGGCAAGCACGGCCGACACCGCGGTGATGGCGACCGAGAAGGAGAGGTCGTAGCCCTCCCTGGTCTGGGCATCGATGAAGATCTTGCTCTGGCTGGCGGCGTCGGCCGTCGAGGAGCCGGAGATGCCGGCGAAGAACACCGACAGCACGACATTGATCTGGGCGAGCGAGCCCGGCCAGCTGCCGACCAGTGAGCGTGACAGCTGGACCAGCCGGTCGGTGATGCCGCCGACGCTCATCAGGTTGGCCGTCAGCAGGAAGAACGGCACCGCCAGCAGGATGAAGGAGTTGTAGGCGTTGAAGGTCTCCTGCGCGAGCATCATGGTCGACAACCGCGGCTCGATGAAGAACAGCGGTAGGCAGGCCAGCCCGAGCGCGAAGGCCACCGGCACGCGCAGCACCAGCAGGAAGAAGAAGATTCCGAACAGGATCGCGGCGGCTTCGCTCGAGCTCAGCACCGACCCGCTCATGACCCGGTCATGCCAAAGAGGATGCGGACCTCGTCGGCGAACTGCTCGCCGAGAAAGACGATCCAGGTGACGCCGGCCACCGGCCAGGCGATATGGATCAGCCACAGCTCGAGATCGGCCAGCTCGGAGGTGCGGTACCAGGCGAAGCGGGTGAACTCGATGCCGCCGACAACGAAGACCAGCGCCATCGCCAGGACACCGAGGCGGGCGACGATGCGGACGGCTGCTTCGCCGCGCCGCGGCAGGGTTGGCCAGACATCGACCTCGAAATGCGCGCTCTCGCGCACGCCCACCATGGCGCCGATCATGATCATCCAGATGAACAGGAAGCGCGCCATCTCCTCGGTCCAGATATAGGCCGGGATCAGATTGGTGTAGCGCGACACCATCTGCAGGGTGACCGGGATGACGAGGATCGCCACCGAAAGGGCGAGCAGAGCCGTCAGGAGACGGGCATAGGCCAGAGTGAAGCGGCGCCACGGGCCAGGCGGCGGAGCGTCTGAAAGCGACATCGGGTACCGTACGAAGAAGGGCGCGGCGCAGCGGACCCGAAGGTCCGCTGCGCATGAACGGGTCAGTTCAGGGCGACGATCTTGGTGAAGATCGCGTCGGCGCCGATCTCCTTGGCGTAAGCCGCCATCACCGGATCGACGAGCTTCTTCATCTCGGCGCGGTCCTTGAAGGGGATGCGCTTCAGCTTGCCGGCCTTCTCCAGCGCCACGAGCTTCTGCTCGTCCTCCGAGCTCTCGATCTGGCGGCCGTAGGCGCCCGCTTCCTTGCCGGCCTTGACGATGGCCTCCTGCAGGTCCTTTGGCAGGCCCTTGAAGGTCTTGCCGGAGAAGCAGATCGGCCGGATCGTGATGGCGTGCTCGGTCATCGCGAGGTTGGGTGCGACTTCGTAGAACTTCATCGATTCGACGCCGGCCGCCTCGTTCTCGCCGGCCGAGATGACGTTGTTCTGGATGGCGTTGTAGACCTCGTTGTAGGCGATGACGGTGGGCGACATACCGGCCGCGGCGAAGGTCTTGGACCAGATCGGCGCGCCCTGCACACGCACCTTCAGGCCCTTGATCTCGGCCAGCATACTCATCGGCTTGTTGATGAAGATGTTGCGCACGCCGCCGCCGGCATAGCCGATCAGCATGACATCGGCCTTCTGGGCGATCTCGTCGGCCACCGGCTTCAGCAGGTCGGCATCAAGCACCTTGTTCCAGTGCGCCAGGTCGCGGAACAGGAAGGGCGCGTCGATGAAGGGCGCCGCCTTGGAGAAGGTCGACATGTGCGCCGGCGAGACGATGGCGTAGTCGACCGCCTTGCCCTGCGCCATGTACTCGAAATACTGCTTCTCGAGGCCCAAGGCCGAGTTCTTGTGCAGTACGAAATTGACGGGCTTGCCGTAGTACTTCTTCACCAGCTCCTCGAAACGCACCAGTGCCTTGGTGAAAGCATGGTCGTCGTTGAACTGAACCGCCCCGTTCAGGGTGACAGGGGCCTGGGCACCGGCGCGCACGAACGGTGCAGCTACGGCAGAGGCGGCAGTACCGGCGATCAAAGTTCTGCGTTGCATCGATTTCCTCCTGGGGTCCACTCTTGTTGGTGGTGGTGGACCTTTGCGCGGGACTATGCCTGCGAACGCCCGCTCAGGCCAGAAAGCGCGATTCTTGCTTGGTGACGCGGTATCCGGTCGCGGACGCTCATCATCTGTAGATTGGACACAAAAAAACAGTAATAATGCGTTACACAGACAAGATACCGAGGCAGCCGTGCCGGGACTGTATGCGTCAGGCGCCGCTTTAGGGGCATTGGCTGCCACCGCGCTCCTCGCGACGCTGGTGCGTGGCGGGGCGCTGGCGCTCGTCTATCCGCTGTGCGCCGTGGCGGCGATCGTGCTGGGCGCCGTCGACCTGCATGTGCTGCTGACGGGAGCAGAGGCGACGGCGCAGCTGCCCATTGGCCTGCCGACTGTCGGTCTTCACCTGCGGCTGGACGCGCTGTCGGCATTCTTTGGCATCGTGATCAATGGTGGCGTGCTGGCGGCCAGCGTCTACGGCATGGGCTTCGACCGGGCCAAGGAGTTGACGCCGCGCGTCGAACCGCTGTTCCCGCTGTTCGCCGCAGCGATGAACCTCGTGCTGATCGCCGACGACGCCTACGCCTTCCTGTTCTCCTGGGAGCTGATGTCGCTGGCGTCTTGGGCCTTGGTGGTCGCCCGCCACACCGACCCGGAAAGCCGGCGCGCCGCCCATGTCTACCTCGTCATGGCGGCGATCGGCACGATGGCGTTGCTGTTCGCCTTCGGCGGGCTGGCCGGGCCGGCCGGCGGCTACGCCTTCGATACCATCCGCGCCCATCCACCCGGGCCGGCGGTCGCGGCCCTGGTGCTGGCCGCCGCGCTCGTTGGCTGCGGCTCGAAGGGCGGCCTGGTCCCGTTGCATGCCTGGCTGCCGCTCGCCCATCCGGCGGCGCCGAGCCACGTCTCGGCATTGATGAGCGGCGTCATGACCAAGGTCGCGATCTACGGCTTCGTGCGCATCGCCTTCGACCTGCTGGGGCCGCCGGCCTGGTGGTGGGCTCTGCCGCCCATCATCCTGGGTGCGCTGACGGCCGTGCTGGGCCTGCTCTATGCCGTGCTCGACCGCGATCTCAAGCGCGTGCTCGCCTATTCGACGATCGAGAATGTCGGCGTGATCTTCGTGGCGCTGGGCCTTGCGCTCGCCTTCCGCGCCAACGGCCAGCATGAAGCGGCAGCGGTCGCGATGGCCGCCGCCCTCCTGCACGTGCTCAATCATTCCTGGTTCAAGTCGCTGCTCTTCCTGGGCGCGGGCGCCGTGCTGCACGCCACGGGGCGGCGCGATCTCGACGGGCTGGGCGGCCTCATCCATCGCATGCCGCGCACCGCCGTCTTCTTCCTGGTGGGCGCGCTCGCTGCCTCGGCCTTGCCGCCGCTCAACGGCTTCGTGTCGGAGTGGCTGCTGTTCCAGGCGGTCATCGCCGCGCCTGCCCTGCCACAGGCGGCGCTGCACTTCGCATCGCCGGCGATCGGCGCGATGCTGGCGCTGGCCGCCGCTCTTGCCGCCGCCTGTTTCGTGCGCGTCTACGGCACGGCGTTCCTTGGCCGCCCGCGCAGCGTCGAGGCCAACCAGGCGCACGACGTGCCGCTGGTCCAGCAGATCGCGATGGGTGGGCTCGCCTTGCTGTGCATCCTGGGTGGGTTGCTGGGCAGCCTGCTGGCAATGGCGCTGGCGCCGATCCTGGTCGACCTCGTGGGGGCCGCGCTGCCGCCGGCCGGCAGCGGCCCCACGGTGTTCGCCCTCATCGCCTTCGATCCGGCGCGCAGCGTCTACGACGCCCCGGTCATCGCGTTCTTCGTCGCCATCGCCTCGCTCACGACCGTGCTCGTAGTCCATCGCCTGTCGGCGCGGCGCACGCGACGCGGCCCGGCGTGGGATTGCGGCTTCCCCGATCCGTCTCCCGCCACGCAGTATACGGCCTCGAGCTTCGCCCAGCCGCTGCGTCGCGTGTATGGCACCGCGGCCTTTGCGGCGCGCGAGACGGTCGTCATGCCGCCGCCGGGCGATACCCGCCCCGCGCGATTCTCGGTCGTGCTGGTCGACCATGTGTGGCAAGCGCTTTACGCGGCTCCCGGCCGGGCCGTCCTTGGCCTGTCCGAGCGCCTGAATACGCTGCAATTCCTCTCCATCCGGCGCTACCTGGTCCTGATGTTCGCCGCCCTCGTCATCCTGCTGGCGATCGCCGCGGTGACGACATGACCGGCGACCTCGTCGTGCAGTTCCTGGCGCAGGGCGCCCAGATGACCTTCGTGCTGCTGATCGCGCCGCTCGCCGTCGGCATCGTGCGCCGGGTCAAGGCGCGGCTGATGCGCCGGCAAGGTCCGCCGCTGCTGCAGGCCTATTTCGATCTGGCCAAGCTGCTGCGCAAGGAGTCGGTGATCGCCGAGACCGCCTCCTGGCTGTTCCGCAGCGCGCCCTACCTGATCTTTGCGCTGACCTGGGTGGCGGCCGCCCTGGTGCCGAGCTTCGCCTCGGGGCTGATGTTCAACTGGGCGGCCGATGTCGTGGCGCTGGTGGCGCTGCTGGGTGCGGCCCGCGCCCTGCTGGCGCTGGCCGGCATGGATGTCGGCACCAGCTTCGGCGGCATCGGCTCGTCGCGCGAGATGATGATCGCCACGCTGGCCGAGCCTGCCATGATGCTGATCGTGCTGACGCTTGCGATCGCCGCCGGCACGACGCGGCTGGCCGGCGTGGCCGACTTCTTCATCGCCGAGCCGTTCGCGGTGCGGGTGTCGCTGGCGCTGTCGCTGATCGCGCTGATCATCGTGGCGCTAGCCGAGAATGCCCGCATTCCGGTCGACAATCCGGCGACGCATCTCGAGCTCACCATGGTCCACGAGGCCATGGTGCTGGAGTATTCCGGCCGCCACCTGGCGCTGATCGAGGCGGCGAGCCATCTCAAGCTGGTTCTCTACATTTCCCTGCTGATCTGCCTGTTCGCACCGTTCGGCATGGCGCCGGCGAACGCGGGCGTGGCCGGCTGGGCGATCGGGCTTGCGGCCTGGTCGGTCAAGCTCCTGATCGGCGCCGCCCTGCTCGGCGTCTGGGAGATCAGCATCGCCAAGATGCGCGTCTTTCGCCTTCCGGATTTCGTCGGCATCGCCTTCGTGTTCGGCTTCCTCGCCATCCTGCTGGCGTTCCTGACGCGCGGGGTCTTGGCGTGAATCAGGCCTACGAGATCTCCCATCTGCTGGCTGGAGCAATGCTGGTCACGAGCTTCGCGCTGCTCTACCAGGAGCGCATCGCCGCCGTGCTCAACGCCTTCGCGGCGCAATCGATCACTCTGGCGCTCGCCGTGGCCTGGGCCGCCTGGTCGGACCATCGGCCAGACCTCTTCATCACCGCGCTGATCGCGCTCACGCTCAAGGGCATCATCATTCCTCTGGCGTTGCGCCGCACGGTGGAGAGGCTCGGCATCCATCGCGAGGTCGAGAAGGTCGTGGGGGTGGGAGTCGCCCTGTTGGTCGGTCTGGCGCTCACCGGGCTTGCCCAGGCGCTGGTCGTCAAGGTGGCGTCGGGGACGCCCAGCCACGCCCGCGAGGCGCTGGCGCTGGCGCTCGCCATCGTCCTGCTGGGCTTCCTGATGATGATCGTGAGGCGCAACGCGGTGACCCAGATCGTCGGCTTCATGTCGATGGAGAACGGGCTCATCCTCGCCGCCACCGGCGCGCGCGGCATGCCGCTCGTGGTCGAGGTCAGCGTCGCCTTCTCGGTGCTGATCGCGCTGTTCGTGTTCGCGGTCTTCGTGTTCCGCATCCGCGAGCGTTTCGACACCATCGACATCGAGGCGCTCGACCGCATGCGCGGGGACCGCCGATGATCCACGCCTACCAGCTCGTGGTCCTGGTGCCCTATGCGGCGGCGCTGATCCTGGTGGCGTTCCCGGGATACCGCGTCGGCGCCATCGGCAATGTGCTGGCCTCCGCCGTGACTTTCGGCGCCGGTCTCTGGCTGATGGTGGGCGACGGCCAGGTCGGCGAGTATGTCATCGTCGACGAGTTCAATATCGTCTTCATCGCCATCAATACCCTGGTTGGCTTCACGACCGCGCTGTTCAGCGCCTCCTACATCGGCCATGAGATCGAGACCGGCCGGCTGTCGCCCCTCTATGTGCGATTCTACCACGCCATGTTCCAGGCGATGATGGGCTCGATGAATGTCGCCCTCGTCGCCAACAACATCGGCGTGATGTGGGTCGGGCTGGAGCTGGCGACGCTGATCACCGTAGTGATGGTCGGGCTCTACCGCACGCCGCAGGCGATCGAGGCGGCGTGGAAGTACTTCATCCTGGCCAGCGTCGGCATCTCGCTCGCCTTCTTCGGCACCATTTTGATCTACCTCGCCGGCCAGCCGGCGCTGGGTGAGGGCGCGCCGGCGATGACCTGGAGCCTGTTGCAGGCGGCGGCCGCGCAGATGGATCCGGGAATCCTGGACCTTGCTTTCATCTTCCTGCTGATCGGCTACGGCACCAAGGTCGGTCTGGCGCCGCTGCATGCCTGGCTGCCGGATGCCCATGCCGAGGGCCCGACGCCGATCTCGGCGGTGCTGTCGGGCCTGCTGCTGAACGTGGCGCTCTATGCGCTGCTGCGCTTCAAGATGCTGGTGGCCGGCCAGCCGCAGGCGCTCGATCCGGGGCCGATCATGATCGTGATGGGCCTGGTGTCGCTGATCTTCGCGGCCTTCATGCTGTACCAGCGGCGCGACATCAAACGCTTCTTCGCCTACTCCTCGATCGAGCATATGGGCCTGATCGTGTTCGCCTTCGGCATGGGCGGGCCGCTCGCCAACTTCGCCGGCCTGCTGCACATGGCCATGCACAGCCTGACCAAGTCGGGCATCTTCTTCGCCGTCGGCCACATCGCCCAGGCCAAGGGCACCCAGCGCTTCGCCGAGATCACGGGCCTCAGCGTCACCCATCCGAGGCTCGCCGTCGCCTTCGCCCTGGCCGTCCTGGCAATCGCCGGCCTGCCGCCGTTCGGGGTGTTCACCAGCGAGTTCCTGATCCTGACCACGACCTTCGCCCGCGAGCCGTGGCTCGCCCTGTTGCCGGCGTTCGGCTTGCTGGTCGGCTTCGGCGCCCTGCTGATGCGCCTGCAGGGCACGATCTTCGGCGAGCCGGTCGGGCCGGCGCATCGTGTCGACGCCTCCTCGGTGCCGATGGTCCTGCATCTGCTGCTGGTGTTCGCAGCGGGCATCTTCCTGCCGCCCGCCCTGGTCGCCTGGTTCCAGCGCGCGGCGGAGCTGCTGGGATGAGCAGCGCGCTCGCCCTCGCCAATCTCGTCGCCGGCCACGCCGCCGGGCCGGACGGCCATGTGCGCCTTGCCGTCGATGCCGACACCTGGACGGCGCTGGCCCAAGGCTGCGCCGCGGGCAGGCACGATCTCGTCTCGTTATGGGCCGACGGCGGCGTCATGCACATGGCGCTCAGCGACCCCGAGCGGGGCCTGCGCGCCATCGTCTCGCTCAAGACCGATGCCGGCCGCTATCCGTCGGTCGCGGCGTGTCACCCGCCGGCGTTGCGACTGGAGCGCGCCATGCGCGACCTCTACGGCGTGCAGCCGGTCGGCCTGCCCGATCCCCGGCCGTGGCTCGATCATGGACGCTGGCCCGGCCGGCAGAGCGAGGCGCGCTACGAATTCCTGCCGACCGAGGGTGAGGGGCTGCACCAGATCGCCGTGGGGCCGGTCCATGCCGGCATCATCGAGCCGGGTCATTTCCGCTTCACCGCCAATGGCGAGACCGTGGTGCGGCTTGAGCAGAGGCTGGGCTACGTGCACAAGGGCGTCGAGGGCCTGATGGCGGGAGCCGAGGTCGAGCAGGCCGCGCGCATCGTCGGGCGCATCTCGGGCGACAGCACGGTGGCCTATGCCTGGGCCTATGCCGGCGCGGTCGAGGCGGCGACGGGCTGGACGCCACCGCCACGTGCCGTGCTGCTGCGCGGCATCATGGCCGAGCTGGAGCGGCTGTCGCAACACATCAACGATGTCGGCGCGATCTGCAACGACGCCAGCGTTATCACGATGAATGCCCACTGCGCCTTGCAGCGCGAGGATCTGTTGACGGTGGCCGACGCCTGCTTCGGCCACCGCCTGATGATGGATCGCATCGTGCCGGGCGGCGTGTCCGCCGACCTGACGCCCGAAGGCATCGGCCGGATCCGCAATCTCCTGGTGCGGTTCGAGGAGACGCGCGCCGAGATCCAGCGGGTCTACGATTCGATGCCGTCGCTGCAGGATCGCACCGTCACCACCGGCATCGTGTCGCCCGAGCTCGTCCGCCAATACGCGGCCGGCGGCTTCGTCGGCCGGGCCTCCGGCCGTGCCGTCGACGTGCGCAAGAACTTCGCCTATGCGCCCTACGACCGGGTGGATTTCCAGCTCAAGACGCGGACCGCCGGCGACGTCGACGCGCGTCTGCTGGTGCGCATGGACGAGATCACCGAGAGCCTCGGAATCCTTTCCCAGCTCCTGGGCCGCCTGGCGCCGGGCGAGATCCGGGCCGACCGTCCAGCCCTCGCCGCGGGCGAGGGCGCGGCACTGGTCGAGGCCTTCCGCGGCGAGGTCTTCGTGAGCGTGCGCCTGGGCGCCGACGGCCGGCTCGCCCGCGTCCATGCGCGCGACGCGAGCTGGTTCCAGTGGCCGCTCCTGGAAGCCGCCATCGAAGGCAACATCGTTGCGGACTTTCCGCTCTGCAACAAGTCGTTCAACTGCTCCTACTCGGGTCACGACCTGTGAGAGCGCGGCGATGAGATCGTTCCTGCTCGACGCCCTGCGCAAGGGCAAAGCCACGATCAAGCCGCCCGCTCCGGGCACGGACGCGCTCGAGGAGATCGCGCGGGCGCTGGGCGAGCGCGCCCGCCAGCGGCTCGGCCGGTCGCTCGCCATCCGCGAGATCGATGCCGGTTCGTGCAACGGCTGCGAGCTCGAGATCCATGCCGTCAACAACCCGGTCTACGATGTCGAGCGCTTCGGCCTGAAGTTCGTGGCCTCGCCGCGCCATGCCGACGTGCTGCTGGTCACCGGGCCGGTCACCTGGAACATGCGCGAGGCGCTGCTGCGCACCTACAACGCGACACCGGAGCCCAAATGGGTCGTGGCGCTGGGCGACTGCGCCACCAATTGCGGCGTCTTCGCGGGCTCTCCCGCCGTGGTCGGACCGCTGGCCGACGTCCTGCCGGTCGACCTGCATGTGCTGGGTTGTCCGCCGCCGCCGATCGAGATCGTGAAGGCGCTGCTGGCCTTGATGGAGACGCAGGCCTGACTGGCATGGTTCCCGCCAGAGTGGAATCCGATCAGATGGAACCGCGTGCGGTTCCATCTGATCGGATTCGCGCGCACCGGCGATGTTTGTTTCACAGGGCACAATCCGTCCTGCTGATTCCAGCTGGACGGATTGTGCTCCAAGCCTGTTGGCCGCGTATAGTTGGCACGCAAGGACCATGGGAACACAACCGCCGAAGCTGCTGCTTTCTGTCTACGCCTTGCGCACCTGGGGTGCGCGCATCGAGGCGGCCTGCGATGGGCTGTCGTTCGTGACCGCGGAGGAGGCCCTGGCCGCCGACGGCCCCTCGGCGATCGACATCGCCTTCATGACCCGCGAGGTCACCGGCAAGTCGAGCAAGGACAATCCGACGCCGGAGCTGCGCGGCTTCGAGACCGTCCTGCGCAAGTCGCCCGGGCTGCGCTGGCTGCAGATCCATCCGGCCGGCGCCGAGCGGCCGATCTATCGCGAGCTGCGCGACCGTGGCGTGAAGGTGACCACGGCCTCGGGCGCCACGGCGGTGACGGTGTCGCACAGCGTGCTGAGGGCGCTGATCTCACTGAATCGCCGGTTCCCGTTGTTGGCGGACGCCCAACGGCGCCATGCCTGGGAGCCGCGCCTCGGCGAGCGCTCGCCACGCGACCTCAAGGGCCAGTGCGCCGTGATCGTGGGCCTGGGCCCGATCGGGCTAAACATCGCCTCGCACCTGAAGATGCTGGGCATGAGTGTGATCGGCGCCCGCCGCAGTGCGGAGCCTGTCGAACCGTGCGACCGGACCATCGCCTACGACCGCCTGCTCGATGTCCTGCCCCAAGCGGACTGGCTGATCCTGTGCTGCCCGGCATCGCCAGTGACGCGCGGCATCGCCAACGCGGCGGCCTTCGCGGCGATGCCCATGGGCTCGCACTTCATCAACGTCTCGCGCGGCGAGATCGCGGTCGAGAAGGCTGTGATCGAGGCGCTGCAGAGCGGCCGGCTGGCCGGCGCCTATCTCGACGTGTTCGAGCGCGAGCCGCTCGATCCGGCGTCGCCGTTGTGGGACATGCCCAACGTGCTGGTCTCGCCCCACACGGCCAGCCATTCGCTGGGCCAGAACGAGGCGATCTTCGACATCTTCCTCGACAACCTCGCGCGCTTCCGCGAAGGGCGGAAGCTGCGCAACGACGTCGACGATCTTTCCTGACGACCTTGGCGTGATCGTGCGACCAGCTAGCTCCTGGCAGCCAGGCTCTTGAACAAGGCGTCGCTACGGTCGTCGGCCGGGAAGAAGCACTCTATGCGCACTTCCTGCAGGGTGATGTCCTGCGGCGTGCCAAGCGTGGCGATCGTGCTGAACACCGACAGCGCCTTGCCGCCCACCAGATAGTCGATCGTCAGCACCGGCGGCGGCCGCTCCTCGAAGCGCAGCTTGCGGAACGAGGCCGGCACGTCGGGAAAGCCCATGATCTCCTCGATGAAGGCCAGCGCCTTGGGCTCGCCGCCATCGGCCAGGATCTCGGCATAGGTCGTCGACACGAGATAGCGCGCGACTTCCTCCCAGTTCGAGATCTTGGCGCGCAGCGCCTTGGGATCGAGCAGCCAGCGCAGCAGGTTGGGCGGCTTGCCCGGCGGCGGCGGCGGCGGCGGACCCTCGAACAGGAACACCGTGAAGGCGTTGGCCGCATCGTTGGCCTGCAGCAGGTTCCACAGCCGGTCGATCACCACGGCAGGATAGGGTTCCTGCTGCTTCAGCATGTGGTCGATCGCCTTGCGCACCGGCAGGAGCTCCGGCGCGGCGAGATTGCTTTCGCGATAGGCCGGCGCAAAGCCCGCGGCCAGCAGCAGGGCGTTGCGCTGGCGCAGGGGCACGTCGAGCGCGGTGCTGAGCTGCACCACCATCTCGCGGCTGGGCCGGGCGCGGCCCGACTCGAGAAAGCTGACATGGCGCTGCGAGACGCCCGACTGCAGGGCGAGCGCGAGCTGGCTGGCGCCACGGCGCCGGCGCCAGGTGCGCAGCATGGGTCCGAACATGTCGGGTTGGGGAAGGGCGGGCGAAGCCGCTGCAGGGGATGTGCGCATCATGGGTCGGAAGATAGCACCGGACCGACGGTCCGCCGATTACCTGGGGCGTAATTGCTGCAAGGGCGGCCCAATGCGACCTCTGGCGCGCCCCTTCAAGCCTTCGGGGCAACTCAAGGAGGACGTCATGAACGCTTCAACCGACCGCCTGCTGCGCCGCACCCTGTGGGGCAACGCCGTCTTTTCCGTCGCCTCGGGCGCTGTGCTGGCCGCCTTCGCCGGGCCGTTCGCCAAGATAGCGGCGCACGGCCCCGTCGCGCTGATGGGCCTCGACCTGGCGATCGTCTTCGAACTGCTGGGCATCGGCGTGATCGCCTTCGGCGCGCTGTGCGCCTGGGTTGCTTCACGTGAAACGCTGCCGCAGGCCTGGGCCCGCGCAATCTTCGCCGCCGATATCGCCTGGGTGGCCGGCAGCGGACTGGTGCTGGCATTGCCTGCGACATGGACCATGGCCGGCGTCATCGGCATCGTGGTGGTGGCGCTGATCGTGGCCGATCTCGCCATCCTGGAGTATCTCGGCCTGCGCCGGCTGGGTGCCGCGAGCTAGCTGACCGCCATCCCGAGCGGAGCGCCTGCCCTGAACGAAGTCGAAGGGAGGGACTTTTTGCGGCACCGGAAAGGTCCCTCGCCTTCGGCTCGGGATGACAACCGGACCTGCATCCGGCAATTGTGATTGTGAGTTCCAGAGGACACCGACCATGGACAAGCTTCAGCTCCTGAACGACCACCCGCTGCCCTTCGCCAAGGTCCTGGGCCTGAAGTTTGTCGCCGCGAGCGAGACGGGCGTGAAGGCCGAGATGGTGGTCAAGCCCGAGCTCTGCACGCGGCCCGACATACTGCACGGTGGCGCGGTGATGGCCTTCGCCGACACGCTGGGCGCCGCCGCCACCGTGCTCAACCTGCCGGAAGGCAAGGGCACCACGACGATCGAGAGCAAGACCAACTTCGTCGGGCCCGCGCCGGTCGGCGTGACCGTGATCGGCGAGACCACGCCGATCCATCGCGGCCGGCGCACCATGGTGTGGCAGACGCGCATCACGACAGCTGAAGGCAAGCTGGTCGCGGTGGTGATGCAGACCCAGATGGTGCTGTGATTTCAGGAATACTGGCGGAGCTTGATCGTCAGCACCGACGCGCGCCAGCATCGCCACGGCACAGACCACGGCGCAGAGCGCCGCCCAGAAACGGGCTTTCTCGAGAGCCGGGCTTGCGTAGGCACCGATGATCTCGAGGGCGGTGCAGACGCCCACCCCGATCGCGACGGCCAGGAACACCAGCTTGGCGTCGCGCGAGATCATCACCACCGGCCGTGCCGGACGCCGATCATCATCCCGCGCACGACGCCGATGACGAGGCCGATGGCCGCGGCGGCGGCGAAAGCCCAGCGCGGCTGTCCAGCGCCGATCTGGATCAGGAACAAGCCGGCCGCCACGAACAGCGCGGCCGCGCCGGGCGCGAACAGGCCCGATTGCGAGACATGGGCCCGCGCAGCTCACGAGCGACGAGATAGATGGTGGCCGCCGCGCCCAGTGCCAGCTAGAGCGGTTTCCGTTTGGATGGAACCGCACGCGGTTCCATCCAAACGGAAACGCGCGCTACGGTGATGTTCGTTGCAGGAGGCACATTCCGTCCGGCTGATTCCAGCCGGACGGAATGTGCTCCAGCAGCAGGTGGACGAGGGACAGATTGTGCACCATCCCGGGAGCTCGACCGGCTCGGGAACTCAGCGAAGCAGCGCCGGCACGAAGGCCTGCAGGGCAGCGTCGGCGTCGGCCGTGGTCTGCTGGCGGACCTGCGACCAGTCGATGCGGATGGCGACGAAGTGATCGCGAAAGCCGGTCAGCATCATCTTGGTGTAGAGCCGCGCATTCGCCTGGTTTACGGCGTTGTAGGTGATGCAGCGGAACGAGACGTTGCCGTAGGTGCAGGTCGACGGCACCGACGGCCGCTCGAAATGGGTATAGCCGCCGTGCCTGACCTGCAGCTCCGACGAGCTCAGCTCGCCCATGAACTCGTCGACCACGGCCGGGTTGTTGCTGCCCGGTGGGATGTGGCGGCCGCCGTCATAGACGTGGACGGCGATCACCATCTTCTTGGGCGTCGAATAGAAATAGGTGATGCCCTGGTCGGGCCGGTTGTTGGGCGGCCCGGCGTAGTTGACCGAACGTTCGAGCTGCGCGCCGCCGACGCTCGCCGGGAAGGCGATCTTGGTGCCGGCGTGGTTGCTGGGCGCCGTAGACTGGGTCTGGGCGGCAGCCGTCCCGGCCCAAACCATGGCAGCGAGAAGGACGATCAAGACCCTAGACATCGAGGTTCGCCACCTTGAGGGCATTGTCCTGGATGAATTCACGGCGCGGCTCGACGACGTCGCCCATCAGGGTCGAGAAGATCTCGTCGGCCTCGTCGGCGTGGTTGATCTTGACCTGCAGGAGCGCCCTCGCCTCGGGATCGAGCGTGGTCTCCCAGAGCTGGTCGGGATTCATCTCGCCCAGACCCTTGTAGCGCTGGACGGTGAGGCCCTTGCGTCCGGCCTCGAGCACGGCGGCGTACAGCTCGGTCGGCGAGGAGACTGTCATCTCCTTGTCCTTGGCAGCGAAGATGCCCGGCCGCTGATAGATCACCTGCAGTTCCGGCGTCAGGGCGTCGAGCTTGCGTGCCTCCGCGCTCTTGATCAGCGGTCCGTCGATGACGTGCCGCTCCTGCACGCCGCGCAGCCGCCGCGTGAAAGCAAGGCCGCCGTCGGCTGTCGGCTCGCCGGTCCAGCCACGTTCCAATACCGCGCTGACGGCGTCGAGCCGACGCGCAATGTAGTCCGCGGTCTGCCGCGCCAGCTCGGCGTCGGCCAGGATATCGGGATTGAGGGCACCGGCGATGGCGGCTTGCTCGATCACGGCCTTGCTGGTGACACGCCGCGACAGCGACAGTGGCTTAACCAGGTTGGTGACGGACCGGGCGATGTCGACGGTGCGACGCAGATCCTCGCGGGTCTGCACCGAGTCGTCGCCGAGGCGGAAGATGGCGCCTTCCAGGCCGCTGTCGATCAGGTGATCGTCGAGCGCGCGCTCGTCCTTGAGGTAGATGGCCGACTTGCCTTTGGCGGCTTTGAACAATGGCGGCTGGGCAATGTAGAGATAGCCGCCGTCGATCAGCTCGCGCATCTGGCGATAGAAGAATGTCATCAAGAGCGTGCGGATGTGACTGCCGTCGACATCGGCGTCGGTCATGATGATGATCTTGTGGTAGCGCAGCTTGGATATGTCGAAATCGTCGGCGCCGATGCCGGTGCCGAGCGCGGTGATCAGGGTGCCGATCTCGGCCGAACTCAGCATCTTGTCGAAGCGTGCGCGTTCGACGTTCAGGATCTTGCCGCGCAGCGGCAGGATCGCCTGGTTGGCGCGGTTGCGGCCCTGCTTGGCCGAGCCGCCGGCCGAATCGCCCTCGACGATGAAGAGTTCCGAGAGCGCCGGATCGCGCTCCTGGCAGTCGGCGAGCTTGCCCGGCAGCGAGCTGACGTCGAGCGCGCCCTTGCGGCGGGTGAGCTCGCGCGCCTTGCGGGCGGCCTCGCGGGCGGCGGCGGCCTCGATCACCTTGGTCAGGATCTTGCGTGTCTCGGAGGGATGCTCCTCGAACCACTGGCCGAGCTTGTCGCTGACCACGGATTCGACGACCGGCCGGACCTCCGAGGAGACCAGCTTGTCCTTGGTCTGCGAGGAGAACTTCGGGTCGGGCACCTTGACCGACAGCACGCAGGTCAGGCCCTCACGCATGTCGTCGCCGGTCAGGCTAACCCTCTCCTTCTTGGAGAGACCGCTTTCGTCGGCGTATTTGTTCAGCGTGCGGGTCAGCGCGCCGCGGAAGCCGGCCAGATGGGTGCCGCCGTCGCGCTGCGGGATGTTGTTGGTGAAGCACAGCATCGTCTCGTGATAGCTGTCGTTCCACTGCATCGCGACCTCGACGGTGATGCCCTCGCGCTCGCCGCGGATCGACACCGGCGGGCTGTGCAGCACCTGCTTGTTGCGGTCGAGATACTTGGTGAAGGCCTCGATGCCGCCCTCGTAGAACAGGTCGGAGACCTTGGGCTCGGCGCCGCGCTCGTCGGTCAGCACGATGCGCACGCGCGAGTTCAGGAAGGCGAGCTCGCGTAGCCGGTGCTCCAGGGTGGCAAAGTCGAACTCGGTCTTGGTGAAGGTCTTGGTCGAGGGCAGGAAGGTCACTTCCGTGCCGTGCTTGTCCGCCGGCGCGTCGCCCACGACCTGCAGGTCGCCCTCGGGATCGCCGTAGCGGAAGCGCAGGAAATGCTCCTTGCCGTTGCGCCAGATGCGCAGATCGAGGTGCTCGGACAGCGCGTTGACGACGGCGGCGCCGACGCCGTGCAGGCCGCCCGACACCTTGTAGGAGTTCTGGTTGAACTTCCCGCCGGCGTGGAGCTGGGTGAAGCTCACGTTGGCGGCGGAGATGCCCTCTTCCTTGTGGATGTCGACCGGCACGCCGCGGCCGTTGTCGCGCACGGTGACCGAGCCGTCGCCCTGCAGGATGACGTCGACCTTGTCGCAATAGCCCGCCAGCGCCTCGTCGATCGCGTTGTCGACGATCTCGTAGACCATGTGGTGCAGGCCGGTGCCGTCGTCGGTGTCGCCGATATACATGCCGGGCCGCTTGCGTACCGCATCGAGGCCGCGCAGCACCTTGATCGAATCGGCGTCATAGTCCTCGGCGCCGGGCGTGAAGTCGTTGTTGTCGCTCATGTTCTTGGCTTTCTGCAAAGAGGGTCAGGCCGCCGCGATCGAGCCGTCGGCCACGCGCAGCACCTGCGCGCGGCCGGCGAGTGGCGCGAAGAGTCCGGCATCGGTGCCTGTCATCCAGCACTGGACGGAGAGCGCCACCACCTCGTCGAACAGCGCCGCGCGACGCTCGGCGTCGAGATGGGCGGCGATCTCGTCGAGCAGCAGCAACGGTGCGCGGCCGCGCGACAGCGCCACCAGGCGGGCATGGGCGAGCGCGATCGACACCAGGACCGCCTTCTGCTGGCCGGTCGAGCCTTCGGCTGCCGGCAGGTCGAGATCGAGATGGCGCACCGCAAGGTCGCTGCGATGCGGCCCACAGGATGTGGTGCCAGCCTCGGCATCCCGCAAGCGGCTGGCGGCGAGCTCGCCACGCAACCGATCCTCGGCGTCGAGCGCCGCCATGGTGGCGACCCAGCCGTCGATCTCGCCGGCCATGGCCAGCGCCGCCCGCGGGAATGGGCCGATGCCCAGCCGCGCCGCGGCGTCGAGGCGATGGACGGTGTCGGCGCGCGCCGCGGCCAGGGCCACGCCGTGGCGGGCCATGGTGTCCTCGAGCGCGGTGAACCAGTGCGGATCTCGGCTGCCACTCTTGTCCCGATCTGCCAGCAGGCGGGCGCGCTGGCGCAGCGCGTTCTCGTAGGCGGCCACGTCGCCGGCATGCTCGGGATGCAGCGCCGTGACCAGCCGGTCGAGGAAGCGCCGCCGTTCACCCGGCCCGTCGAGGAACAGCCGGTCGAGCTGCGGCGTCAGCCAGACGGCCGCGACGTGCAGGCCAAGCGCCGTCTGGCTCTGGGCCGGCTGGCCGTCGATGCGCACGGCGCGCCGCGGCAGGCTGCTCTCGTTCTTGGCCGGTTCCAGGCCGGTGCCGATGGCGAGCCGGCCCTCCGGCGTGTCCAGCGTGGCGGCGACTGCCCAGGTAGTGGCGTCCGGCTCGCCGGCGCGTGAGCGGCGGGCGACCTCATCCAGGCGGGCGCGGCGCAGGCCGCGGCCGGGCGCCAGGAAGGAGAGCGCCTCCAGGAGGTTGGTCTTGCCCGCGCCATTGGCGCCCACCAGGACGATGGGTTCGGGGCCGCAATCGAGGCGGAGCTGACGGTAGTTGCGGAAATCAGTCAGCCGAAGCTGGCGCACAGCCAATACAGCCGGCGCTGCGCCGGTTGCGGCGTCGGGGGAATAGGCAAGTGCGCTGATCGGCGGCGCCGTCATACCCGCATCGGCATGAGGACGTACAACGCACTCTCGTCGGCGCCGTCGCGCACCAGGGTGGGCGAGCCGGCATCGGCCATCAGGAAGCGGGCCTCCGAGCCTGCGATCTGCTCGGTGATGTCGAGCAGGTAGCGCGAGTTGAAGCCGATCTCGAGCGCGGCGGCCTTGTACTCGACCTCGATCTCCTCGGTCGCGCTGCCGGCGTCGGGGCTGGTGGCCGAGAGCGTGACCACCCCCTTGGCGACCGCGAGCTTGATGGCGCGCGACTTCTCGGTCGAGATGGTCGAGACGCGGTCGACGGCGTGGGCGAACTCCTTGCACGGCACGTTCAGGACCTTGTCGTTGCCGGTCGGGATGACACGCTCGTAGTCGGGGAAGGTGCCATCGATCAGCTTGCTGACCAGGGTCACCCCGCCCGAGGCGAAGCGGATGCGGGTGTCGCTGAGCTCGATGTCCACCGAGCCGTCGCTCTCGTCCAGGAGCTTGCGGACCTCGCCCACCGTCTTGCGCGGCACGATCACGCCCGGGATCTCCGAGGCGCCCTTGGGCAGCGGCACCTCGACCCGGGCCAGGCGGTGGCCGTCGGTCGCCACGCCGCGCAGGACGGCGGTGCCGCCCACGGTGGCGGCATGGAAGTAGATGCCGTTCAGGTAATACCGCGTCTCCTCGTTGGAGATGGCGAAGCGGGTGCGGTCGATGATGCCCTTGAGGTCGGTCGCCGGCAGCTGGAAGCGGTGCGGCAGGTCGCCCTCGGCCATGGCCGGGAAGTCGGCCGGCGGCAGGCACTGCAGGGTGAAGCGCGACCGGCCGGCCCGGATCGCCAGGCTGTTGCCGTCGGAGGCGCTCTCGAGCTCGACCTGGGCGCCGTCCGGCAATTTGCGCACGATCTCGTACAGCGTATGCGCCGGCGCCGTGGTCGAGCCGGTCTTGGCGGCCGTCGCCTCGACCTGCTCGGTGATGGCGAGGTCCATGTCGGTGGCGGCGAGGCTCAATCGCCCCTTCTGCGCCGTGATCAGGACGTTGGAGAGAATGGGGATCGTGTTGCGCCGCTCGACCACACTCTGGACATGGGCCAGCGCCTTCAAGAGGGCTGCCCGTTCGATCGTCAGTTTCATGGTTTGGTCGCTATAACGAGGGGCCAAAAAAGCGGTTTAGACACCCCGTTTCGCGGGCCTGAAACGCCCATTGCGGAACGGTTGCAGACTATAGCACGACGGGCCTTGGCGGGAAGCAAATTCGCTCGGAATTTGAGGCTCTTAAGGCCCTGAGGCCAAAGCAAAACGGGGCCCTCTCGGGCCCCGTTTCACATCTCTCCCCGGGAGTTGCCTAGCCCTGCAACTGGCGCTTGAGCAACTCGACGTCTTCTGCAATCGACAGATCGGAGATCTTGAGCTCCTCGATCTTGCGGACGGCATGCATGACCGTGGTGTGGTCGCGGTTGCCGAAGCGCTTGCCGATCTGCGGCAGGCTCAACGTCGTGAGCTGCTTGGCGAGATACATCGCGACCTGCCTGGGCCGCGCCACCGCGCGCGCGCGCCGGGGCGAGCTCATCTCGGCGAGCTTGATGTTGTAGTGCGCCGCCACGCGCTGCTGGATCTCGTCGACCGTCACCTTGCGGTCGGCCTGGCGCAGCAGGTCGTGCAGGACATCCTGGGCCATCTCGACGGTGATCTCGCGGCCGATCAGCTGGCCGTGGGCGACGACGCGGTTCAGCGCGCCTTCGAGCTCGCGGATGTTGGTGCTGATCTTGTGCGCCAGGAACTCCAGCACCGCGACCGGCAACGGCACCCGCGCACTCTCCGCCTTGGTCTGCAGGATCGAGAGGCGCAGCTCATAGGTCGAGGAGTGGATGTCCGCCACCAGGCCGCTGCCCAGCCGCGAGCGCATGCGCTCCTCGATGTCCTGCAGCTCGCTCGGCGGCTTCTCCGAGCTGAGCACGATCTGCTTGTTTTGCTCAACCAGGGAATTAAAGGTGAAGAAGAACTCGTCCTGGCTGGCTTCCTTGCCGCAGATGAACTGGACGTCGTCGACCATCAGCACGTCGACGTTGCGGAACAGCTCCTTGAACTGGCCGGTGTTCTTGGTGCGCAGCGCCTGGATGAAGCGGTTCACGAAGCTCTCGGCCGTGAGGTAGAGCACGCGCTGCTTGGGGTCGCGCTCGCGGATGGCGTGCCAGATGGCATGCATCAGGTGGGTCTTGCCGAGCCCGACGCCGCCGAAAATGTAGAGCGGGTTGCGTTCGGGCAGGGGCCGGTCCTGCTCGGCGATGTTGCGCGCGGCGGCATAGGCGAACTCGTTGGGCTTGCCGACCACGAAGTTGGCGAAGGTGTAGCGCGCCTCGGGGCCCTGGAAGCCCTCCTCGCCGCCGCGGCCGATCGCCGGCCCCAGGCGCGGCATCGCCGACGACTGGTAGTTCTGCGGCGAGGTCGGTACCGGCGGCATGGCGATGATGTCGTTGGCCCGGCGCGGCGCCGGCGGCGGCACGAGGTTGACCTCGACGCTGCTCACCTCGCCGTGCACGGCCTGCCAGTAGGCCAGCACCCGGTCGCCATAGTGGCGGGCGACCCAGTCGCGCACGAAGCGTGTCGGGGCATAGAGGCGGAGCTTGCCGGTCTCCAGCTTGCCCAGCTCGACCTCGCCAAACCACGTCTTGAAGGCCTTGTCGCCGATTTCCTTGCGCAGCCGGTCGCAGACGCGCACCCAATGCGCCTCCAACTCCTTCCGGCCCGCAGCTTCTTCCATTTCGGCCCCCGGCACTGTCTTTTGTTCGTACGACGCTGCGTTCTTGTTGTTGCCTGTCACCGGCGCTTGAATTCGGTTCATTATGTTTGTCTCCACGGAAGTCCCGCTGCCTTCCACCCCCCTGCTGTGCCGCGCTTGGCCTGCGCATCCAGGGGCCCCTCGAAGCCGTCAGCTACGTTGAGACATGTACTGTAGCCGGCCGCGGTCATGGCTTTCGCCGCCGCGGCCGATCGGGCTCCACTCCTGCAGATGAACAGCAGCGGCGCTTCCTTGTTGGCGAGAGCGCCCGAAAGCGCGGCCACGAATTCCGGGTTGGGCTGCATGCTGGGAAACACCTGCCATTCGATCAGCGCCGGCTTCTTGGCCAGCGTCTCGAGATCCGGCAGGCCGACATAGCTCCATTCGGCCCTGGTGCGGCAGTCGATCAGGACCGAGTCCTTGTTCTCGCTCAGGATCTTCCAGGCCGTCGTCGGGGCCACGTCGCCGGCATAGCCGGCGGCGGGGGAGACCTCGTACGTGCCCGCGATCTTGTTGTCTTTCGCCATGGCCCCCGCTCTTCATTTTACGAAGCAGGCTGCTCAGACACGAGCCAATGATCTACGATGGACACACAGCGCACGAATGACAATGGAAGATCGAGATGAGCGTCGTTAGAGGGAACGCTGTCTTGTTTCGATCGTCCGTGTCAGGTGGCTGCGGCTTGCTCCCTCGTTCGTCTTCCAGCGAGGTGGTTGCCCCCCATCCTCGCCTTGGCTCGCGTCTTTGCGCCCCACGCTCCGTCGCGACGAGCCGACTCTTAGACAGACTCTTCGAGGTTCGCAAACGAATCACAGCGGCAACGAAGCAGGCTATTCATGTTGTTCTTCGCGTGAGTCGATTGACATCGTCTGGAAATCGATTTTCTTTCGGTCGTCGCGCCGAAGGTCGCTCAACATCTAGCGCCGGATCGCGCGCCCGGTCCGATAAAAGCGAATCGTATGTTTATCGCCCAATTGGCGACCAAATGTTCTCGGGCGCGACGCTCGAAAAAAATTCTCGAAAAATCTTCGACGCGACAAGCAGGAAAAAGAAAACGCCGCTCGTTGGAGCGGCGTTCACACTTGCCGATGCCGATGCGAAGGCGGTTACGCCATCGCCTTGATGCGCGCGGCGAGCCGCGACACGCGACGCGCGGCGGCATTCTTGGTCACGATGTGCTTGGCGGCACCGCGCTGGATCTCCGGCTGGGCGGCGCGCAGAGCGTCCGCGGCGACCTTCTTGTCGCCCGACTTGATCGCTTCCTCGACTTTCTTGATCGAGCCGCGGACGCGGCTGCGGCGCGCGGTGTTCACGGCGGTGCGGCGCTCCGTCTGGCGTGCGCGCTTCTCGGCCGACTTGTGACTTGCCATCTATTCCTCATGCTTCGGAAGGGCGGGTGTATACGGGCCGGCCGGCAGGCGGTCAACCCCGGCAAAATACGTAATTTCAGACCTCCTGACATAGGGCACTGCAAGAATGTCCGGTTTTGCCGCTAGTCAGGGGACGGAGGCGTGTGCGGAGCTACGCGCGCTGGGGGAGCCGGGGAAGGCAAGCCCGATGCGTGGTGGTGGCCGCACTGAGAAGTGGATGCGCAGGCGAGAGCCGGGGAAGAATGTCGCGGTTTGGTCGAGCGTCTCACAGAGGGCCTGGGCAGCGTGCGTTCGGTGCGGCGAACTGAGCGGCGCCAAGGTGATATGCAGCTCCCTATCGGAGACGTGGATGTCGCCTGCAGCGGCGAACAGCTCATGGAGCAAGGTTCGCCCCTCTTGATCGACGCGGGGGTAATGAGGTCGCAGCAGCGCGACCAGATCGCTCTCGGCCTGATAGGCGAGCATCTTGATGATGTCGGTCAGGTGCTTGCGTTCGGTGGCGAGCTTGACCACGGCCTGTTCGCCGAGGTCTCGGACCTCGACGCGCTTGGCAACGTCGCGGCGCTGCTCGAATAGCCGCGCGACGCGAGCGCGGGCGGTGCGCAGCCGCTTGCCGAGCTTGTCCAAAGCGCGGCGCTCGGGATTGGGGATCGAGCGGGTCGGGTCCTCGGGCTCGACCTGGTAGTCGACGAGCGCGTCGAGCAGGAACTCTTCTCGCATGTACTTGAAGAAGTTCTCC